>CANJWH010000067.1 GCA_947478465.1 Bacteroidota bacterium
TAAAATTAATCCGGGACCAAACGTTATTGTTCCGTCTGATACAGTTGTTTGTGATGGAATAAATATCCCAACTTCAAATTTTACAAGCACCACACCGGGAACTACATTTGACTGGATTAATTCAGATGCATCAATTGGTCTTGCTTCCAGCGGAACGGGTAACACTCCTTCATTTACTGCAACTAATAACACAGTATTACCTGTTACTGCAACTGTTTCAGTAACGCCTACTGCCAGTGGATGTCCGGGTAGCCCTGCTTCTTTTAACATAACAGTTAATCCTAATCCTGTACTTCTAGTTACACCAGCTTCTGCCTCATTCTGCAATGGAGGTACAACGAATCTGATAGTATCAGGAGCAGATAATTATTCATGGTCGCCTGCAGCAGGGTTGAGTAATACAACCAGTGACACCGTAACGGCTTCTCCCGAAGTAACAACAACATATATTGTCACCGGAAATTATTACGGTTGCATAAAGGATACAAGTGTTACAATAACAGTTTATCCAAATCCTGTTATTGTATTTGAAGCAAGTGATACTGCCGGTTGCAAACCTCTCTGTGTTGACTTCCTAAATGAAAGTTCAATAGCATCAGGAAATATAATATCATGGGTATGGAATTTTGGTGACGGTGAAATATCCAACAACGGTAATCCTTTTCATTGCTACGCTGATACCGGAAATTATACTGTTTCATTAACTGCTACATCGGAACATCAATGCGTAACGCAACTGATTATTGAAAATTATATTTCAGTATTTCCTCTGCCCGAGGCCGAATTCAGTTTTACTCCTGATAGTGCCACTATAATTGACCCTACATTTTACTTTACAGATGAATCATTGGGAGCAACTGAATGGTATTGGGATTTTGGTGATGGTGAAACTACAAGCAATTTAATTCCTGATCCTGTTCATACATTCCCAACTGAAGAAGCAGGAACATACCAGGTAAGATTGTTCGTAGTAAACCAATACGGATGTACTGATAGTATATCACATGAAGTTATAACAACACCTATAGTAACACTATATATACCTAATGCTTTTTCGCCAAATGATGACCACAGGAACAACATTTTTTATGCCTATGGATTAGGCATTGAAGAATTTGAAATGATGATATTTGACAGATGGGGCGAACATCTTTTTACTTCAGAAGACCTGCTTTATGGATGGGATGGAAGATACAGAGGCAATATAGTTCAGGAAGATGTTTATGTATATCGCATAACATATACAGGAATAGACCATTCCAGCGGAGTAAGAGTTGGAATTGTAACTGTTGTTAAATAATTTTAGACAAACTTAGAAATGAAAAACATGAATAAATTCTTTTCTGCTCTGTCCGTTCTTCTCTTAGTAATTACTGTTGCTTTTGCTCAGGAAAGAGAAGGAGAAACTTACAGAATACTTAGTACAGGAAATGCTTCAGAGATTGAACCTTACATAAATGCACTGAACGCAGCTAATATGCAATATCACCGGTTAAAAAATCAAAGACACACCATTGTTTTTGATACCGGAGTAAAAGTTGAATTGTTTTCTGGGGCAGAGTTGATAAGTGCAGGCCGGGAAATTAATATTAATGATTACCCCGAATCATTTCCGGTTTCAAGACAGGAACCCAATTTTTTTCTTGGCGCTAACAATTACATTTTGGAAGAACATAGAAATACCACTAAGTAATTTATCGGCTATAGTTTCCTGATTCATTTACTTTCGAATCAGTATTATTACTTAAAGCGACCTCGAAAATATTCTGAGCATAGCAATCAGGTTTCATATAAAACAAAAAACAAAATCTTAAGTTTGTTGTTATTCTGATATGAATAACGTTTACCTCATTAGCGCCCTCTACATTTTCATTTTTATGAACTTTATGTATTTGCTGGCGCTGCGCCTCAAAGACAATAGTATTGTTGACATAGGTTGGGGCATAGGCTTTATTATAGTGGCACTGGCAATGCTCTTCGATAGAGGCACTTTTTATCCGCGACAACTTTTAATAACCGCTCTTATAATGCTATGGGGTCTGCGCCTTGCTCTTTACATTTTTATGCGTAATAAAGGTAAAGGAGAAGACTTCCGCTATAAGCAATGGCGCAACGAATGGGGTAAAACCATTTACTGGCGCAGCTACCTTCAGGTGTTTATGTTGCAGGGCGCAATCATGTTTGTAATTGCTCTGCCACTCATGCAGGTAAATGCTTCAAATTCATCTGAACTTTTACCGGCCGATTTTATTGGTGCTGCAGTTTGGCTTATTGGCTTTTTATTTGAAGCGCTTGGCGATGGTCAAATGATGCGCTTTAAAAACAACCCTGCCAACAAAGGAAGAATAATGCGCTACGGACTTTGGAAATATACACGCCATCCCAATTATTTTGGAGAGGCTCTGCTCTGGTGGGGCATTTTTATTGTTGCAGCAGGCGCTGGAAATATTTTTATTTCCATTATAAGTCCTATTGCACTAACCTATCTTTTGCTAAAAGTTTCTGGCGTTGCAATGCTTGAAAAAAAATACACAGGCAATCCTGAGTATGACGAGTATATCAGAACTACCAGTTCGTTTGTGCCGATGCTAAAGGGTAGTAAATAATATAGTCAAGCATTATAATACATATATTTATTCATGCCCTGCTTTTTTAGTCTTGTCGAATAATGTTTGTTGTATGAAAATTATTCAACTAAATTTTGCCTCTTATTTATAAATCTAAAAGATGGTCGAGGACATAAAATTTGAAAATAGCGAGAAACGCTTGTTGTGGCTTTTTGGTTTGTTTGCCTTGGTAATTCTGGTGTCACAGGTGCTGCAATTTACCAATAGCCGTAATAATGAAAACGAATACCGCAAGATGCTTGTTTCACGTATGATAGTTGTTGAAACATCACAGAAGATAATGGTGGAAACGACAGCTATACATCGTTCATTGCTTAACTTGCTCATAACAATAAGGCCTGGTGAGATTGAAAATTTTCGCGATATTTCTGTTTCTTCATTTTCTGAAATACAACGCGAAATTGAAGCAATAGATGAAAATGTTTTCACTACTGCTCAATCTGATAAAAAATCTGAACTGGCAACTTTTACAAAAGAGTATGAGCAATTCTGTAAGCAATTTCTAATGCTTCTTGAAACAGATCATGCAAAAGCACTGGAATATAAAAATGCTTATGTACGTCCTGCATTTGAAAAGTGTCAGTTTGCTCAAACCGAATTAGTCAATATTCTTAACAACGATTTGCATTCCGAGAGCGATAAACTTACTTCGGATGCAACCTCTTCGTCTATAATTATCTTGCTTTTTGGTATTTCACCATTTCTGTTGTTGGCTATCTACTTTCTCTTTCAATCTTCTCGTATTTTATATTACGAATTTTTTTCCTGATTAATTAACACTGTTTTTAAATTGCGATGATTAATTTCGTGCCACACAGATTTTAAAAATAGCTGCTATATAGTGCGCAATCTCAGGTTTGTAAAATTAGTCGGTTTTTTTGTTGCAGTATGTTTGTCTCATGTTGCCTCAGCGCAGGATGATACCTTGGTTCTTAAAAAATCTTTTCTAGGACACAAAGACGGAATAGAGTGTATCACCGTTTCTCCAACTGGTAAATACTTTGCTACTGGCGGAAGTCAGGGCAATGTTATCTTGTGGGATACAACAGGAAGTCGTGTTCGTGAATTTAAAGGACACAGTACCAAAGTAACACATATCGCTTTTGATAAAACCGGAAACAAGATTGCAGCTTCATATGGTTATGGAGTGGTTTATATATGGAGTACAACTACAGGCGATAAATACCGTAGCACCGATTTTCTTGTCAATAAAGGAACGCTGACAACAGCTATTAATTTTTCTGCTTTTACAGCCGATGGAACATATATTTATTACGGTGGCGGAACCTCATATCTCTGCAAAGCTTTAGTAAATAAACCAGATTCTGTTGCTCAGGTGTTACATGAGTTTGGAACAAGTTCCATTACCTGCGGTATGCAAACCCCCGACCGTAAATACCTTGCTTTTAGTGTAGACAACACCGTGAAAATTCTGGACATGAAAAGTGATCGCATTGTTAAGGAAATAAAAATAGGTGAATGCAAAATAACATCGTTCTGTTTTACCAGTGATGGAAAGAAACTTGCGCTATGGTGCGATGATGGTAAAATAAAAATTGTGGATTACGGTTATGCAAAAGAAATTCTTGGCTTTGATGCAGGCGGTGGGCCAAACTCGTTCAGCTACATGGCTTTTTCAAAAGATGATAAGTTTTTGGTGAGCGGAGGAGATCGCTACAATGTAAATGTGTGGGATGCGGCCTCAGGTGAAAAGAAGCATACTATAACTTACCATACGGGAAAAACACTGGCCATTAATTTTCTAACGGGAACAGAATTTAAATTATTGACTGGAAGTTATGATAAAAAAATCCACCTGTGGGGATTTGAGAAAAAACCTGAACTACCCAAAGAAATTGATGCCAATAAAGAGGCGCAAGATCGCGTTGACCTTGGACGTAAGTTAGAAGCGCAGAAAAAATTCAACTTAGAAGAAGCCGCAAAAAATAAAACAATAATACCTGATGATCCTAAGGTTTATAAGATGCCAAAGGAGTGGGTTGGGCGCAGAGTTTTGCCGGTTGATTCAACTACTAACAAAATGACTTTCAGTAATGGCAACCTTACCATTCGTGTTTGGGACGATAAAATACTGGATGGTGACATTGTTTCAATTTATGTAAACGATAGCTGCGTTGTTTGTAATTATGAACTGAAAGCAAATCCAAAAGAGGTAAAAATGCACTTTGAAAAAGGAACAGTATGTTATATTCTACTTCATGCACACAACCTGGGTACAATATCACCCAATACAGCCAATCTTTCTGTTACAGACGGAATAACTCAGAGCAAGATTGAATTGAAATCTACCATGTATGAGAGTGCGGTGGCGAAGATTGTGATTAAGTAGGTTTCGTCACCCTGAACTTGTTTCAGGGTTTTATTAGTGAGATGCTGAAACAAGTTCAGTATGACGTTTATATCATAAACCGTTTCACCGTTTCCTGCAATTCCTGAAACACGAGCGCATTTCCTGCTACAATCTCTTTCCCGAAAATATAATTATCACCACCCGAGAAGTCTGCAACCACACCGCCTGCGCGTTGAACTATAAATGCTCCTGCTGCTACATCCCAGGGTGCAAGGCTGTATTCATAAAAGCCGTCAAAGCGTCCGCATGCAAGGTAGGCAAGGTCTGTTGCAGCAGATCCCGGACGCCTTAATCCATGTGAGTGTTGCATAAAATGACGGAACAATTGTAAGTAGGCATCCATCTTTCCATAATCATAATAAGGAAATCCGGTGCCTAATAAGGAGTCTTTAAGGGTAGGAGTGGAGGAAACAGTAATCTTGTTGTCGTTCATATAAGCATCACTGTCTTTCCAGGCGTAGAAACATTCGTTCTGGTTTATTTCGTAGATAACACCAAGCACGGTTTTGTTATTTTCCGTTAGTGCTATACTAATAGCATAACACGGAAAGCCATGTATAAAATTAGTAGTACCATCCAGCGGGTCAACAATCCAGTTGTAGCGCTCGCCTTTTTTATCACTGGTGCCTTCTTCGGCTATAAAGCCTGCTTCGGGCAACAGCCCTGAAAGTGCGGTTACTAATTTTTGTTCTGAGGTTTTGTCAACATACGACACAAAGTTATTGTGGCCTTTTACTTCAACGGTTGAGGTTTTAAAGCGCTTGGCTTCTTCGCGTATAAATGCCCCGGTTTCTTTGGCAATGGTGCAGACCTGAAGGCAGACATTTTTATAGTCCATATAGTTATTGAATAAATGAGTTCAATGCTAATCAAAATTCGTCTACAAAAACCCCTTTTTGGTATAGCATTTACCCCTCGTTGGCAAAAAAGTTATGTCGTTTGTCGATACATTTTTGTCGTTTATCAGATTTATTTTGTTCCAAAATAATATAAAATCGGAAATGCTTAAAATCTCTTTATTTACAGGTTATTAAGAGATATTTATAATTATACGGATGTTCAAATTAGTTCACTTCTTATACCACTTAAGGTTAAAACGAGCACATCTTTGCCTCAGAATTTACAAACACAAATTTTTAAAACGAACACGAACCTAACCAACCAAAATCTAATAACCCCTTAAAAACCTAAAATCATGAGTATCTTAAAATCTTTCAAAAAACTAAAAGCAGAAAAAAAGAAAATTGTAGTAGTAACTTCTTACGACTACTGGAGTGCAAAAATTCTCAGCGAAACCGAAGTTGACGGAATCCTTGTAGGCGACTGTTCATCAATGGTGATGCACGGATTTGACACCACACTTAACTCAGATGTTGAAACCATAGCAATGCACCTGCGTGCAGTTGTTAAAGGCGCCAACAATAAATTTATTATCGCTGCGCTGCCATTCATGGCAAACCGCAAAGGCTTAGAGAAAGCTATGGACAACGTAGAAATTCTTATGAAAGCCGGAGCAAAAGCAGTAAAAATTGAAGGGGTTGATGGCAATGAAAAGCTTATCGCTCATCTTACGCAGTCGGGCATACCTGTAGTAGGACACATTGGTCTCACCCCTTCACATCATCAAGCGCTTGGAGGATTTAAAGTTCAAGGCAAAACCGAAGAAGAAGAAGCTAAAATTGTAGCGGATGCAATCCGTATGCAAGAACTGGGATGCTTCTCGGTAGTGTTGGAAGCGGTTCCTTCACATGTAGGCGCAGCAGTTAGAGACGCCATTGAAATCCCGGTTATCGGAGTAGGAGCAGGGTTGGAGTGTGACGGACAAGCATTGGTTCTGCATGATATGCTGGGCTTCTGCACCGACTTCAAACCAAAATTTGTGCGCACCTACATGTATGGCGCAGAATTAATCAAAGAAGCAGTAAACGCCTTCGCAAGCGATGTTCGCACCGAACAGTTTCCTGCAGAAAAAGAATGTTATGCCCCTGCTAAGAACACAGCTCCTGAGAAGAAACTGAGAATAGCAGCGTAACCAACAGAAGGAAGGAGCGCAACCCCGCTCTTATTAAAGAAAGAAGAAGCCTCGTAAGGCTTCAATAAAAAAAGGGAGCCAACCCGTTCCCGAAAATAAAAAGAAGTCCCGTAAGACTTCAAAACCTAAAAAGAAGCCCCGTAAGGCTTTAAAAAAAAAGAAGGTGTCTGGGTTCAGCACCGTAATGCTGACCCCGGACATTTTTAAAAACAAAAAAGAACAAAAACCTAAACCAAATAAAACCAAGAAACCATGAACACAACAATGTCACACCTTAGAGTAGTAAAATCAGCAACACAAGTTCTGAACTACAACAACAACAGAAACACTAACACTGCTTCTGCTTCAACATCTAACTACACCTCAACTAACATCGGTTTTACCAGCAACAACGCTGCTGCTGCCGATAACGATATGGACTGGTATAGCTTATTCCGCTCCAGTATCACTGAAGCAATTGATGAAAATCCTTACAAACAAATGTTTGAGCAATTCCAGAGCGTTCCTGCAACATCGGTTCGCACACTGGTTGCCATGATGATAATGAAAGAAAGTTTCGGCTGGGGAGACACTCAACTTTTCAACGAAAGCCGTTTTGATATAAAAATCCGTTACGCACTCGGAATGTCAGGTGCAGGAAGCGAAGCCCCTTCCATCTTTGTTTACAATCACTTCCGCAGAATGATCAATGAATTTGAAAAAGCAACAGGTCGCAACCTGATGAGCGAAACAATTGCAAAATTAACTACCGAAGGCAGCCCTGTCTTTAAAGTAGGCGAAAACCGCCTGATGCTCTGGGCTCGCCAGGTAGCATAAAATATTTGGTTTGGGTGGTGTTCACAAACAGCCGGTCCTCGCAAGACCGGCTGTTTGCATTTTATGTAGCCTCAATAAATCTTGCTACTTCCTCTGCAAATAGTTCAGCAGCTTTGGAAGACTTACGAAACCATAACTCAGGTTCAATCAATTCCAATTCCGAAACACAGAGTTTGTTTTCATTATCCCAGATTACATCAACACGGGCATAAACAGGAACTGGCTCACAAGCAGCAACTGCTTTTTCAGCAAACTTTATTTCTTCAACATTGGGATTATAGTCAAGTACCGAACCACCAAAATCGTCCTGTACACGGTAATCGCCTTGCTTTGCTTTTTTTAAAACAGCATGACTATATCTTCCGCCAAATAGCATAAAAGCAACTTCACCTTTAGTGAGTATATTGTTTTGAAACTCTTGCAACAGCATAGCTTCTGATTGTATCAGTTCTCTGAAAATTGCTTCATGTTCTTTAATATTATTTTCGTTCAAACGGTAGGTATGCCTTGCAGCACCTGATATAGCCGGCTTAATTACTAATTCTTGCCAGCCGGTGTTTTTTGCAATTTCAGCCAGATTTCTTTTCTCGCCTGGCTCAATGAATATAGTTTGAGGAATTTGAATGCCTTTTATTTCTAAATCGCGGAGGTAATGTTTATCCAGACTCCAGTGTATTGTATTTAATGGGTTGATGAGTTTTGTTTGTGTACTTACTCTTTTCAACCATTCAGAAAACTCAGCAAACCGATTGAAATAATCCCATGTTGTGCGGAAAATAATATATCGTGTATTATTCCAGTTAAAGTCAGGATTGTCCCAGTTGGTGCGGGCGACACGCAACCCTCTGCTTTCTAGGGCTTGCTTTACCAACAAGTCTTCATGCAGTACATTTTTTACGTAATCAGTAAGTTCATAAGGGTTAACATACCTTGAATCGGTAAGTAAAGTAACATCGTACGTATGCATTGTTATAGCTGCTTCAGTTCACCTCTTATCTTTTCAATTGCAATTTGTGTTGGCAACAGAGAAAGTTGTCCTGACATTTTTAAAAATGTTTCGCTGTAGGCTAGGGCAGATGTGCTTATTTCAACCTGTGTTCCTGCCAGTTTTACCAGTTTAGTCATTTCATCCTTTGCACTTCGCACGGCATCCCAACTTCCCGGATTCAGATAAATCTGTTGTGAAAGATTGTGTTCAAATTCTTCGCGAATATTTTTTAGCAACTCACGCTGAATATCAAGAGCAGTCATTCCTGAACGGTGATTACGCATAACTAGACTTTCAGGATTTATACGTTCCAGATAAAGTGTAATACGCTCATAAGCCTGCAATTTCAGGGGAAGCATTACTTTCTGTGTTTCAATTTTAAGTAATGTTTGCGTTTCATTTTCTTTTGATGGTAGTTGCGCTTTGCTTTTTGTATCGTCTAAAAACATGCGTATTAGAGCATAAGCCGTAATAAAAACAACAACAGAGGGTAGAAGATATTTTAGTGCTTCAAGAAGTTGGTTCATATAAAATATTTAGAAAATAATATAAGTGTTTTCGAAACAAAAAATCCCGCTCACACTAATTGAACGGGATTTTTTGGAATTTATATTCAGTGAAGATTATTGCTCCACTTCAATCATTTTGAAAGGTATGTTAATAATGCTTTGATAGTCTTCACCAGCTTCCAGCATGTCTTCATCATCTTCTTCATAATACCATTTTATGGTAATATCATTCCCACTTTTATGCATGCCTTCTAATTTCTTGAACAAGTCGAGCAGGCATTTCGAAGAACTTGTATTGAAATATTCTAACTGAATATTTACAGCAGTTTTAGCTTGTGGCTTTGCAGCATATTCATCCAACCATTCAACCAAGGGTTTATAAAATTCAATTGAATTTTCAGGAATTGATCTCCCTTTTAGATGTAATATCCCGCTTGCTGAATCGAAGTTTACGCTTGGGGTTTTTGGTGTTCCTTCAATAATAATTGTTTCCATGTTAATTATGTTGTAATTGAGTGTGTCCTACTTTTATGTTTAAACTGAAGAATGAATATTGATCGTTAATTTGTACAAAATTAAAATTTAATTTCTGACCTGTTTTGCGTGCAATGTCAATCATGCCCAAACCGCCTCCGCCTTTTTCTGACAAACGCTCGTTATTAAGGATTTCTTTATAAAGACTCTTAAGGTCATCTGAACTCATTGCATTGATGCGTTCAAGTTGTTCTTTAAAAGAAGCAACTTTTTTGGTAAGCATATAATTGCCTGTAACTATTGAATAGTGATTGTCTCCAATACCAATCATAAATATTGCTGAGCGCCCGGAATTGTTTTTGTCTACATGCACGGCAGGCACTTCATCAATATGGTGATAAAGGTTTTGCAAGCATTCTACCAGTACGTTGTAAACTTTCTTTTTCACTTTAGGCTCTTCTTTAAGATTGTCAAGCCTGCTTTCCATAATATGTAGAATGGAGGTCATCAACTCAGATGTGATGTCGCCTTTAAAAGACAACATGATGTTGTTGCCCTCCATCTTATTATACAAGTCGTAAATATCAATCATTAGTTTCCCTGTCGGTTTTTGAACTGTAACTGTTTCGGGCATTCTATTCAAGGGTTTTTATAAAAAACGGGACTTGATACGTGCTGTTTATCGAAAAGTTATAGTTGGTCATATTTTTTTGTGACTATGATTTTTACTTTATTCCTATGTATAAAGTTTCACTTGTTGATTAATAGTTTATAATAAGTCAGGTCTTCGCTGTTTGGTTCGCTCTAATGCCTGTTCGTGCCGCCATTTGTCAATTTCTTTTTCGTTGCCAGAAAGTAAAACATCAGGCACTTTTAATCCATTATAATCAGCCGGTCGGGTATATACAGGCGGTGCAATCATTCCGTCCTGAAAGGAATCGAATAATGCAGATGTTTCGTCATTCAAAACTCCCGGAAGCAATCGTATAATGCTGTCGCAAACTACTGCGGCAGCCAGTTCGCCACCGCTTAATACATAGTTGCCGATTGAAATTTCGCGCGTAATCAGATGCTGGCGCACACGTTCATCTACTCCTTTATAGTGTCCACACAGGATAATAATGTTTTTTAGTATTGAAAGTTGATTGGAGATTTTCTGGTCAAGCATCTCCCCATCCGGGCTCATGTAAATTATTTCATCGTAAGTCCGTTCGCTTTTCAGTTTATCAATGCACTTGGCTATGGGCTCAATGCACATAACCATTCCTGCACCACCGCCATAGCTGTAATCATCAACTGTTCGGTGTTTATTGGTTGAATAATCGCGCAAAGGATGAAGATGAATTTCAACAAGTCCTTTAGTTTGGGCCCGCTTTAAAATAGAATGCTGAAAAGGGCTTTCCAATAATTCAGGTAAAACAGTGATGATGTCTATGCGCATTTATCTTTTTACTTTTCCGCTTCCGGTCATGCTTAGTTCTGTTGCAAAAGTAATGGTTTGCGGCACTTTGAAAGGCGAAAGTTTTTTGCGGCAGTGTGCAAGCAATTCTTCGGTTGTAATTTCAGCATCAGAATTGAGAATAACTTCTGCTCCTGCTATTTCTCCTGTAAGCGCATGTTTTAATGAAAATACCCGTGCTTCTTTTACGGCAGCATGTTCTTTTAAAATAGCTTCCACTTCTTCAGGAAATACTTTGTTGCCAGAAACATTAATCATTGATTTTTCGCGCCCTTCAATAGTTAATAACCCGTCAGTAGATTTAGACGCAAGGTCGCCAGTTACGAACCATCCTTTTTGCAGAATTTCTTCGCGCAATTGCGGTGGAGACAAATATGCATCAAACATACCAGGCCCTTTTACAGCAAGTTTTCCAATCATACCTTCCGGGAGAATATTTAAATCAACATCTAAAATTTCAATCTCATAATCCGGTAATCCATGGCCAATTGCTGCTGGATGTGCTGCTGCGCTTTTTAAATTAATAACAGGTAAACCCACTTCTATTATTCCAAACGCCTGCTGAACATCAAGCCAGTAGCGGGTTTTAAATGCCTGTGCATATTGGACAGGAATAGCAGTAGAAGTAGAAATTACACGCTTCATGCGTTTGAATTTTTCACCGCTGGTATCGGCTGCCAGTAAACGAATGTGCATGGGAGAACCATATAACAGTGTGCCGGAGTATCTATTGGCATATTTTAAAATAGAACTTGCCGTAAAATCATTGCAAATAGCTATTGCCGCGCCCACCTTAACATACAGCATAATGGAAACCACAAAATGATATGCCATAGGCAAAACCCACACTACACAATCATTTTCATTTAACAGCAATGCTTTGTTAGCTGCTTCGCAGCGTTCCAAAACACTTTGGTGTGATATAATTACACCTTTTGATTTTCCGGTTGTTCCAGAAGTAAACCTCACAAAGGCTGCATTGGAAACATGCGGAGCAAAAACATCTTTTTTATTTCTTTCTGTGACTAAAATGCTAAACTCATCTTTTTCTGTTTCTTCAATAACAGCATGAAGATCTGCTTCCTTAAAAAGTTTTTCGCGCTCTTCTTTTTGTAAGTGATAGGCAACCGGCATAACTGTTGCCCCGCTTCCCAGCCCGCCAAATAAGGCTATAATAAAGTTGCGATTGTTTTTGCAGAGAATCCCAACACCGCAGCCTTTTCCAATGTTTTTTTCAAGAAGTTGGCGTTTGAGTTTTTCTGCTTCGGTGTAGAGTTGACTAAAGTTAAGCATACCCATTTCATCATGCACCGCAGGTTTGTCGGGCCATTGACTTGCCGCATTTTCTAAAAAGGAGTAAGTGTTAAGTAAGTTCATCTTGCAATAACTGCCATGGTTAACCTGCTTATGCAAGTCAGTTTCCCGGTTTCATCTGTCAGTTTTATTTCCCACACCTGAGTTGTTTTTCCAATATGTAAAGGACGAGCTTCGCCATAAACAAAACCATCGCGAACACCTCGTACATGATTAGCATTGATATCTAAGCCTACGCAATAGAATTTTGAAGGGTCAACCACTAAATTAGAGCCAATACTACCTAGCGATTCTGCAAGAGCCACTGATGCCCCGCCATGCAATAAACCAATAGGCTGACGAACTTTGTCTGTTATTTTCAGTTTGCCTCTTACAAAGTCATCACCCAGTTCGGTAGTCTGCATTTCAAGGTATTCCATCATGTTTCCTTTTTCCATGCTTCGCACCTGTTCAAGGGTGTAATTAGTAAACCAGATTGCCATCTTTTATTTTTTTTACGAAGGTAATAACACCTCTTGAATTCTTATTCATAATATCATATCTTTGGCATCACATTTTTAAAATCTCCGGAATTCCTGCATGAAAAATATAAGTATTATCTCGCGGAACTTCTTATTACTTCTAATATATTTTATCAGTTCCATTGATATTAATGCGCAGGAGTGTGGGGTTGTTTATGTAACTCCCACAGGAGTATCTGCAGGTGTTGCAGGAACAAAATCGGCTCCTGCAAGTCTTGCTTATGGTCTTACCCTAGCTTCGCCTGCCAATCCGCGTATATGGATGGCTTTTGGCAATTACCCCATTTCAAGTGCATTGCAAATACCAAGCGGTGTAACAATTGAAGGCGGTTTTGACCCTTCTAATAGCTGGACAAAAAGTAATACTACCCCTACCATAATAGACCGCGACCCTTCAAATCCCTTGATGCCATTCAACGCCCTGGTAGGGCTGGGAGGTGTAAACGCAAGTAATTTCAGGTTACAGGATTTAACTATAAATGTAGCAACAGCTGTAACACCTCAGACTTCGGTTTATGGAGTTTATTTGACAGGTTGCAGTAATTATAACATTGTTCGTTGTATTGTAAATACAGGAGCAGGCGCGCCAGGAGCAATCGGTGCTCCCGGAGTTGCAGGAGTTGCTGGAGCAGCAGGAGCACCTGGCAACCCAGGAGCAAATGAAAGTAATATACCCCCAGGTGGATTAGGCGGTGTTGGTGTGCAAGGAAACAGCGGTGGTAATGGCGGAACAGGCAGCAAGTGGGCAACAAATATCGGTAACGGTGTAGCCGGTTTACCTGCCGGTTGCGGGGGTGCAGCAGGAACAGGAGGAACAGGTCCGGGTTGCGGTTGTGGACTTTTTGGAAATAGCAATAATAGCAGTTGTGGTATGTCGCCCGGCACTCCGGGAAGCGCAGGGGGTACAGGAGCAGCAGGAACAGCAGGTACTATTGGGTTACCCGGAGCTATTGCAGGTGGATATTATGTACCCGGAACAGCAGGAGGTAATGGAACGCAAGGAGGGCCAGGTTGTGGCGGAGGTGGTGGAGGTGGTGGCGGTGGCCGACAGCAAAGCGGACAGGACGATGTAGGCGGAAGTGGAGGCGGTGGAGGTGCCGGAGGTGAAGGTGGTTTTGGAGGAAATGGTGGCAGTGGTGGCGGAGGCTCATTTGCAGTATTTCTTTTTACAAACGGTGCAGGCGGAACTATCACAGATTGTTTTCTTAATCCCGGAGCAGGAGGAGCAGGGGGATTAGGAGGAGCAGGAGGAGCCGGTGGACCTGGCGGTGCCGGTGGTGCCGGTGGACCAGGATATGGTTGTGGCGCAAATAGTGCAGGCGGAGCAGGCGGAGCGGGTGGAGCAGGTGGAGCAGGCGGAGCAGGTGGTGATGGTGCATCAGGACCAAGTGTTGCATTGAGCGAAAACGGTGGAACTCCGGTAGCTCAAAGCGGTATAGTTGCAGTTCCGGGCGGACCACCTGGTATTTTTGTTCAGAACTCGGGTTGCACCAATTCAATTGTAACTTATTCATCACCTACAGGTGGTGCATGGAATTTCGGAACAGGTGCAGTTCCTGCAACCGGCAATGGTACAGGACCTATCAGCGTTATTTATCCTACAACAGGGCGTAGAACTATAACGCTTGCCGGAACTGCATTTACGGATTTTATGGAAATTTTTAATCCGGGACCGGTATTGCCTTCTATAACTCCCGCAAACCCAACTATTGATGCAGGTTGTCCTAATGATTTTACAACTTCCATTACCGGTACATACTATGATTGGACTTTTGGTCCTGCTGCAGTACCTCCTGTACTTTCAGGCGCAGGGTTTCAAACAGCAACAGGTGTAATTTTTATTGCCCCCGGAACTTATACTATTTATGTAATAGTAACAACATCGTGCTGTGGCCAGGTATTAGATTCTACTGTTGTTACTGTTGTGCAAAGCAATCTGAATGTAAATCTTGTTGTTTCAGACGATTCAATCTGTGCAGGCGACCCATTGACGTTTACTGCTGATGGAAATTTTGCAGCGTATGATTTTTACCTCAACGGAGCATCTGTTCAGGCAGGTATAGGAAATACATACACAACTTCATCGTTTCAGTCAGGCGATAGTCTAACGGTAATTGCTTTTGCCGGAACTTGCTTTACCAATCCCAGTGATACACTTTCTCCTGTGGTTACAGCTATTCCGTTAGTTACATTGGCATCTTCAGAGTTGGATAATGAAATATGCGAAGGTGATTTAGTCACCTTTTCAGCTACACCGATAGGATTAGATAATTATGAGTTTTTTGATAACGGAGTTTCGGTGCAAAACGGAGCAACAGATAATTATCCTACAACAACACTTGCCGTTGTTAACAGTGTAACTGTTATAGCTACTGATAACGGCTGTCCGAGTGCTGAAAGCACTGCCATTGTTACGGTTGTAAACCCAATGCCGGTTACAACGCTTATCAGCAGCGACAGCGATGACAAGATTTGTACAGGCGATAACATTACGTTTACAGCTACTCCCAATACATATGCTAATTATGAATTTTTTGACGGAGTAACTTCCATTCAAAGCGGTGCTTCTAATACTTATTCAAGTACTACACTTACTTCGCCCAATTCCATTACTGTTGTTGCAACTAGTGCAGCAGGATGTTTAGGCCAGCCAAGTTCAGCAATAGTTACACTTGTAAATGATTATCCTGTTGTAACGCTTTCAAGCTCTGACCCCGATGATATTATTTGTTCTCAGGATCAGATAATATTTACTGCTGCACCTGCAGGTTTTGAAATTTATGATTTTTATAATGGAGTTATGTTGCTGCAAAGCGGTGCTTCCAATACCTATACAACCAGCAGTTTGCCTGCGGTTAACGATATTACGGTTATTGCCACAAACTTTACATGCGTTGGTCAGGCAAGCAATAACATTGTAACACAGGTTATTCCTGCTGATGCAATTAATGCCGGAAGTGATTTTGCTGTATGCGTTGATGATGCAGTATATACACCAACGGGCTTTACGCCCGCTGGCGGAACCTGGACAGGAACAGGAGTAACAAATCCTGCAACAGGAGATTTCAACCCGGCCACAGCAGGAGTTGGTGTTCATGATATGATTTACATGTATACGAATGCTTCGGGTTGTGTTTCAAAAGATACTTTGAAAGCAACGGTGAATGATATTCCCGATGCAGCTGCCGGGAGTGATGTAAATGTTTGCCTTGGAAGTTCGGTAACTCTTGATGCAAGCGGGGGAGGAACTGTATTTTTATGGTCACCCGCAACCGATTTAAGTAATGCAACCATCGCAAACCCGGTGGCAACACCTACAGCAACTATAACTTATACAGTTACAGTTACTAACAGTTTTGGCTGCGATGATACTGATGATGTTCTTGTTACCGTTGATCCTGTTCCATCTGCTTCTTTTACTGCCGGTAATGAGTGTGATGGCGATGCAGTTTCTTTTACCAACACATCAACACCTGCCGCAGGTGTTACTTATAACTGGACTTTTGGTGATGCTGCTACATCAGCAGCTTCAGATCCTTCACACTTATACGGAAGCGAAGGTGATTATGTAACATGGCTGTATGTAACACTTGGTAATTGCACCGACTCGACTTCTACTACCGTTACAGTTTATCCGCGGCCCGATGCTTCGTTTTTTGCTAATCCTGCAGTAAGTAATTTTATGGAACCTGAAATTCAGTTTGAAGATAATTCTATAGGTGCAACAATATGGAATTGGTCTTTTGATGATGGAACTTTTTCATCTGATGAAAATCCTTCACACTTTTATACTGACACTGGAATACACCCGATTATTTTAATTGTAGCAAATGACTTTGGTTGCACAGACACAACTGATAGTTCTATAAGAATTGACCCCTATCTAACTTTTTATGTACCCAATGCATTTACTCCCGATGGTGATGGAATAAATGATATATTTAAAGGGTATGGCGAAGATGTATTCGGTTGTGAGATGCGCATTTTTACCCGTTGGGGACCACAGATTTTTAATACATATGATATAAATACCGGCTGGGATGGAACCAACCAATTGACAGGAGCATCTGTTCCTCCGGGAGTTTATGTGTACAGTTACCGCTTAAAGGATGTTTTCGGAAGAAGCCACGATGTAAGAGGAAGGGTAACCTTAGTCAGGTAGCGCGCACTTATTGAATACTCCCTAATTTCCAGCATGATTTTCTTAGTTTAACTATAATTACGCCAGTAGACAAACGTGAACGAAGGTTGGCAACACTCAAACTAAGGTTGAAGCCCCGCGAACCCAAGTTGAAATTACTCAAACCAAGGTTGACAAACCGCGACCCCAAGTTGATCCTCCTCAAACTATGGTTGACGTCCTGGAAACTAAGGTTGACAAATTGCTAACCAAAGCTGATACTCCTCAAACCATGGTTAACATCCTGAAAACCAAGGTTGACAAACTGCAAACCAAAGTTGATATTCCTCAAACCATGGTTGACGAACCGCGAACTAAGGTTGATAATCCGAGATCCCAAGTTGACACTAAACAAACTAAGGTTAAAAATCCTTAAACTAATAAAGGATTTTATTTATTTAATCAATAGAAATATCGCGTAAAGTGCGAGTATTTCAATAGCCAACACTAAAATATTTTACAGAATTATAGCAATAAGGAAATCCTTACTATCACCAAACCTCAGATTATTGATTACTCAGGCGATTTTTGATTTGATGGGTTAGCCTCAAACTTGCTTTCATAGCTTTTTCCTGCATTTTTTTGAGGTTCATTTTCATCAACCGGAACATAATTCTTTTTACCTTCTTCAGCTTGTTTTAGAATATTTACGTCTGGATTTGGCAATGGACCGGTTTCAATTTGATTAGGATCTTTTTCATGTGGTGGCATGTATTCCTTCATCCTTTTCTGAGACTCATCATACGTTTTTGTATCTTCAGGTCTTGGCCATTCATTAGGGTAAGGAGCAACTTCCACAGGAACTGATGGTATCTGATTTTTATAGGTTAGATTGTCAGGATCAGCAAACGCTTCCATATCCTGATTATGGTGAGGCATAACTTTGCTCAGTGCAATTGCCTGGGCACTTGGTTTTATTTCTTCAGCAACACTTGGTTGTGCATATGCCATAGCAACATAATCAACAAATAATCCTTCAGGTAATTCCGAATCAACAACCAATCTGAATCCGGTGCTATTCTTTTCTGTCACATATATAACAATACCAGGCTTGCTTGAATTAACTGTAACTACCAGTAGTTTACTCTTGTCAATTGAGCTGGTAAAGGAAGAGTTAAAGTTTACCCAAATAGATTTTGAACCTACGTTCACGGCACCAAAATCCATTAGGTTGGATTGCAGTGCTTCAATCTGTTTTTGTTGTGATTTTGAATTTTCATTCAGAGCCTGAATACCAGCTAATGCAACTCCTGCAGGGTCAATATGAGAAATCATGCAATCGTTATCACCCAGCCTGAATTTATCCCAAAAGTCTTCGGCAATAGGTCCTATATGCTTTATATTAGGGTCTTCAGCCTTGTAATTCCATTTATACATTTCTAACTGGCTTATTCTATTCAGAATATCCTGTTTATCTAATTCTTCAAAGTTTTCCTTCTTCTTTCGGGACGAGACGGCATAAATAGAACCACCTGTAGTTATATAGTCAGAATAATAACCGCCAACAGAAATATACATATA
>CANJWH010000068.1 GCA_947478465.1 Bacteroidota bacterium
CAGAGATGGAGTCATATAACCTGTTTTGAAATTTCCGTTCAGCACTTTCTCTGCAATGTTTACAGATGTTGCAGCGGTTAGAGAATAACCTTCCAGTGTTTTTAATCCTGCAGATTTTTTCTCTCCCTTTTCGTTTTGTACTTCTCCGTAAAAAATACTGTATCCATTTTTTCTTTCAGTTTCATCGGGCCCTGGTTTTCTTTTGTTTACCTGTGCTTTCAGGTAATTCTGCACTAATGAACTGGATAGTAACCAACCGATATAATTTCCCATTTTCATGGATTTTATCATAGAAGGCGAAGCTGACATATAGGTTTCAATATTCGGAATTCCGGTGCTGTAATATGCTGTTGAAACATCGCCCCAGGGAATAGTTGCACACAATATTTTCTTTTCACCGAATGGGAACTCCTGCACATTGTGTGCATTTTTTACGTTTATAATTTTTCCATTTTTACGAACAGCTCCACCTGATCCAAGGTTCTCAACCATGGTGAGTGAAGTCCCCCTTGACATTCTTCCCAAGCTGGTAAAAGCAAGTTTCAGACTTGTGGCATCAGGTAGTTGCTGTTTAAGATATGCCGCAAGACAATCACTGGGAACCACGTCAAAACCTGTACCCGGCATGAGCATAATGCCTGCTTTTTTTGCTGCTTCGCTTTTAGCAGCAGCGCCTTCAAATACGCTTATTTCACCAGTGATGTCAAGATAATGTGTCCCGGTTTGAATGCAAGCATTTATCATTTGCTTAAAGGTATGCGCAAATGGTCCGGCACAATGCAGTAACACTTTTTTACCTTGCAAAGCAGCAAGCAATTTTTCTTTTTCGTTTACATCAAACACTACATATTCTAATCCAAAACGACTGGCAAGTGCCTTCAGCTTGGTTTCGTTTCGGCCTGCCAGCAAAGGCCTCCAGCCTTTATTTACAGCATTCTGGGTTATCAGTTCACCTGTGTAGCCATAGGCTCCGTAAATCATTAATGAGGTTTGTTCCATCGGGTTTTAATTTGGATACAAAAATGGTTTAATTATTTTTATGGCATCAATATTGTTTTTGCATCAAACAAACTTCAAAAAACTCTTCAATGAAAACATTCAAAAATAAAATAGCTGTTGTTGTATTCTCCATTGCTATTGCACTTTCTTCCTGTACCACAGAAAACCTGAATTCTGACGATCGCGATGATTATACCGGAAACTGGATTTGTCAGGAAACAAGTTCTCAACTTGGAAGTTCTTCTTATAACGTTACTATTACTAAATCCGGGACAGACAGTACTGCCATATTAATCAGCAATTTCTACAACTTGGGTTCTTCAAAATCAGCTAAGGCAATTGTAAATGGCAATTCATTATTAATTAATGCACAGTTGGTTGACAACTTGAATGTAGCTGGTAGTGGAACTCTAAACGGAACACAAATAAATCTTAGTTATACAGTCTCTGCAGGTGGAACAGATAATGTTACTGCAGTTTACAGCAAGTAAACTTTCTGTTATTTTGCAATTATCAGTTTACTCTTGCGGTTAAAAATTTCTGAATTTAAACTCACGAAATAAATTCCGTTTGCAACACCTGAAATGTCAACTTCAACTTTTTGAGTGTTAGCATTAATTTGTTTTTCAAATACTACATTCCCCAATGCATCAATTATTCTCAGCACTTGGGATTGTGTATCAGCTGCAGGAAGAGTTACCATCACTCTATTATTTGTCGGATTTGGATAAATTGAAATGCCGGCATCTTCGTTGCTTTCAGCGATATCTACTAAACTACAATTAGTCAGTAATTCAGAATTTGTTCCGTCAAGATTCATTGAATAAATATCAATCACACTGCCCGAAGAAATATAGGTGTAATAAAGTTTATTTAGTGTTGGATGATAGCAAGCCTGATAATAATAGTCGCCTGCTGCTGATGTGCTAATGCGACTCCAGTTTGAGCCGTCAGCATTTGCTATAACAAGGTCACTACCATTATTGTAACCTACATATTCAGTGGTTAAGAATATTATTTTGGAGCCGTCAGGACTAAAGTGAAGATTTGCTTCTGCAGTTCCAAATGAATTGAGTGGAGTAATATCAACCCAATTAGTTCCGTCCAGATCCATCATCACAAGATGATCATCGGCATTGTATCCTGCCTGAAAATATATTTTATCACCTGCAGGATTATATTTTGGAGCACTCTGCCAATAAGCACCGCTCTGGTTGGTTATCTGCAAACGATTATTTCCGTCTGCATCCATTGTAAATATTTCGGGATATTGTTCATTGTCCCACGCAGCAAAAACTATTTTTTGCCCGTCAGGCGAAAAGTTAGGATAGCCATCATACACGCTATTGTTGGTAAGTTGAAGTAGGTTACTTCCGTCACTATTAATGACATAAATTTCAGTACTTCCATTATAATCGCCATGCTGAAAAACAATCTTAGAACCATCAGCACTAAGCGAAGGATACAATTTATTTCCTGCAGAATTGGTGAGCCTGAGTGTGTTGGAAAAACCATCAATATCGGTTCGGTACAGTTCATAATTTGAGCCATCTCTGTCTGAAACAAAATACAGATACAAACCATCTGGAGAAACTTCTGACCAGTAGTTGTTGCAACTTTGAGCCAATGCCCCGCTGAGTGGGAATAAGAGAAATGCAAATTTGATGAAGGTTTTCATATTAGTTGATTTTTCTGTAAAAGTATTGTCAATGCAAGCAAGAGAAACTGATTTTAGTCAACGCTACAGTTGATACTAATCATCGGTAATGACTCAAACCTTCTAAAGATTTACTTACTTTTGAACCCCATAACCAATAACCCAACTCAATGAAAAAATTATTCACCTTCTTTATGGCAGCTGCAATTTTTGCAAGCTGCACCAACAAAGAACAGGAAGAAAAGATTAAACAGTTAGAGCAGGATAATCTGAAACTGCAGGAACAAATTGGTGGTGACGCCAACACAATCAATGATTTTGTAAATGCTTATAACGAGATACAATATAACCTCGACAGCATAAAAATTAAAGAGGGAATTATTACCGCTAACACCGCAACAGGTGTTGAAATGGGTGCCGATCGCAAAGAACAAATCACACAGGACATACAATTAATTTATGAACTGTCTTTGAAAAATAGAAAGAAGATTAATGAGTTGCAGAAAAAGCTAAAAGATGAAAAAGGCTACACCGGAAATCTGAAAAAGATGATAGAAAATCTCGAGAAACAATTAGCTGAGCGCGATTCGCAAATCAATGTTTTAAAAGAAGAACTGGCAAAGTTGGATATCGTTGTTGAAAATCTTACCGCTCAGGTTGATATGCTTGCAACGGAAAGCGAAGGCAAATCAAAAGTGATTGAAGAAAAAGTAAGCGAACTCAACACTGCTTATTATATCATCGGCACTGAGAAAAATCTGAAAGAGGCGAAAATCATTACTAAAGAAGGTGGCTTTATCGGCATGGGAAAGACTGCCAACATCAACAAAGATTTTGATCAAAATGCTTTTAATAAAATTGACATTACCAAAACGCCAACTATTGTTATCAATAACAAAAAGGCAAAAATTGTAACGGATCATCCTTCTGCTTCTTACACCATGCATGGCGATAAAAAGCATATGGATAGTCTGAGCATTAATGATTACAAGGCTTTCTGGAGATCATCAAAATATCTTGTAATTGTTGCGGAGTAAAAATCTGAATCTGCATTTCATTTTATGTCCGACATTTCCCACATCTTAAATCACCTTGGCGAAGAGCGCGAAAAATATTTCGGCTCGGTTTCGCCTCCTATTTTTCAGAGCAGTAATTTCTGTTTTGGAACTGTTGCCGAAATGCGCGAAGCATTGAAGAATGAAGACAGTGTTCCTTTTTATACGCGCGGTGTTAATCCCACTGTGAGTATTCTGCGCGAAAAAGTTGCAGCACTTGAAAGCGCTGAAGATGCGTTAATCTTCGGAAGTGGAAGTGCTGCTATGGCTGCCGGTGTGATGAGTTCAGTAAAAGGTGGAGAACATGTTATCTGCGTAAAAAAACCTTACAGCTGGACTTACAAATTGCTAAACAAAATGCTAGTTCATTATGGTGTTGAAAGCACTATGGTTGATGGAACAGACATTGAAAATTTCCGTGCGGTAATAAAGCCAAACACCAAACTTATTATTCTCGAAAGTCCTAACTCGGTAACATTTGAAATGCAGGACATACGAGCAGTAGCAGCATTGGCAAAAAAGCACAATATTACTACGCTGATTGACAACAGTTATTCCACACCTATTTTTCAGCGACCGATTGAAATGGGAATTGACATGACGGTTCATAGCGCAAGTAAATATTTTGGAGGACACAGCGATATTGTTGCCGGAGTTTTAACAGGCAGTAAAAAGAAAATCGCTGAGATTTTTCAATCTGAGTTTATGACATTAGGAGGTATTATTTCTCCTAATGATGCATGGCTGATGTTGCTTGGATTACGGACATTAAAAATCCGTGTGGAACGAACTAACGAAACTGCAGCAAAGGTTGTTGAGTTTATGGAAAATCATCCGAAAGTTGATAAAGTATTTTTTCCGTTTTCAAAAAGCAATCCACAATATGAGTTGGCAAAATCACAGATGAGTGGAACAGGCGGAATGTTTTCTGCTCAACTAAAAGCAAAAGATATTGCTTCGGTTGAGTCATTCTGCAATTCGCTCAAACGCTTTCTGCTTGCCTGCTCGTGGGGCGGACACGAGTCATTAATTTTTCCAACCTGCACGTTATACGATTCGCAGAACTACGGAACAACAGAACTTCCGTGGAATCATATACGCTTTTATGTAGGACTGGAAGAGCCCGAAGAAATCATTGAAGATTTAAAACAAGCACTGGAAAAGGTTTAATTCTTTATAGCCACTACTTTTACCGGTGCATAAAGACAGGAAAAGTCTGCTGTTCCGCCAAGTGTAGAATGATTGTCTAATTCTTTTCGTTTGTGCGAAATTATCTGTAACAACATTTCGCCTGTAGCCAATGTATCAGTTGCACTGCCCAGAATTTCAAACATATTTTCTGTTGCTGATCTGGAATAAAAACTGATGTTTTGCAGTTTGGAATCACTCAGCGTAATTTCATAATTATCTGCTCTGTCACCCCCCGAAACCGAAAAAGGAATGGTTAAATTTTTACCCAGATAAAAAGTATCTGACTTTTCTGCAAATGATACACTTCCTGCTTCATAGGTTTCTGTGAGCACATTTTCTTTATTGTCGGTATAGGTAATAACTACTTTTTTGTCAGGGCACTTTATGGGATAAGGTTCACCATAATAGGCTCCTCCTAGCAGCATTGTTCTTTCAACCAGTTCCACATTATTGGCGGTAATTTTTGAAGGTGCAGTCAAAACCAGTGTTGTCCCTTTGTCACCTGCAAAACGAAAGCCTGCATATACTCTAGCAGAATAATCAGCCTCTTCAAATCGTATTTCGTAGTGGCGGTAAATCTGATCTTGCGCTACATCTTTAGCATTTCCTGTTTCGTTGCTTTGGCAGGCGGTTAAAATCACTGCAATCAGTATTGATAATCCTAAAAGGTTTTTCATTAGAACGGATTTAATGGTTAGGAACAAAAATAACTAATTTCGCCAAAAATTTAAACTATGGCACGCACCGATCTTTTTCAGGCTCCCGATTATTATCTTGTTGATGACCTGCTTACTGACGAACAAAAACTGATACGCGATTCGGTTCGCGCATGGGTTAAAAAAGAAGTTTCTCCTATTATTGAAGAGGCTTGCCAGACGGCAACGTTTCCTAAACATTTGATTAAAGGTTTGGCAAGTGTTGGCGCTTTTGGTCCTTACATTCCAACAGAATATGGTGGCGCAGGTTTAGACCAAATCTCTTACGGATTAATTATGCAGGAATTAGAACGCGGAGATTCAGGCATTCGTTCTACGGCTTCGGTGCAAAGCTCACTGGTGATGTATCCTATTTTTACATATGGTTCTGAAGAACAAAAACGTAAATATTTGCCCAAACTTGCGGCAGGAGAAATGATGGGTTGTTTCGGATTGACCGAACCGGACCATGGTTCAAACCCTTCAGGCATGATTACCAATTTTAAAGATGCAGGTGACCATGTGATTTTGAACGGAGCAAAAATGTGGATTTCAAACGCACCTTTTGCGGATATAGCTGTGGTGTGGGCAAAAAACGAACACGGTATTATTCATGGTTTAGTGGTAGAAAGAGGAATGGAAGGTTTTACTACTCCTGAAACACATGGAAAATGGTCGCTGCGCGCATCGGCAACGGGGGAATTGGTTTTTGATAATGTTAAAGTTCCGAAAGAAAATATTTTCCCGAATGTAAAAGGATTGAAAGGTCCATTGGGTTGCTTGAACTCTGCCCGTTACGGAATATCATGGGGAGTTATCGGTGCGGCAATGGATTGTTATGATGCAGCCTTGCGTTATTCCAAACAGCGTATTCAATTCGGGAAACCGATTGGAGCTTTTCAGTTGCAGCAAAAGAAATTAGCGGAGATGATTACCGAAATTACTAAAGCACAATTACTGAGCTGGAGATTGGGAGTTTTGAAAAACGAACACAGAGCCACACCTCAACAAATCTCCATGGCTAAACGGAACAATGTAAACATGGCTTTGGAGATAACACGTAACGCAAGACAGATGTTAGGTGGCATGGGTATCACAGGAGAGTATCCTATTATGCGCCACATGATGAATTTAGAATCGGTGGTAACGTATGAGGGCACACACGACATTCATTTGCTGATAACAGGAATGGATGTAACGGGGTTTAATGCGTTTGAGTAGCAAGACCAGATATTTAATCAGGATTAATCGAAACGAATCGTATGTTTGCGCCCCTTTTGAAAAAACACGTATGAAACGTATTACCGATTACCGCAAACTATTTGGCATTACAAAGGAAGGTACCCTTGCTGAGTTAAAAACCATTTACCGCAACTTAATGAAAGAGTGGCATCCTGATAAATTTCAGGACCCTGCTGCGCATGCAGAAGCGGAATTAAAGAGCAAAGAAATTATTGAGGCCTATCATTTTCTGGTAAGTCTTTCGCCTGAGACACATTTGCAATACAAAGAGGAATATAACGCCACCATTACTACTTCGGGTATTGATGATTTCCGTTACAAAGGGGTAACACTGAAAGTTATTTTTACTGATGGCAGTGCGTATGAATATTTTGGTGTGCAAAAAAACACTTACAACAAACTTATCAATTCAGATAACCGCATACGTTTTGCCAGACGGCATATTTTTGAAAGTTATCCTTACCGGAAAACAACAAAAGCTTCGGAGAAGGAATAGTTTCTCGACATTGGTAACGTCATTGCGGAAGCAAAACAAATCAGAAGTAGCAATTTTCTGAGATTACTTTGCTCTTTGTTCCCGCAATGACGTTATTCTTTCAATGAGGTTTATTCCTTTTCTTTCTTGGTAAAATCAAGGTTGTAAGTTAAAGCAACCTGCACAGTGTTATTATTTTCCAATCGCTTGCCATCACTTTTCTGAATCGCTTGATTCATATAGCCGACCTGTATGTTTGCATTTTTAAGGAATTGATAACCAACTGCACCATAAAATCGGTTTTGGTCAAAAATATTGTAGTTCACGTTTTTGCCAAAGTTTACAAATATCTCGTCATACAGACTTAGGAATATTGCTCCTTTTTCCATTGCTTTTTTATTTAGCGGAATGTTTACCCGAAACATATAGCGCACACGGTTGCGGTAAATCCAGCTATCGTGTTGAGGCGAACCATCAGTGGCAGCTACTACGTTTTCCATCCAGCGTTGTTCTAATCGATAACGATGACTGAAGTTAAAACGTCCGCTGACAGATTTGTGAGTTAAAACCAATTGCTCGAATGAACGGTGTTCATTAAATTGAAACTTCACTGCCTGATCACCATACGGGTAGGTGATAATGTATCCATAACCGGCTGCTGTAGCCACGTTATCAGCAAATTTATATTCCAGCGCAACACGTGCAAGTGATTGCTGCCAGTCTTTAATTACTTCAGCTCGCCTCCATTGGTATTCAGTAAGCAGGTTCAATTTTTTACTGAGTTTGTGTGTTCCAAAATACATATACCAGCCATGCCATTGGTTAGAAACCTGACGTGTGTTTTGCGCTTCTGACTTTCCACCCCAAAGAATAAGTAGAAAAAGAAGCAGCGGAATTATATTTTTTAGTTGCATGATTTTTAAAAGTTAGTTTTTGAATACAATAATTAAGTCCACCACTTTTTTCGGAATGGAATAATCTCTTTATTCGTAAGATTACCTGGACTAAAAAAGTTTGCAAATTAAGCAGTCACTTTTTTTCGTTTCCGTGCTGCCAGTTCATGTGTTGACAATGCGCGGTGATTATCAAAACCAGTGAGCATAAACTCACCACCCTGACTTTCATAATCGTGTTTATACTGATGCAAATTCTCCATCACCGTATGGTCAACTAAATTTGAATTTGAAAAATCAATGGTTACCTTTTTTCCTCGCGGAAGAAGGTCTAATGATTTTTTCAATTTAATATAATTGCTGAATACAGCCGAGTGAAAAACATCTACAGTAAACTCGGTTTCTTCTTCGTTTTTAGTTACGGTGAACATTGGCTTGAATATGTATTTTACCGGTAAGCCGTTTATTAAATGTGTAATCAGTTTTACGGCAATACCAACTCCAATACCAACTAATAAATCGGTAGCCAATGTTGTAAAAATTGTTACCAGAAAAATCATCAACTGCTCTTTACCTACTAAATAAGTTTTGTAAAATTCTTTTGGTGAAGCCAGGCGAAAACCTGTGTAGATAAGCATAGCCGCCAATGCTGCAAGTGGAATCTGATGAATGAGCATTGGGAAGAATACAACAAAAATCAATAGAAATAATCCGTGAAAAACATTAGACCACCATGTTTTTGCTCCATTATTTATGTTAGCAGAACTACGAACAATTTCAGAAATCATAGGCAAGCCTCCAATGAAACCTGCAAGTGTATTTCCAATTCCAACACCTAATAAATCACGGTTCATATTTGATTTGCGTTTGTAAGGGTCAAGTGTGTCAATTGCTTTTGAACTCAACAATGATTCCAAACTTCCTACCAGCGCAAACATGATGATGTACTTTATGGAAGTGCCTGAAAAAATTTGAGAGAAATCAGGAAAAGTAATTGCTGAAAAAAGACTGTCGGGAAGAGTTACAAGGAACTTAGGACCTAAACTATATTCGTGATTATCTAAGAATAGGTAAGAGTGCACATGCTCCAGATCAAAGTACCTGCCTAGCGGAATAGACACTAAAATTACTATAAGCGGAGCAGGGATCATTTTCACGTATTTGTTATTAATAAGAGGCAAGCCAAATAAAATCATCAGACTTATAGCGCCAATGATAACAATCTCAGGATTTGCATTAGACAGCCCTTTTGGAATTTCCATCAGCAGATGCAAGGTTTCTTTTGCTTCGGGTTTTACACCTACCAGTGTAAAAATTTGTTTTGCCGCAATGATGATTCCGATTGCTGCCAACATGCCATGTACTGCAGCAGATGGAAAAAAATCTGCAAGCACACCTGATTTAATAAGACCAAAAATGATTTGTAAAATACCGGCAACAACAATAGCTGCCAGTGCAAGTTTGTAGCCCAATAAAGGGTCTCCATTGCCTAAATCCTGAACAGCACCCAGTGCAATTACAATTAGTCCGGCAGCAGGTCCTTTAATGGTGAGGTTTGAGCCGCCAAAAAAGCTAACTACAATTCCGCCAATAATTGCGGTGAAGATTCCGGCAACAGGAGGGAAGCCGCTTGCCATGGAAATGCCAAGGCAGAGCGGAAGAGCGATAAGAAAAACAAGAAATCCGGAAAGAATATCGCTTTTAAAATTTTCTTTTAAACCAGCAAAACCGGTTTTAGGAATTATTGATTGATTAGTTTTCATATTCATAATATTGATTCTGTTTAAACAGTTGTTAGTACTTTAAAGAGTTTTCAAAAGGGAGCAAAAATTCTGCACTAAAAAAGAATGAAAGTGCAGTAGACGGGAATCAGATTCTTAGTTTCCGATGTAATAGAAAAAGGGCATCACTATGATGTACGAAAAGAAAGGAAGAACTGTTTTGTTGTATATCGTGAATCGAATACCAATGATTGTAATCTTCCGAATGAGCACTAAAGTCAACGTATTTATCATCATCGTCCGTTTCTTCACTTTCCGTTGCTTCAAAGCGTGTAGTGCTTTCATTTGTCTGTGGAGAGTGAATTTTTGCGTAACTAATTTTTGCAAAATTATTTCCGGAATTAGTTTTTAGCTGAGGATTTTTAGCTGTATGAATACCCCACGAAAAAAGCAATACAAAAAAAGCAAGAAGAACACTCACCGGATTTGTGGATGTTTTCAGTTTTGCTTTTAAAATTGATTTTTTCATCTTTTTTCTATGATGATTTTAGTGGCGTTGGATGATTAGTCTTTACGTGAGGGCCTAAAAACAAACGTGCATAAATACGTATCAGCGCAATTCCACCCAGCACAAAACTCAGCGAATTAAAAAATGCAAGCAGATACTGATGCTCCTGAATGTGACTAAAAATTAAATCTTCACCAATAAATGTGAGTGTTATCGGAAAGCCCATTAAAGCTAGAGCTGAAATCAGAAACACCAATGCCAACTTTGGATATTGATAACCATGACCGTAATACTGGTTCATGTCAAAATTGCCTTTCTCCATGCGTCTCAGTTTTTCAAGACAGAATAAACCAACCAGAACAGAAGGAATAACACCGCTCAAATAAAGCAGAGTGTGACTGAAATCAAAATGTTCATTAAATGAAACTGCCAGTGCTATCCAAAGATGATTCATTGCTACAAGTAACCATGCCAAACGAGGATACTTCCGCTCCGAGAAAGATTTGAAAACCAAAATCAACCCGATGAAAGAAAATGTTCCGGGTAAATTGTAGCGAATTATATCAGGTATAGATTCTTCAAAATAATAAAGCAGTAATCCGAACAGATAACTGGGAACTAAATAGAACAGAACATTTTTATAGGTTATAAAATCAAGTTTGTGGCCTATTTTTTTGATGGGCCCAAAAACAAATTTATTTATAAGTGTATCCAAATACCATTCTTTCAAAGACAGTAAATAAATACTGTATTGTATTCTTTTGGGCAATGTATTTTCAACTGTAGAATGGGTTGGCTGAAAATGATAAAACTGATCACGGATAAGGTAACTAACAACAGATGGAGAAACCAACAGCTGATAGGTTCTGAGAAAAGCATTTCCGGCAAAGTGAAACAGAGCAAGAGTTTCAAAGCCCAATGCCACTTCAATAAACATAATTCCTATTTGTGAAATAGACGCATAAGCAATTTGAGTTTTTATGGTTGATTGCACTCTGGAAATAAAAAAACCAATGGTGGCGGTAATAATTCCACCCAATACAATCAGCACCTTTGCAACAATCTGATGCTCCCAAAAGGGATGTGTTCTCAACAACAAAAACACACCAAAATGCACAGAAAGCGAACCATAAAAAATAGCACTGGATGGTGTAGGTCCTTCCATGGCACGCGGTAACCATGAGGAGAAAGGAAACTGTGCTGATTTTGCAGCAGCAGCAATCATAAGGCAAACAGAAATAAAAAGTCCTGTGCCGCTATGATCCATCAATAAATGATGAACCAGATCGTAGTTGGTTAATTTTGAAAATGTAATGTTTTCGTGCCACAGGTGATGGCTTGCCCACATTGCAAGCAAAATACCAACGTCTCCAATTCTGTAAATTGAAAAAACTTTTACAGCATTACGCACCGGCAAATAACGATCTTTGTAAAAAGCTATCAGCAGAAAAGAAGAGATACCTAACAATTCCCATCCGATAAAAAGAGTTTCAAAATTGCCGGATAATACAGTAAGGTTATAACCAAGAAAAAAGAAAAGTATGGTATTGAAAAAACGTTTATAACCACTCTCCATGTGCAAATAAAAACTGGAGTAGCGGATAATCAGAAATGTTAAAAATGCTCCAATGAAAATATAAACTGCAGTAACTTTATCAAAATAAAAGTCAACCAGAAATTCATATTCTTTCGATTGGAAGATTGTTACTTCCTTAATGTTGATGCTCTGCATTCCGGTCAGGAGCCAATAAATAATAAAAATGAATGCAGTAAAAAGTTGTACCCCGATGGTGTAAAACGCAATTTTTGAAATTACGGATTCGTTTTTTTCGGCTATTAAAAGCGAAGCAAGAAACCCTATTAAAGGCACCAGAACAAAACTTGCTATGATATAATTTGTTTCCATCTGTGCGTTAGTTAAGAGTATAAACAGGAAGATTTTCACCTGTTGTTTCAAATAGTTGTTCCAGATCTTTTACAGTTTCAATTTTTTCGGCAACTGTTTTATAAGGGATGAAATCCCCATTTTTAAATCTGTGCAACGATTTATCGTCAGGATTTATAACCACTAAATGTACCCATTCATTAATGAACCATTCGTAAGTAGGAGGATGACTTTGAATGGTTTTTAATACTACTTCAGGATAATGTTCAACAATAACCAATAAGCGAACCGGATCATGAATATCAATCATTTGTTTTGGCAAACCCGGGCGTAAATCTCCGTCCATTCCATTAGCAACACCAATTAGTCCCATTACATTGTGCGGAAGTTTTGTGCCTGCACCTAAACGGTAATTATCAACGCGTGAAAAATAATATTCCAAATTAATACCACCGCAAACGGGAGCAACTGCGCGTAAAATTCCGAGCAGGTATTTTCCTTCGGGGTCAACGCTGTAATCAAATGAGTTTAAAAATGAGCGTCTGTCTAAAAATAAATGTTTACTGGTTTCTCTTCTGCCAACAATGCAAAGTGCATTAGTGGCATGGTTCCATTCTGGACGTGGCTCAAACAATGACAAAGCACGCAGTTTTACTTTTTCATGGATCTTAGCGGCTTCACCTTTTGATTTTGTCAGCGCAAATCTGCGCGAACGCTCTTTGGCATTTTTATCCAATGCTTCTTTAAACATACTTATATTATGCAGATACAGACTCAGGTTTTCTTTTGATAAAACATCGGCATCAAAAAATGCAATTTCATCACGAGTTGTATCGTGCAGCGAACCGAGAAATTGTGTTGTTTCAGGAATATCGATTCCTCTTTGTTTTAGTAATTTTCTCACTTCAACATGATTTGCCATAAATGCACAAACCCGCGCATTTACAGAGCCAGCTCTTCCGCTGCAGGCACCACAGTCGTAACCTGCATAGTGCGTGTTATTGACACTGCTTGCTCCATGACCAATGATATAAACAATAGGTGCAAAATTTTCAACCAGCCCAATACTTTTTAACAATGCTTCTATACGGTCAGCCATTTCTGAAACAGTAAATCCTAATTGTAGATTATTTATTTTCTCAGTTGGATTTTTTGCTTCAATACTCAGTTTCCCTTTCGGATCCATGTGTTGAAAAGATGAAACCATTGCTTGAGTTTCAGTAGGTTTGAAAATACTGATGGCCAGTTTTATCATTGACCAGAACCCCATTGTTTGTGAAATAAACCAGCCGCCAAATAAGCCTTGAGAATGTTTGCCGAAATGAGCATCTTTTTTATGCCGAATGCCGGCTTCAGTTTCCTGAATCAGGTATCCGGGAGTTAGAGGAGCAGGACAAACTTTGGTGAAAAATTTTCCGTGTTCGGGTTGAAAGTAAAACTCGGTGTTAAAAAAACCGGCTGTGCCAAAAGTCCGGCAATCAGAATCCAGTTTTTCAATATACCTGCGGAATGAGCACTCTCTGTCATCAATGCAAAAAACAGCTTGAAAGCTTGGCTTGGAAAGTGCTTTTGTTGATTCCGAAGATTCAAGTCCTTTCAGCACGTGGTCATAATAACTCCACTCATAAGCTTCCTGAAATAGTGCATACACTTCAAAGATTTCACGACTTTCAATTGAGCCAAAAAGCGGCTCAATAGTATGATTAACAACTTTTGCCAGCGGCTCCCAATTGTCTCCTAATTTATTTATAAGGGTATCTATTTCAAGCAGCGTTTCAAATAAAATAAAGTCGTGAAGTGAAATGGCTCTCTTATCTAAGAGGCTTCCGGGACTGTCTTCCAGTACTGAAACCATTCCAGACCATCCGGGGTGTGCAAACTGCTGATCAAACAGATAGTGTTCAAATAGTTTTTCATCTCCAACAACCATTTCAAGAACTTTGTGAAGAGACAAATCATCACTAAACAAAAGTTCCCGCGCTTTCACGGATTTAAATATTGAACCAAACGAAGCCAATTCAAGAGTTTTAACTGAAGTCAGAAATCCTTTTTCAGAAACGGGAAATTTCCATAAAGAAATTCCCTGATCCAGATAGCCTCCCACCAAGCGGAAAAGCAAAGGATGAACCTCTTTATCTAAATTAACTTTGCAGTTATATTTAAAGTGAGAACGAAGTTTTCCTATGCGTTGTTGTATTTCGGTATCATAATCCTGTTCCAGTAATTTCCATTTCCATTGCACCACTGTTTCGCTGCCCTTGTATTCTGAAATTATTTTTTCAAGAACCGTTTCATTTATTTTTTTCGCTTCATATAAAGCTCTGTAGTCATTTAGTCCCTGATAAACAGTGAAGCCGAAAATTTCAGATGCTTTTTGCACTCCTGAATGAAATTTTTCGGTTTGAAAAGCGTGCAGTGTATTATGGTGAATAAAATCTTTTAGAGGAGCCTGGCTTGGCAGGTAATGCTTTAACTCATGGATTACATGGTGTTCATCAAATGACGAATCTTTTGGTTTCATATTTATTTTGAAACAAACAGGTTGTTTCCTAAGTTTTTAATTAATATTCCTGATAAAAGCAAAGGTGCTGCAGAAAGCAGCAAACGGAGAAGGCAGGGCAGGCAAAAGCCCTGAAAAATCAGCAGTACAATTTCAGCGAGTGAAATAAAAGAAAAAGTTTTCCGGAACTCGCTACAACAAAAGATTGCGAATCGGAGCAGATTTTTTTAGAAAGGTAAAAAGATAAACTGGTTAATGACGAAAGAAAAAACTTGTTTAATGTTTCGTCTTCTTCCAGTTCGTTTAGATTATTTTCAGGAGTTTCTTCCTGCTCGCAGAAAAATACTTTTTCTGAAGGCTTATCATTATCGCGTGATGCTTCTGATTCCTTTTTTATTAACTGATGTTTGAGATAACGCTGTGCGCTTTTGCCCGCCAGAGGCGAAGCAAAAAAGATTGCAAGCACTAAAAATATATATCTCGAAAACAGTTTCATCAGAAGTACGATGATTTAGAAATGCGGTTGCAAATGTACAAACTCTATCGGCCGATAAATCAAAAAAACTGTTAATGATATGTTATTCTGAACTATTGAAGAGGCATTAACCCTAACTTCGTTGCGGATTTCAAAAGTTTGGCCATGGTTAAGGTATAACTTGGTCTTAATAAAATTCAGATTTTTAAGATATTTTCGGAACTTTGAAAAAATTAAATACGCAAAGCCAAACAAAATAAACTGCAATGTATAGCGTTTACAGAGGTAGAGAAATCATTGCAAAGAACACATTAACGTGAAAAACAAATTTATAATACTCCTGTTCAGCGGTATTTTGCTGGCGGGTTCAGTTAGGGCACAAATAAAGAATACAATAGTAAGTATAGAGGACAATGCAGATTTTTGTTCCGATGACCCTATTATAGCTATGCTCGACAGCCTGTGCACACTTGAATTTTTTAAAAGTTCATCCTTTACTACCGATACCGGTTTGCTGAACGTTTACAATTTCTCTTCTGATTCTGTTCCTGTTTATGATGATTTTATTTATGAATATCGTCTTAATAAATTAGATGTTTTGTCGCCTTTTGACCTTGATTACAATGCTTCAGTAAAAAGTTATATCAACGCCTACACGGTTCAGAAAAGGAATAAAGTAGCACAGTTGCTTGGTCTGGCACAACACTATTTTCCCTTGTTTGAAGAAATGCTGGATAAATATGATTTGCCTCTGGAACTAAAACACCTTGCTATTATTGAATCGGCCCTCAATCCGGTGGCTAAATCAAAATCAGGTGCTATGGGGCTTTGGCAGTTTGTTTACGGAACAGGTAAAATGTATAACCTGAAAATCAATTCGTATGTAGATGAGCGTTGTGATCCTTATCTGTCAACCATTGCCGCCTGCGAATACCTGAAATATCTTTACGGAATGTTTGGCGATTGGCAGTTGGTGCTCGCTGCTTACAATGGCGGACCGGGCACACTGAATAAAGCCATGAGACGCTCCGGCAAAAAAACATATTGGGAATTGCGTCCTTATCTGCCTGTTGAAACACAGGGTTATGTCCCCGCTTTTATAGCTGCAACGTATGTAATGAACTATGCATCGGAACACAATATTTACCCACTTTCACCCCGTATTTTTCATTACCAGGTTGATACGCTTCATGTTAAAAACAAACTCACGTTTGCAAGTCTTTCAAAGGTGCTGGATATCACGGTTGAAGATCTGGAATATTTGAATCCCTGCTACCGCAAGCAGTTTATTCCCGCAACGGAAGATTTCAATACACTTGTTTTGCCCAAACAAAAAGTAGGCTTGTTTATGGCTAACGAAACCGATTTGTATAATATGAATCAGGAAGTTTCGCCACCGGCTATTGCTGCAGTTGAAAAAATTTCGGCACCGGGCGAACAGAAAAAACATACCATCCGCAGTGGCGAAACGTTGAGCAGCATTGCATCCAAATACCGTTGCTCGGTAAGTGATTTGAAAGACTGGAATAAACTGAAAGGCAACACCATTCACCCTGGTGATAAATTAATTGTGTTTACTGCGGCTCCTGTAAAAACAAAAACAGAAGTTAAACCGGTTGAAAAAACCGAGAACAAAGAATCTGAAAAACCATCACTGGAAAGTAAATACCACACCATTCAGAAAGGCGATACTTTATGGAAAATTGCCAATGAAAACGGCATTACCATTACAGAGTTAAAGCGCCTTAACAACATCTCTAACGATAATCATCCGCTGAAGATTGGCGCGAAGATAAAGGTGGGGTAAATTTAATTGCGGATTTCGGATTTTAAATTGCGGAATTGTCAGCCAATCCGCAATTTAAAATTTACAATTCGCAATAATGCACTTCTTCCAAACAAAAAAACCCTCTCCGTTTCCAGAGAAGGTGCATAGCAATAAAGCCGTTTTAGAAAAGGAGGGAGAACTATCTCTCTCTGTTGTCTTCTTTAGGACGTGCTTCGTTTACACGAAGTGGACGACCCTGAACTTCTTTTCCGTTGAGGGCTTCAATAGCTGCTTTACCGGCAGCATCGTTATCCATTTCAACAAAACCGAAGCCTTTAGAGCGGCCTGAATACTTGTCGCTGATTACTTTGGCAGATGTTACATTGCCGAATTCTGCGAATGTGTTTTTCAGGTCGTCATCTTTCATTTGGAAAGAAAGGTTACCTACGTAGATGGTCATATAATTGTATTTAATTTAACAGGCGCAAGGTAAATGTTTTAATTAAATGCAAAACATTGGGGGGAAATTATTTTTACCTATTAATTTTATACCATCCGATGCCTGAGAATTTTCTCCTTACTTTGCCGCCTCTTATGCTCGCCTACATCCACTGGAACATTGCTCCCGAAGCGTTTACCGTTTTTGGGATACCCGTGCGCTACTATGGATTGCTGTTTGTAGGCGGTTTTATAGCAGCCTTTCAATTTCTGGAATGGCTGTATAAGCGCGAAAAAATTCCGTATCAGAAATTAAGTCAGCTGGCAACGTATGCTATTATAGGTTCTTTTGCCGGTGCACGATTGGGGCATTGTTTGTTTTATGAGCCCGATTATTTTCTTTATCACCCGCTTGAAATGCTGCTGCCCATTGGCTATGACGAAGACGGAAAAATGATTTTTCAGGCTTATACCGGCCTGGCAAGTCATGGCGGTGCATTCGGTATTTTATTGGCGCTGCTGGTTTATAAATGGAGAACCAAAGAAGATCTGCTTCCGCTGTTAGACCGCATAGCCATTGCCACCCCGCTAGCTTGTGGTTTTATACGCATGGCCAATTTTTTTAATTCCGAAATTATAGGCTACCCAACTGATGTGCCCTGGGCAATTGTTTTTGAGCAGGTTGATATGGAGCCCCGCCATCCGGCACAATTGTATGAGGCTGTTTTCTATTTTAGTTTGTTTGTTGTTATGTTTTTGTTGTATAAAAGAAAAGGACTGTCAACTTCGTTAGTAGCTATGAGCATAGTAAAAGAAGAGTCAACACAGAAAATAAAAACAGGTTTCTACTTCGCCCTCTGCATCATTTCCATTTTCACCTTCCGCTTTTTAGTTGAATTTATAAAAGAGCGTCAGGTTGGTTTTGAAGAAAACCTGCCCATTGATATGGGGCAGATACTTAGTATTCCCTTTGTGGTACTGGGGGTTTGGATATTGATAAA
>CANJWH010000069.1 GCA_947478465.1 Bacteroidota bacterium
ACAGGTTATATGACTCCATCTCTGGCTTATGGCCCTGATTTAATTTTAGAAACGGGGGAATCAAAACGATATGATATTTCATGAGTGCTGTCCAAATTCCTGTAATTGATATAAGTCCTCTCCGTGAAAAAGAAACAGATAAAACTGTTGCGGATAAAGTTGCACAACAAATAAATACAGCCTGTCGCGAACATGGATTTTTCTACATTTCCGGCCACGGTGTTAGTGAAGAACTACAAAAGAAATTAGAAACGCTCAGTCATGAATTTTTTAAACTTCCGGCAGAAGAAAAGTTAAAAATCTCCATGCAGTTGGGAGGAAAAGCATGGCGTGGCTTTTTCCCTGTTGGTGATGAATTAACTTCAGGAAAACCTGACATTAAAGAAGGAATTTATTTCGGAACAGAATTAGATAAAAATAATCCACATGTACTTGCAGGAACACCCATGCACGGGCAAAATCTTTTTCCTGAAAAACCTGAATCATTGCGCGAAACAGTACTGCACTACATGGAGGAAGTTACGCAACTTGGGCACGCTGTTATGAAAACCGTTGCCTTAAGTTTAAATCTTGATGCAGATTATTTTTATTCTCGGTACACTAAAGATCCATTGATACTTTTTCGCATTTTTCATTATCCGCACCATACTGCAAACGAAGAACTGTGGGGTGTTGGCGAACACACCGATTATGGTTTACTTACTATTTTAAAATAAGATTCTGTTGGCGGTTTACAGGTTAAATCACGCGGGCAATGGATAGAAGCACCACCGATTGAAAATACTTTTATCTGCAACATCGGTGATATGCTCGACCGCATGACTGGAGGCTTGTATCGTTCCACTCCTCATCGTGTATTAAATAAATCAGGCAAAAGCAGATTGTCATTTCCTTTGTTTTTTGATCCGGGATTTGATACTGTTCCAAAGAAAATTGAAAACATCTCACAACCGGCAAAAGACGATAGCGCAGAGCGCTGGGACAAAGCCAATGTTCATTCGTTTAAAGGAACGTATGGCGACTACATTCTTAATAAAGTTTCTAAAGTTTTTCCGGAGTTGAAACGTGATGTCCTCTAATTAACATAACTCACTTTAATCATATTCGATTGCCCGCGCTCACTGATAGGAATGCTGGCAATGTTGATGATGATGTCCTTTTCTTTTACCAGTCCCATTTTTTTCAGACGCAATTTAATGTCAGCAATTGTGTGGTCAGTGCTCACATATTTATCGTAATAAAAACCACGTACTCCCCAAACTAAATTGAGCATATTTAAAATGCTCTGATTGTCAGTAAAGATTAAAATATTTGTATCCGGTCTATGACTGGAAACCCGGAAAGCCGTATAACCACTGTGTGTCATAGTTATTATTGCTGCTGCACTTGTTTGTTTTGCAATCAAACTTGCATTATAGCAAATAGAGTCTGAGATAAATCTGTCTGTTCCCGGAACCGGTAAATGTTCTTTGTTATAAATATCTTCAAACCCTTCGATATATTCAATAATGGTGCGCATGGCTTCCACCACTTTTGCAGGATGATCACCAACGGAAGTTTCGCCACTCAACATTAGTGCATCAGCACCATCCATTACTGAGTTTGCAACATCATTTACCTCAGCGCGAGATGGGCTGATTCCAGTAATCATGCTCTCCATCATCTGTGTTGCAATTATAACAGGCTTTGCAGCTTCCAGACATTTTTTCACAATAAGTTTTTGTATCACAGGAACTTTCTGCATCGGCACCTCAACACCCAAATCACCGCGCGCAACCATGATAGCATCTGTTTCTTTTATGATGACATCAATGTCCTGAACTGCTTCAGGCTTTTCAATCTTGGCAATTACCTTTGTATTCTTGCCCTGGTTTGCAATCAGGTGTTTCAATTCAATAATATCTTCACCTGAGCGCACAAACGAAAGTCCAATCCATTCTACATCCTGACTTAGTGCAAAGTCTAAATCTTTTTTGTCTTTATCGGTAAGGCATGGCAATGATATCTTTGTGTTGGGAAGATTAACTCCTTTTTTTGATGACAAAATTCCGCCATGGGTAACCAATGCTTTTACCTCGCTCACACGGTCAGTTTCCAGAACACGCAGCGCAATTTTTCCATCGTTTATTAATATCTTATCATCCACTTTTACATCAGAAGGAAACGACTGATAGGTGATATATAGTTTTTCTTTTGTGCCTATGCACTCTTTTGTGGTAAAAGTAATTTCATCACCTGTAACTAAATCAATTTCATCTGCTCCTGAACTATTTTTTTCCATCATTCCAATACGAATTTTTGGTCCCTGCAAATCGGCTATTATGCCAATATTGTAAGCTTTCTCGCTGTTCAACTTTCGAATGTTGTCAACCACTGCTTTATGTACTTCGTGTGCTCCGTGCGAAAAATTAAGTCGACAGATATTCATTCCAGCTTCGGCCATTTCTTTCAACGCTTCATAAGATGATGAAGCGGGTCCGATGGTGGCAACTATTTTAGTTTTGTTTAGGTTCATTGTTTTGATTTTATTCTGAAGGCAGCAAGTAAATCTTCGTGCTCTTCTTTTTTCTTTTTAGGGATGGCTGTGTAAAAAAGCGGGTGTCCGTATTTCAGTTTTTCAGTGTCAAAAACAGAAGCCGTGAGCACGCTGTCAATACTGATTATTTTCTGCACAACTTCATCAACTTCGTATTCATTTCGTAATCCGTATATCTGAAGAATATAGTCGGCTTGTTTTAGTTCTGTTGCAAAAAATACTTTTCCTATTTTATTGGTGAGTAAATAAAAATCCTGCAAAAAATCTTCATTGTTATAATAATAGCGCGAAAACTTTATTTCCTCATTTGGACCAGGGATATCCTCTTCTTTCTGCAGTTCTATATCAAGTATTTTGTTGAGTTCCCAGCAAAGGCGATAATCTTTCTGATGACACGAAATGCCAATGAGTGTGAATGAGTCTTCCTGCTCATCTTTCAAGTCAAGAACTAATTTTGCCATTACACAGTTTGAATTTGCACGGCTTAAAGTTAGGGCTTAAAAATGAGGCAGCAAAAAACCCCTGCCGAAGTTTTTGTCCAAACAGCAGGGGTCACACAACAACAGGGAAAGAGTTTATTCCGTTTTCACTAATTTTCTTGTCACCATTGAATTTGATTTTTCATCTGATAAAGTGAGGTTGTAAATTCCCGCACTTAATTCAGATACAGGCAGGTTAATTTGCTGAACACCTGAGGTAAAGTTCATGATATCGGCATACACCTGTCTGCCTGCAATATCAAGTATGCGGATGCTTAAGCGTGCATCTTTCTGCAAACTGATATTGATAGCTGCATCTCCTTTAAATGGATTCGGGAATACATTACCTACTGCTGATTCATTAATCACCGATGTTTCATCAACGCCTGTTGTTACTTCTTTTGAAGTTATATACAGAGCTATGTCTGTGATTTGCTGGTTGCCTGCTTCTACCGTTACAATTGCAGGTGTTGTTGTAAGGTTATAAACCTCACCATACACTTTGTATGTTCCGTAAGCTACATTGCTGAATGAAAACTCACCAAATGCATCGCTTGTTGTGTATTGTAAAGGTTCATCATCCATAGAAAGCAGCATTACCTGAACATTAGCAACCGGGTCACCGGGCCCTTCTGTTTTATTAGCACCTTCAGTAACCAATCCGCTAATAAAGCCTGGACCGCCAGGGTTGTTACCTTCTATTAAGTGAATGTTTCTGTTCAAATTAGATGTGAGGCTAATTACATCTGCATTATACCAGAACAATTCATGCTCAAAATAAGTTGGCAGGTAGTTGGCATAGTGCGCTGACGCTGTTAACAATGCTGCCTTCAGGAAATAGTTTCCAGCTGGAACATGGAATACATAATGCCCATTAGTTGTAAGTGGATAATGGTCAACAGCCAGTAAACTTCCTAAATTGACATCGTATTGTATGAGCCATACCTCAGCGGCATCCGCGTAATTAAGACCTGTGTAAATAGTACCTGAAAGTTCAAGCAGATCGGGAGAATTTTCATGCTCAACAAAGATTGTCTGACACGATGTTTCGTTGCAATTATTAGCTGTATTGGTTACAGTCAGACATGCTTCATAATGCTCAGGGAATAATGCATAAGCATGGTTGGGATTATGCATATCACTTGAACCTCCATCACCAAAACTCCACAGATAATGAGTTCCTGTTGGGTTTGAAGGGCCGGCAAAGTGTACTTCATTACCTGTAATAGTGTAAGTAAATGCAGCACTGCAGGTAGATTGACTTCCGTGTTGAACATAAACTGTTTGACAAATTGTATCGTGACAGTTGGTAGCCGTATTAACTGTTATAAGACACACATTGTAATGTTCAGGAAACTGCGTGTAAGTATGCCCGTCAGGAGCCTGACCATTTCCTGTTGTACCATCACCAAAAATCCAGTAGTAGCTTGCATTGGGATCTGTTGACGAACCTACCACGTGAACAATATTATCGGTTACTGTATAGGTGAATGAACCATGACATTCACTTGTATTCTGGCCTGCTATGTAAATGGTCTGGCAGATTGTATTCTGGCAACCATTGTTGTTGTAGATAGTGAGGCAAACATTATAATGCTCTGGGAAAGCTGTAAAGGTATGCGTTGGATTTTCTCCTGAGCCGGTTACACCATCACCAAAACTCCAGTAGTAATAAACACCAGGAACGGTTGACATTCCATGGAACGCGACTACATTGCCTTCAATTACATAAGTGAATGAAGCTTCACAATCGCTGTTATTAGGCGTGCCTTCAATGTTAACCGTTTCACACTGTGTATTCTGGCATCCGTTGCCATTATAGATAGTAAGACAAACATTATAATGTGCTGTGCTGTCGGCATAATTGTGAACCGGATTTTCACCACCGCCCGTAGTTCCATCACCAAAATTCCAGTAGTAATAAACACCGGGGATGTTTGATGAGCCATCGAAATGAACTTCTGATCCACTTAGGGTAAACGTAAATGAAGCATCACACGCAGTATTGGTAGTACTTTCAACAAAAACAGTGTCGCAATAACTGTCCTGACATCCGGTATTTGTATTATAGATAGTAAGACAAACTACATAATGTTCAGGAGAAACAGTGTAATTATGAGTCACATTTTCACCATTTGCATCTGAATTATCTCCGAAATTCCAATGATATGTTACTCCGGAAACATTAGACATACCGTGGAAATGAACTTCTGTTCCGCTAACAGTATAAGTGAAATTTGCTTCGCAAGAAGTTGTTCCGGTTTGCACATAAATATTCTGACACACTGTATCGTGACAACCTGTAGCTGTATTTACAATTTCAAGACAAACATCATAGTGCTCAGGATAGTTGGCATAGGTGTGAGTGTTAGTTTGTCCTGAACCGACAGAACCATCGCCAAAGTGCCAATAATACAAAACACCCGGTTCTGTAGAAGCACCTGATAAAATTACGTTGTTACCATTTACATCGTAGGTAAAAGAAGCATGACAGGAATTTGTTCCCGCAACTACAACTTCACGGCAAAAATGACTTTCACAACCTGAACTATTATGGATTGTAAGACAAACCTGATAGGTTCCCGGCTCAAAAGTATGTTGGGGAGAACCATCTGTTGAGGTTGCACCATCTCCAAAATTCCACAGGTAAGAAAGATTGTCGCCCTGCGAATAACTTTGGAATGAGAATAAATTTTCTGTATTGGTAAAGTTGAAATAGGCCTGACAACCAGTAGTTACAGTTACAGTAATATCGCGACAGAAGGTATTCTCACAGCCTAAGCTGTTATGAATGGTAAGACAAACATGATATGTTCCTGAAACAGCATAAGTATGTGAAGGTGCCTGTGCATCAGAAGTGCCGCCATCACCAAAATTCCATGAATAGATAAGATTGCTACCTTGTGAGTAATTGGCAAAGACAACCGGATTTGTTGTGCTTTGTGTATTAAAATATGCCTGACATGCCGGTGGAGGACCTTCAACAAAAATGTTCTGACAAACAGTATCAATACAGCCTAAAGCAGTATTATAAATAACCAGACAAACATCATAATGCTCGGGGTATTGAGTATACGTATGTGTTAGGTTTTGACCATTTGCATCGCTTCCATCACCAAAAATCCAATGGTAATCAACATTAGGATTTGATGAACTTCCTGTTAACGAAACTGTGCTGCCGCTAACCGAATATGTATAAGAAGCTTCGCATGGCGAAGGAACAGAAATAGTAATATCTCTGCAGAACGTATTCTCGCAGCCTGAAGTATTATGAATGGTAAGACAAACATGATAGGTTCCTGAGGTTGAATAACTATGAGATGGAGTTTGAGCATCGGATGTTTCTCCATCACCAAAATTCCATGAATAGCTAAGTTCGTTTCCTTGTGAATAATTTACAAAAGCAACGGGATTAGTAGTGCTTTGAGTATTGAAATATGCCTGACATTGGGTAATGTGAACACTGTCGCAATAAGTGGCCTGACATCCAACGCCATCATATACAGTTAAACAAACCTGATAGGCTCCATAATTGGCATAAGTATGTGAGGGATTTTCTCCTGAACCACTTTGGTTATCACCAAAACTCCAGTTATAATAAAGACCTGTAGTAACATTTGATGTGCCATGGAAAGTGCCCGTTAATCCATTTAGTGAAGAAGTGAATGAGGTTTCGCAGGCAGGGGTTGGTATTACTACCTCATGACATACATCGCTTGTGCATCCATTGTTGTTGGTAACAATCAAGCAGATATTAAAAGTGCCGATGTTTGCGTAACGGTGTCCGGTATGCTGTCCGGTTACCGGAGCCCCTTCACCAAAATTCCAGGTGTAGGTAAAAGTTCCGCTTACATCCATTCCACCGTGAACTGCAACTGAGTCTCCATAAATAGAGTAAGAAAACCCTGCTGTACAAGCCCATGAGCTATACGTTAGCACAATTAAAAGGGTGAGGGTAAAGAATAATTTTTTCATTGTATTTATAGTATTAATTATAGAATTCATTTTGGGGTTCGACTATATACACGCAATCAATTTATTGAAGGTTGGGTGTTTGTGCAAATTATTGTGGGTAAGCCACTGCTATTATTGCTTCACCATTGGTTACTAAGAAGGCATCGCCCTGAGTAAATAAAACACAACTAAAACTTACATTCAGTTTTTTGGTTTTCGCTCCGTTCTCATTATTATCATAATCTTCAACACTATTAATTTTAAAATAGCTGGACGGATATTGTCCTGAGTTTTTTGAAGTGAATACTTTTCCATTTGCATCGGTCCATTCAACAACAGCCGTTGAAAGATTGAAAGGATTAGTAATAGCTGTTACGGTTGATGAGTAACGTATAGAGCAAGTGCCGGGGTTCTCGGTGGCTACGTTAAGGCAGCGGGTATTGGTACAACTATCTATACTGGTAGTAGTAAGACAAACCTGATAAACCCCGGATGTGGCATAGGTATGGCTTGGATTAGGAGAATTATCGTGTGGGCTTCCGTCACCAAAATCCCAGTCATAAGTAAATGGTGGATTACCGCCAGGGCTTGATGTAAGACTAACCGTAGTTGTGTCAACGGATGAAAGAATAAAGCCGGCATCGCATGCAAGAGCTGAAACGCCACAATTAAGGGGGTTACTGATATTACTGCTGCAGCCTGATGCATAGGTTACATTAAGTCCTACTTCATATATTCCCGTTATATTATAAATATGTGTTGGACTGGCATCAGTTGAGGTGGTGCCGTCACCAAAATCCCATAAATAGCTTAGCGGTTGTCCGCCTGAGGTAAGTGGTGTAAACTTTACACTGTAGGATGCCGGCACTCCTCCGGGCATAGCAAAAGGTATATAGCTTATGGGAAAACTTCCTGCATCAATAGCACTAGCAGGTGTTGCATCAACCTTATAATTATCAAACGAAATTTTAAGTGTATTACGGCAATCACTGCAATCAGTTTGCTTGAATTCACCCGAGAAGTTGAATACGTCATTGCTGTCAAGTGAATAAGATGAATACATGTAATAATTGTTTTTCCCGGCTTTGATATCAAGGGAGTCGGAATAAATATCTGCTTTAATATAGAAAACGGGTTCGGGTTCTGTTACTTGGGGTTCATCCGTTTTGTGGCAGGAGGGGAGCAGCCAAATAGTTAAACAGGCAAATAGCCAAGTAGCAGAAACTGACGGCACTAATTGACTTTGTGGCTTTGTGGCTATTTGGCTAAAAGAGTAAAGTTTTATCATACAATCAATGTTTTACTAAATCGTATTTGAGTTGGAGTTGGAGGCTGATGTTGTGGTCGTTTCCTTTCAGATTATTGTAGCTGTTATTGGTAATGTCAAAAAAGCCATAACTGAATTGCAGTCCTGCATTCATTCTGTCAAATAGCGTTAACTCATAACCAACAAAAGCGGCAATATCATTTTTGCGGAAACCTGCATGGTTTCCTGTTTGTTTCTCTGTGTTACTGGATAATACTTCACCAAAGCTATTTTCTGTTGTGTAGATAATTTTTGAGGTTGTAGCAAGCAACTGATAATAAGAAGTCCCTACCAAAAGATGGCTTCTTTGGGTGATATTGAATCTTATATACAAAGGGATATTTAAATAATGAAGGGTTTGAGGAGAAATTGTTGTCTTGTCGCTTTCAATACCAAAACCAAATTCTGAATTTATAATGGTTTTATCACAGTTTAGGGCTCCTCGACTTGAGTAAACTGCACTTAACCCAAGTTCAATACGTTTACTTAATACTCTTTGATAATATACGCCTCCTGTAAAACCAACCATTCCATTATAATTAATCGCACCCAAGTTTGAATGATATGGTAGCCATGCGCTAACCCCTGCTATAACACCCCAAGCATTTTTGGTTTCTTTTCCAGGGGCGGTAAGAGGGTTATTAAAGATTTCGGCTTGAGTTTGAGCAGAATCGGATGTAATAGATTCTGACATAGTTGTATTACCTCCCAACTCAACTGTATTAACTTCCGATACAATTGGATTAACTTCTGATACAGTTGTATTTGGTTCTAAGATGATTGTATTGGGCTCAGACACGCTTCTACTTTCTTCCAAGATAGTTGTGTTTTCTTCTAATACAGTTGTATTAGGTTTCATAACGGTTGCATTCGATTCCGATATAGTTGTAATAGGATTCAAAGAAGTTATTTTTGCTTTCGAAATGACTGTACTGGGTTTCGATTTTGCTATATTGGCTTCCGAGACAATTGTTTTAGATTTCAAAATGCTAGTATTGGATTTCGAAACTGGTGTATTGATATCTGAAATGGTTGTTTTGACTTCCGAAATAGCTGTATTGACTTCCGACACAGTTGTATTGGCCTTCGACATAGGTGTATTAGCTTCCAACACAGTTGTATTGTCTTCCGATACTGCGGACTGCGGACTGCGGACTATGGACTGTTGATAATAGTAAACCGCCCCTGCTATCAAAACCACAAACATGGAAGCAGAAAAATACCACCAAAACCCAAATCTGCGTTTCTTTTCCTGAGCATCAAGCAGGGTTTCCATTCCCGCCCAAGCTTTTTCATCAAAGGCAAACTCACGGCTGTTGAGCTTGTCGCTGATGATTTTTTCGGTTTCTTTCTCTTTACTCATGCTGTTTTAACTTTTAACGATGTTTCCACTCCCATAATAGTGGTTTTCAATTTTTCTCGTGCATTATTCAAGTGCCATTTACTTGTTCCTTCACTCATTCCCAACATTTCAGCTATTTCTTTATGCCCGAAACCATCTACTACAAAAAGGTTAAATACTTTTTTGCTCACATTGGGTAATTTATCAATATGACGCTGAATTTCCTGAGCATCCATGCGCTTTACAGCATCGTTTATCTCTATCAATGTTTCATCTTCTCTGCGATCTGTAAAATCATGATATTCTAAAAGTTCTTTTTCTTTTTTGTTTTTACGGTATTCGTCAATAATGGTATTAATCATCACTCGCCTTGCCCACAAACCAAAAGGGATTTCCTGTTTATATTTTTCAAGGTTGTTCAACAATTTAAGATAGCCCAAATTCAAAAGGCTCTGGGCGTCTTCGCGATTGTGGCAATATCGTATACAAATACTCATTAAAAAACCATACAACTGTTTATACAAAGCAAACTGCGCCTTGCGTTCTTTATCAATACACTGCCGTAAAAGTTCCTGTTCTATGTTCATCTTTTCCCTTGAAAACCTCAGCAATTTACAAAAACGGCAAAACACAGCTTTGCAATCATGTTACACGCACAAAATTGACCGAAGGTTGGGTGTAAAGAAAAAAAATTGAATCTGATTAATCTAACCGACTATAAATTATGTGCTGAAAAAGCTTTACGAATTCAGAAACATTTTTTAGACTAGTAATACGTAATGCCAATGTTTACAACACTATTTGAATTTATCTTATCCATTTTAACAACCCAATTTTGAAGTCTTTATTCAGGATAATAAACCTGTTAAAATTGATGCGTGACTTTCGTCTTATTTAGAATAGTTCTAAATTAACAATTTTTATGAACTTTTTTCACACACATTCATTCTTCTTCTATTTTTGCACCGGCTAAAAAAGCCCTTTTTCTACACTGCTTATTCATCAGAAACCCACGCAATATGAATGTTAAATGCCTGATGCACACTAAACTAACCAAGGTATTTTTTACTCTCTTTTTACTCTTTTTTCTAACATTTTCTTTTACTGCAAAAGCTGTTGACGGAGAGAAGCTTTTTAAACAAAACTGTTCTGCCTGTCACAAGTTGGACGACAAAAAACTGACCGGACCTGGCCTAAAAGGCGTTTTTGACCGTGTTCCGCAACCTGCTGAAGAGTGGCTCTACAAATGGATTAAAAACAATGAAGAGTTGCGTAAAAGCGGTGATGCTTATGCCAACAAAGTATTTAATGACAACGGAAAAATTCCGATGTCATCGTTCTCTCATCTTTCTGATGAAGAGTTGAAAGCTATTATTGCTACAATTAAAGCCGGCCCCCCTCCACCACCTATTCCGGTAGCAACTACACCCGGAGCAGAACCAGCAACAGCACCAAAAGGTAACACAATGTTATATGTGTTACTTGGTCTTACTATCCTTTTCTTAATCTTAATCAATGTTCTTTCAGGAGTAAAGCGCTCACTACAAACATTGGTTAACGAAAAAGATGGTTTACCTGCACCTGCAGAATTGGGCACATGGGGTGAAATTAAATACTGGATGGCGCACAACAAAGGCATAGTTGCCTTGGGTGTTATTATTGGTTTCTTATGGATATCAAAAATCGGATGGGATGCATTAATGGGAATTGGAGTTTACCAAGGCTATCAACCTGAGCAACCAATCGCTTTCTCACACCAAATACACGCAGGACAGAACGGAATCAATTGCGTTTATTGTCACTCGGGTGCTGAAAAAGGAAAAACTGCCGGTATTCCTTCTGCCAACGTTTGTATGAACTGCCACAAAGCAGTGCAAGAAGGAAGAATTACCGGAACAAAAGAAATTGCTAAAATTTATGCTGCGTTAGATTACGATCCAGCAACTGGAAAATATGGCAGCAATCCTAAACCAATTAAATGGGTAAAAGTTCACAATTTACCAGATCACGTTTACTTCAACCACAGCCAGCACACTGTTGCCGGAAAGCAGGAATGCAAAATCTGTCATGGAGCAATTGACTCTATGACCGTTGCAAAACAATTCTCACCATTAACAATGGGCTGGTGTATTGAATGTCACCGCACAACAGAAGTGCAAACCGCAGGAAACGGCAACGCTTACTACGACTATATCCACGCAACTTATAAAGACAAATTTAAAGGACAACCTATTACTGTTGAAAAAATGGGTGGTCTTGAGTGCGCAAAATGTCATTACTAATTACAGAATAAGCTCCATATTAATATGACCAAAGTAAAAAAATACTGGAAAGGAATAGAGGAACTTGAAAACACTCCTGAGTTCAGAAAATCCGCTGAAAACGAATTTCCTGAGCAGGCTAATGTAGGCGAGTTTCTTGGCAACGATGCACTTGCCGATTCTTCAACCAACCGCAGGGATTTCCTGAAATTTCTTGGATTCGGTGTTACAGCCGCAACCATTGCAGCCTGCGAAACCCCTGTAAACAAAGCTATCCCGTACCTGAACAAACCCGAGGAAATTACTCCGGGAATTGCAAACTGGTATGCATCTACCTTTGCTGATGGAAATGATTATGCCAGCATTTTGGTAAAAACACGCGAAGGTCGTCCTATTAAAATTGAAGGAAACAAACTTTCACCTGTTACAAAAGGATCCGTTAATGCACGTATAAATTCATCGGTTCTTTCTCTGTATGACTCAACAAGGCTGAAAAACCCACTGGCTAAAAAAGCAGCTTCTACATGGAGCGTAGTTGATAAAGACATAAAATCACAATTAGAAGCCATTGCTGCAAAAGGCGGAAAAATCAGAATTTTGAGCAATTCTATTATCAGCCCTAGCACTAAAAAAGCAATTGCTGATTTTTCTGCAAAATATCCCGGCACCGAACAGGTTACCTACGATGCTGTTTCTTATTCAGGTATTTTAAAAGCTAACCAAGCAAATTTTGGTACCGCTATTATTCCTGACTATCATTTTGAAAATGCTGAAGTGATTGTAAGCTTTGGCGCTGACTTCTTGGTTAACTGGCTTGCTTCAGTTGAATATGCCGGACAATACGGACAAACAAGAAATCCGAAAAATGGAAAAATGTCACGTCACTTCCAGTTTGAAACCACGCTTTCGGTTACAGGTTCAAACGCAGATGTGCGTGTTGCAATAAAACCTTCTGAACAGGGGTTAGCTGTTTTAGCACTCTATAATATTATTGCAAAAGCAAAAGGTGCTGCTACTTATGAAGCAGGTATTGCTGACGAATACAAAGAAAAATTACAGGCTGCAGCAACTGAATTATTAGCTGCAAAAGGAAGTTTAGTTGTTTGTGGAAGTAATGACACTAACGTACAGGTAGTAGTAAATGCAATCAATGAATTATTGGGCAACTACGGAAATACTATTGATACTGCAACTCCTGTTTACTTGAAACAAGGTGATGATGCTAAAGTAGCTGCTTTGGTTGCTGAAATGGTAGGAGGTTCAGTTGATGCAGTTATATTATATGGTGTAAATCCAGCTTATACTTACGGTTCAGCATTTGTTTCAGCACTTGAAAAAGTAAAGTTGAAAATCTCTTTCGCTGACCGCGAAGACGAAACTGCTTCATTAGTAGATTACGTTTGTCCTGATAACCATTATCTGGAATCATGGAACGATGCAAATCCTAAAAAAGGGCAATACAGCTTAGGGCAGCCTACTATTTCTCCGTTGTTTGACACCCGTCAGGCACAAGAAAGTCTATTGAAGTGGGCAGGAATTGAAACTTCTTATCATGATTATTTAAAAGCTAACTGGCAAACTTCAGTTGGTGCTTCATGGGAAGCAAGTCTGCACGATGGGTTCTATTCTGTTCCTGTGGCTCAGGTAGCTGCAGAGCCAGCCAAACCAGTAGCTGTAACTACAAAAACTGAAGTAGCAGTTGCGCCAGTTGCAACTACTGATATTTCTTCAGCTGCCGCTGCACTCAGAAAAGGAGTTGCTGCAGGAGCTACAGAATTACAGGTTTATATAAAAACAGGTTTAGGAGACGGTTCTCAGGCAAACAACCCTTGGTTACAAGAATTGCCTGATCCTATTTCAAAAGTAACGTGGGATAACTACGTTACCATGTCACCAAAACAAATGGCAGAACTGAATTTAAGCCGTTTGGAAAGAGGTGATGATAATGCTGATGTGGTTGAAGTTACAGTAAATGGAGTAACTATTAAAGCTCCTGCATTCCCTCAGCCCGGTCAGAAATACGGAACAGTTGGTTTAGCTTTAGGTTACGGAAGAACAGCAGCCGGAAAAACTGCTGATGGTATAGGAGCAAACGCATACCAGTTTGTTTCTGTAGTTGATGGCAATGCAACTTATGCAGCTTACGATGTAACCGTAAAAGGTACAGGTGAAAAATATCAGATTGCAGCTACTCAAACTCACCACACGTTGATGGGCAGAGAAGCAATTGTAAAAGAAACAACACTTAATGAATACCTGAAAGATCCTAAATCAGGAAATCCTCAGTTAAAATTACAGACTACAAACCACGGAAAGCAACCGGTTAAAGACATTAACCTGTGGCGCGACCACGATCTTAAATTAGGTCACCTGTGGGGCTTATCAATTGATTTAAATTCTTGCATAGGTTGCGGAGCTTGTGTTACAAGCTGTACCTCTGAAAACAACGTTGCTGTTGTAGGAAAAGATGAAGTTCGCAGAAGCCGTGAAATGCATTGGTTGCGTATTGACCGCTATTACAGCAGTGACATGAATCAGGAAGTTGCAGATGCAGAAGGCTTGAATGCAATTGAAAAATTCACTGAGATGGAAGCTGCTTCTGAAAACCCTTCAGTTCTCTTCCAGCCATTGATGTGTCAGCATTGCAATCACGCACCTTGCGAAACAGTTTGCCCTGTTGCAGCAACTACACACAGTCTTGAAGGTCTGAACATGATGGCTTACAACCGTTGTATCGGAACACGTTACTGCGCTAACAACTGTCCTTATAAAGTAAGAAGATTTAACTGGTTTAAATATTCAGACAACGAGCAGTTTGATTTCAACATGAATGACGACTTGGGCAAAATGGTTCTGAACCCAGATGTAGTAGTACGTTCACGAGGAGTAATGGAAAAATGCTCATTGTGCGTTCAGCAAATTCAGGCAGGAAAACTGACTGCTAAAAAAGAAGGAAGAAGAATTAAAGACGGAGATATACAAACCGCCTGCGCTTCAGCTTGCCCTACGCACGCAATCACTTTTGGTGATCTGAATGACGAAACAACATTGGTAAGCAAACTTTCTAAGGATGACAGAAGCTACAACCTTCTTGAAGAAGTAGGTACACAGCCAAATGTATATTACCAGACCAAAGTAAGAAACGTTAAAGAATCAGCATAACATAAACGAATAACGACTATAAAACAATATGGCAAGTCACGAAGCACACATCCGCGAGCCACTTATAATAGGGAAGAAGGACTATCACCAGGTTACGGAAGATATTACCTATCCTATCGCGGGAAAAGCTAATAAATACTGGTGGATGGCATTTACCGTATCTTTCATTACCATGTTATGGGGAGTAGGTTGTCTTGCTTACACCGTAGGAACAGGAATCGGAGTATGGGGATCAAACAAAACAGTAGGTTGGGCGTGGGATATCACCAACTTCGTTTGGTGGATTGGTATCGGTCACGCAGGAACTTTGATTTCTGCCGTTCTTTTACTCTTCCGTCAGAAATGGAGGATGTCTATTAACCGTTCAGCAGAGGCTATGACCATCTTTGCAGTTATATGCGCAGCCCTTTTCCCTGTATTTCACATGGGGCGTGTTTGGTTGGCTTACTGGGTACTTCCGCTTCCAAATCAATTCGGTTCATTGTGGGTAAACTTTAACTCCCCGCTTCTTTGGGACGTATTTGCGATTTCTACCTACTTTACCGTATCATTAGTTTTCTGGTATTTAGGTCTTGTTCCTGACTTTGCAACTGTGCGCGACAAATTTGCACGTATGGGCAAGCCATTGCAACAGAAGATTTACAACGGTCTTAGCTTCGGCTGGAGCGGAAGCGCAAGACAATGGCACCGTTTTGAAGAGCTTTCATTAGTTCTTGCAGGTCTTTCAACACCGCTGGTACTTTCGGTTCACACCATCGTATCTATGGACTTTGCTACCTCGGTAATTCCGGGTTGGCACACCACCATTTTCCCGCCTTATTTCGTTGCGGGTGCTATTTTCTCAGGATTTGCGATGGTATTGACATTGATGCTGATTGCACGTAAAACATTAAACCTTGAGCACTACATCACTGTAAACCACGTTGAGTCGATGAACAAAATCATCATCCTTACAGGTTCTATTGTAGGTGTTGCTTACTTAACCGAGCTTTTCATTTCATGGTATTCAGGTGTTGAGTATGAGCAATATGCTTTCCTTAACCGTGCAAGCGGACCATACTGGTGGGCATACTGGAGCATGATGACCTGCAACGTTATTACGCCACAACTTTTCTGGATTAAAAAAATCCGCAGAAGTTTTACTGCAACATTTATCATTTCTATTTTTGTGAATATCGGTATGTGGTTCGAGCGTTTTGTGATTATTGTAACATCACTGCACCGCGATTACCTGCCTTCAAGCTGGGTAATGTTCCACCCTACATTTGTTGACATCGGAATTTTTGTCGGAACCTTAGGAATTTTCTTTACCATGTTCCTGTTGTTCTGCCGCACATTCCCTGTAATTGCAATGGCAGAATTGAAATCTATCTTGAAATCATCAGGAGATAAATACAAAAAATAATAACCCGCAGAAGAATGAGTAAAAAAGTAATTTACGGATTGTTTGATGACGAGGAAATCCTCCTGAAATCGGCCAAAGACATGGTGAGCAAAGGAGTAAGGATTAAAGACGTTTTCTCACCTTTTCCTATTCACGGAATTGACCCAGTTATTGGTGTTCCACGCACACGACTTGCCATAGGCGCATTTGTTTACGGTGCAACCGGATTATCATTGGCATGGCTGATGATGGGCTATATGCTTATAATGGATTGGCCTATGGATATTGGAGGTAAACCAAGTCAATTCTTTTACATGAACTTACCGGCATTTGTGCCTGTAAGTTTTGAAATGACTGTTTTCTGTGCAGCACACGGAATGGCGCTAACCTACCTTATTGTAAACAGACTTTATCCTGGTCAGCAACCACATAATCCTGATAACAGAACAACGGATGATAAGTTCATGGTTCAGATCAACACAGGTGACAACAAAAAAACTGCGGAAGAAATCAAATCAATGTTGAGTTCAACCGGAGCCATTGAAATTACAGAGAAAGAAGCGTAACAGATTACTCAAATCTTTATACAGGAAATGAAAATAGGAAAATACAGCACGACCTCCATGACAGCCATAACTTTTGGTTTTATGGTTGCTCTTTCTTCGTGCATGAAAACAGACCCGAACAGCCCGGGTTATGAGTACATGCCAGACATGTATCGCTCACCATCTTACGAAACCAATTCGGCAAACCCGAATTTTGCTGATGGTATGACCGCACGCAAACCGGTAGCGGGAACTATTACACGTGGAGAATATCCTTATGCAGTAAGCGCTATTAATAATATGCCTTTTGCTTATGCTGATATAAAAGAAGATTATGACAGAGCAGGCTTAGAATTAACTAACCCAATTGAGCTGACACCAGCTATACTTGCTGACGGAAAAGTATTGTATGAAAAATTCTGCTCACACTGTCACGGTGCAAACGGTCAGGCTGATGGGAAAACGGTAACTGCAGGAGGTTTTCCTCCTCCTCCATCGTACTCTGCCGGAATGTCTTCACGAGGTGGTGCAATGAAAGATTTAACTCCCGGAAAAATATTTCATACCATTACTTATGGCGTGAATATGATGGGTCCACATGCTTCGCAACTGAACAAAGAAGAAAGATGGAAAATAACACACTACGTTCAGACTTTGCAAAAACAGTAAAATCTACTCTACAGTAAAAAAATAAATAGTTCACGATGAATTACACGCTGACAAAAAAT
>CANJWH010000070.1 GCA_947478465.1 Bacteroidota bacterium
ATACCGCCACTTACATTAGAGGTATTGTTAAAGTCAATTTGAACACCTGCACAAACGGTATCGCCATGCGTACTAAAACTGGTTTCAAACAAAGGGTCGCAGGCAGCAAATAAATAAGCCGGTAAAAAAATACTTGCTAAAAAAATCAGTGAAATTTTTCTCATCATAATTAGGTTAAATAAATTAGGTTCTTTTTTAAACGCAAAGGGATACGCTTGCTTGTAAAAGTAGTTTCATGTGTTTTAAATCATTTATCAACATGCTTAATAAACGAGCATTTTCTTGGTTATCTTCGATTCGTCACATTGCAGTGAGTAATAGTAAACTCCGGAATTAAGGTGTGCTGCTTTTGCATTGAAAATATAATCATACTTACCCTCGTGAAAGAGTTCATGCTCATAAAGTGAGGCAACTATTTTTCCTGTTACATCATAAAGATATAGCGTAACAAAACCTCCTTTACCAAGAACAAAACTTATTTGAGTAGTTTCATTAAAAGGGTTAGGTGCATTCTGCTCAAGATTGACCGGAGCAAAAGTAGCTAAACCTGAATTTTCAATCCACATAGGCTCGGCATCAATCAATGCGGTCCATACACTAAGGGTATCGTTATTGTATGCCATCCACATCGGTAAGACCTTGTTATTGTAAACAGAAATTCCGGTATAGTCACCGAAAAAAATTTCAGAATCAGGAAGAAATGATTCTGCATTCACTTTGTAATTTATAAACGTGTTGCCACCGTCTCCTGAGCGGGCAAGATAAACATCGGTGCTGTCGCTCACACTATAATTTCTCCGGTCGTAAAACACACAATAAATATTTCCGTTTACAGGATCAATGTCCATCCATGTAAGGAATTGTTGTTTTCCGGGAGCATCATCATTTACTCTAACGGGAGATGACCAGATATCTCCACCATCTTCAGATTTAACTAGCCACACATCGGTATCGGTGGTGCCGTTGCGCTGATCTGTCCAGTTTACATAAATGGTTCCGTTGTTATCGCACAAAGTAACCGGAAGTCCGTTGCTGCGAAAAAGGCCTGTAATGCTATAATCCCATCCTCCCGGCATTGACGTAATAAATGTTTCGTGAGGCAACCATGTATTTCCACCATCAAGACTTTTGTTGAAATACAAACCAAATCCCCAGGCCCATACTACATAAATTTCTCCGTCAGCACCTATTGCCGGTGTTGCTCCTTCAACAGTATTATCGCTGTCTATACAATCACCCGCTTGTGAACTTATTCTTAGGGGGCTGCTCCAAGTTTGACCGCTGTCGGTTGATTTTGAAAAAAGAATAACCGAACTGTCGCCCGGGGCTGTGCTCTGATAATTGTCAAATTGTGTCCAGGTAACATAAATCTCATTATTAGCAGGGTTTACAATTGCCTGTGCTTTATCCTGAACCTTTACACCATTAAGCCCGGTATATGTTCCCGTGCCCCATGTTACTCCTCCATCGGTTGATTTTGAAAAAACAATGCGGTCAACCCAATTACCATTTTGTGGCGGATTAGCTAAATGGCAAAAGTAAAAATCACCGGCCGTGTCTGTGAATATTTCAGGATCACCCCAAACACCGTTTGTATTATCTTCAAGTCTATCAATTGTCCATGTTTGACCGCCATCTGATGAATAAAACAAATTGTCAATATTGGCTCCGGCCACAACTTGTTGCGGATTTTTTGGGTTGATACAAATAGACACCTCCTCAGGTGCGTTAAAATTGCTGATTAGCACATTGGGAAATTGTGCAAACAATTCTGGCAGATGAAGAGAAAAAATAAGTGCCGCAATAAAAAATTTGCTCATAAAAAGTGTTTCTCAAAAGTACTTGATTTTAGTCCCATCCCCTCCAAAATTGAAAAACAAAAGTATTTTTGTGTCATGTTGAAAACCTATCTTAAACTCTACAATCTAATTCTTGCTATCGGCTGGGCAGCTTTGCTTATTGTTTACATTATTAACGGATGTAAGCTGGATGAGGTTGGGTTAGCGTTGTTAAATATCTGCCAGTTTGCTGCCGTTCTGGAAATAATTCATGCTGCGATGAAGATTGTTTCTTCACCCGTTGGCACTACAATCAAGCAACTGGGCTCCCGTTTTATGGTAGTAGTTTTGATTGATTTATTAAAAAGCGAAGAGTACATTAATGTAGCTGGAATAACCGGTTTGCATCTGATAATGTTTGCCTGGGGAATTACTGAAATAGTGCGCTACTCATTTTACTTTTCAGGATTAATAGGCAAAGAAGTGAAGTTGCTGGCATTTCTTCGCTACACGCTTTTTCTGGTGCTTTACCCAATGGGAGTAACAGGAGAGTTGTTAATTATCCTCTCATGGATGAAAAAAGATGGTTTTACATTTTCAGCAAACGATGTTGTTTTCGGAATCATCTTCCTCTCCTATTTCGTTTTCTTTCCCGGAATGTTCGGACACATGCTTTCGCAACGTAAAAAGAAGCTGTAGAATAATAAAAGCTCGCTTCTAAAACCATACCTTTGCAGCCCGAATTGCAATTGACATGGACAAACATTCCTATTTAAGTAACGCTGATATTTCCTCGTTAGAAACTCTTTATCAACAATATAAATCCAATCCCGATTCTGTTGATTTTGGCTGGAAAAAATTCTTTGAAGGTTTTGAGTTTTCAAAATATTCCGCTTCATCTGAAATTCCTGAAAACGTTCAGAAAGAATTTCGTGTAATTAACCTCATTAATGCCTACCGAAAAGTTGGTCATCTGTTTACGAAAACTAATCCTGTTCGCGAACGCAGAAAATATGAACCAACTCTTGCTATTGAAAATTTCGGGTTGGAGAAAAGCGATTTAAACACCGTTTTTCAGGCGGGTTCTGAAATTGGCATTGGGCCGGCAACGTTGCAAACTATTGTTGAACATCTTTATCAGACTTATTGCCGCAGCGTGGGCTCTGAGTTTATCTACATGCGCAAACCCGAAGTGTTGGGATGGATTCAAAAGAGATTGGAGAGTACAAAAAACACTCCTTCATTTTCTATTGAAGAGAAAAAACAAATTCTCAGCAAACTGAACGAGGCGGTTGTTTTTGAAAATTTTCTGCAGAAAAAATTCACCGGGCAAAAACGTTTTTCGCTTGAAGGCGCAGAGGCTTTAATTCCTGCGTTAGATGCCATTGTTGAACGTGGAGCAAAACTTGGAATAGCCGAGTTTGTAATTGGTATGGCACATCGCGGCAGACTGAATGTACTCGCCAACATCCTGAACAAAACCTACGATAAAATTTTTTCTGAGTTTGAAGGCAAAGATTATGAAGACGATTATTTTGAAGGTGATGTAAAATATCATCAGGGTTTTACATCTATTGAAAAAACTGAAACGGGAAAAGATGTGAAGTTGAATCTTTGTCCAAACCCTTCACACCTTGAAGCAGTTGGTCCGGTAGTAGAAGGTATTGCCCGCGCAAAGATTGAGAAGGATTATCACAACGATGCCAACTCTCTTTGTCCGATTATTATTCACGGTGATGCTGCTGTTGCTGCTCAAGGTGTAGTTTACGAAACAGTGCAGCTGGCTCAGCTTGATGGCTATAAAACAGGAGGAACTATTCATCTAGTGATTAATAATCAGGTTGGCTTTACTACCAATTTTACTGACGCCCGCTCCAGTATTTATTGCACAGATGTTGCCAAGGTAACACTGTCCCCTGTTTTTCATGTTAATGGTGATGATGCAGAGGCAGTAGTAAATACCATCCAATTGGCAATTGAATTCCGACAGACATTTAAACGTGATATTTTTATTGACCTCTTGTGTTATCGTAAATACGGACATAATGAAGGTGATGAGCCGCGTTTCACACAACCTTTACTTTACAAAATAATTGAAAAGCATCCTAACCCGTTGGAAATTTACAACAAGAAACTAACCGAGCAGGGAGTTGTGGAAGCCGGATTGGTAAAGGAGATGGAGAAAAAATTCAATCAGTTTTTGCAAGAAAGATTGGAACATGCAAAGCAACAGAAAAAAGCAGAAATCATTCCTTTTCTTGCCGATATATGGAAAGGATTTAAACGCTCAAAACCTGAAGACTTTGATACCTCACCTGCAACAGGAGTCGATAAAAAAATACTACTCGATATAGCTGAAAAAATCACAGCCATTCCTGAAGGAAAAAAGTTTTTCAAGAAGATGGAAAAAATCATGCAGGACCGCCACGACATGATTTTTAAAACCGATAAGCTGGATTGGGGAATGGCAGAATTGCTGGCGTATGCAAGCTTAATGAAGGAAGGTCACCCTGTGCGTTTCAGCGGACAAGATGTAGAGCGTGGAACATTTTCTCATCGTCATGCTGTATTGAAAGTCGGAGACTCAGAAGAGGAATATGTGCCCTTGAATCACATCAACGGAATGCAGGCTGAATTTCAGATTTACAATTCATTGTTATCTGAATATGCTGTAATGGGTTTTGATTACGGTTACGCTTTTGCAACACCGAACACACTTACTGTTTGGGAGGCGCAGTTTGGTGATTTCAATAATGGCGCTCAAATTATTATTGATCAATTCCTTTGTTGTGCCGAAGAAAAATGGGATGTAATGAATGGGTTGGTTTTATTTTTACCTCATGGCTACGAAGGAATGGGGGCAGAGCACAGCAGCGGAAGGTTGGAGCGTTTTCTTTCTCTTTCTGCCGATTATAATATGCAGGTTGTTAACTGCACAACTCCTGCAAATTTCTTTCACGTTTTGCGCAGACAAATGAAACGCAATTTCCGCAAGCCTCTGATTGCATTTACACCAAAAAGTTTGCTGCGCCACCCAGGCTGTGTATCATCAATTGAAGAATTAGCGTCAGGCTCATTCACTGAAGTTTTTGACGATAAAACTGCAATAGTAAAAGATATAAATAAGGTAGCTTTCTGCTCCGGAAAAATTTATTATGAATTGCTGGAGCAAAAAGAAAAGGCCGGTGATAATGAAACAGCAATTATCCGAGTTGAGCAATTATTCCCTTTGCCAAAAAAACAATTAGACAATATTGTTCAGAAATATAAAAACGCCACGCATTGGTATTGGGTTCAGGAAGAGCCTGAAAACATGGGAGCCTGGCCTTATATTGTTCGACTTTATCGTAACATAAATCTGGAAGTAATTGCGCGACCCGATTCAGGAACACCTGCAACAGGTTCATACGAAAGACATTTGCACACCCAGAAGAAATTAGTTGAAAGAGTTTTTGAAAAAATAAAGGAAAAAGTATAAAAGCAATGATAACAGAAATCAAAGTTCCCAGCCCAGGAGAATCAATCACCGAAGTTGAAATTGCCAACTGGCTTATAAAAAATGGCGACTATGTTTATAAAGATGATGAGTTGTGTGAAATAGATTCAGACAAGGCAACATTGACAGTAAATGCAGAAGAATCAGGAACAGTAAAGATATTAGCTGCAGCAGGAGAAAAAGTAGCGGTAGGTGCAACCATCTGCACAATCGATACTGATGCAAAAGCGCCAGCTGCAAGTGAAAAGAAAAAAGAAGCAGTGTCTGAAAAAGTTGTTGTTGCGCCTGAGAAAAAAGGAGAAGCAAAAGAAGAGAAAAAGAAATCCTATGCTGATGGCGTTCCTTCTGTTTCAGCAAAAAAACTGATGGATGAAAATGCTGTTCCTACTTCAAAAATAAAAGCTACAGGTAAAGATGGGCGCATCACAAAAGGTGATGTTTTACTGGCAATGTCAACTGGCTTCAACACTGAAAGTATTACAAATTCATGGCAGGGCTTGAGGGAAACAGATCGCCAGAAAATGAGCAGCCTGCGCAGAAAACTTTCTGAAAGATTAGTTGGAGTAAAAAATCAAACCGCCATGCTTACCACTTTCAACGAAGTGGACATGAGCGGAATTATGGACTTACGCAAAAAATATAAAGACAAGTTCAAAGAAAAACATGGCGTTGGCGTTGGCTTCATGTCGTTTTTCACCAAAGCAGTTACTGAAGCTTTGTTTCATTTTCCTGCTGTAAACGCTATGATTGATGGCGAAGAAATTGTTTATCACAAGTATTGCGACATAGGAATTGCAGTAAGCGCACCAAAAGGCTTAATGGTTCCTGTAATCAGAAATGCAGAGACGCTATCATTGGCTGACATTGAAAAATCTATTGCTGCACTTGCATTAAAAGCTCGTGACGGAAAATTAAGTATTGAAGAAATGACAGGCGGAACATTCACAATCACAAACGGTGGAGTATTTGGCTCTATGCTCAGCACGCCCATTTTAAATCCACCGCAAAGTGCAATTCTTGGAATGCATAATATTGTTGAGCGCCCTGTTGCAATAAACGGAAAAGTGGAAATCCGTCCGATAATGTATGTCGCGCTTTCTTACGACCACCGCATTATTGACGGAAGAGAATCTGTTGGCTTTCTGGTGAAAGTAAAAGAGATGCTTGAAAATCCTCAGAAAATTTTATTTGGAAGTAAAGCTCCGGAAGAAATTTTATTGGGCTTGTAATTCTTGTCTGCGCTCTTTGTATAAAATAAACAGTAGCATTACAAGAAGAACCAGACTCAACAGAACTACCAAAACATTATCTGAAGCAACGGTTTCTAATTGTTCTTCATTAATTATTCCTCGTTGACTTAAATAATCCAACGATACAGCTGCACCATTATTCAGAAAATGGGCAAATACGGACAACCAGATATTTCCGCTCCAAACGAAAATACAGCCTAGAATAATTCCCAGCAACATCCGTGGCAGAAAGCCCATGAACTGAAAATGAAATGCGCTGAAAATTATTGCCGTGATCACAATAGCGATGTAAACATTTTTTACTGCTTTGGTCATGTATTGCTGAATCATTCCACGAAAAAAAAACTCTTCACCTAATGCAGGAAGAAATGCCATAATAAAAACATTGAGCAGAAAAACGTTAATGCTATCAGCTTTCAAAAATATTTTAGTTACCATTTCGCCTTGCTCTTCTGCTTGCTTTATCCAATCAGCAATTCCATAGGCTTCTGGAAAAGGAAATGCAGCATTCCATTTTCCGGTAAGTTCAACTATGGGTTGAACAACAAGCATAATTCCAAATGCAATAAGCAAGCTAATGATTGCCGGAAATGTTTTCATTTTCAAAAACTCAAACGGGTTTTCTTCTGCCAATTTTAAAAACAAAAAACACGGAACTATGAATAAGCCAATAGAATACATTGCCTGCAAAAATTTCATTGGATTAAGAATTGCAGGATTATTGAAATCACTCAATGCGGTAGGATCTGAAAAAATCGGAATTCCCCAACCCAGCTGAATAACAACCATTGCCAGTAAAGAAAAAATGCCTGTACAAAACAATGCAAGTGCTGATAGAAACAGGATGTTAAACAGTGGCGAACGATCTCGAAGGAAGTGGAATTGAGCCATAAACGGGCTTTTTGTGTATTTTTGCGTGGTTTTAAAAACAATGGCGAAAATAGGAAATATTGATTTGGGCAACTTCCCTTTGTTGCTTGCTCCTATGGAGGACGTGAGCGATCCTCCTTTTCGTGCAGTGTGCAAAGAAGGTGGGGCGGATATGATGTACACCGAATTTATTTCTTCTGAAGGATTAATTCGCGATGCAGCAAAGAGCCTGAAGAAATTAGATGTATTTGAATACGAACGTCCTATTGGCATACAATTGTTCGGCAGCAACATTGAATCAATGCGCGAGTCAACCGAAATTGCAACTGGAGCAAATCCTGATTTGATTGATATTAATTACGGTTGCCCAGTAAAGAATGTAGCGTGTAAAGGTGCTGGTGCAGGCATTTTACAGAACATTCCAAAAATGGTGGCAATGACCGAAGCAGTAGTAAAAGCAACTCATCTTCCGGTAACTGTTAAAACTCGCCTAGGCTGGGATGACAACACCAAAAATATTTTGGAAGTAGCAGAGCGCTTACAGGATGTTGGAATAAAAGCGTTAACAATTCATGGACGCACGCGCGCACAGATGTATAAAGGTCCTGCCGACTGGACACTTATTGCTAAAGTCAAAGAAAACCCGCGAATACAAATTCCTATTTTCGGAAACGGTGATGTGGACAGTCCTGAAAAAGCCTTGCAGATGAAAAATACATACGGTGTTGATGGCATTATGATTGGAAGAGCAAGCATTGGCAATCCCTGGATTTTTCGTGAAATCAAACATTTTTTTGCAACAGGATTGCATCTTGAAAAACCAACTGTTGAAGAACGCGTTGCCGTTTGTAGGCGCCACCTCGATTTCTCTATCCGCTGGAAAGGCGATACGTTAGGTGTTCTTGAAATGCGCACACACTACAGTAATTATTTCAAAGGCTTTCCTAATTTCAAAGACTACCGGATGAAGTTGGTTACTTCAAACTCTTATTCAGAAGTGATGGAAACTTTGGAAGAGATCAAAAAAATCTATACGGCTGAATTGGTGTAATCACCATAAATCTCCCAACGTATAATTCACGCTCATACATAACAAGAACTGTCCTTCGTAATTTACTTTATTGTCAGGCAAGGTCGTTCGCGAATCGCTAACATTAGTTATAGTTGCATTCCTGAATTTAAATTCGGTAGCTATCTGGGCGCAATATTGCGTTACAAAACCGAAAGTAAATTTGCGACTTACGTTCAATAACATTCCCATTCCTGCAATCACACCAAAACTCCAGCGTTTTGCTTCCCACTGCTCAGAATTGAATTCACCAGAGCTTATTCTCGTGTAAGTTGAAGTTGGTCCGATTGAAAAATACGGGGTGCATTCTTTTCCCGTATAAATTTCATGAAGCGGATAATATTGTAAAGCAGTGCCAATACGTATATCTCTTCTTTCAGCATTCCATTTTATTGTGGCAGGGAAATAATCAGCAAACCATTCGGTGTTTACTCTTCGGGAGATTTTTATTCGCATCTGTGCTCCATAACCAATCCATGACGCAGCATTTTTAATAAACGGATTTAATGTTCCTCGTAATCCGAATTGAAAATCACCGCTGTAAGGGTTTTTAGTTTGCACATTTTGTGCTGTTGCCTGTTGATTAGGAACTGCAATTCCAACCAATGAAACAACAGGTGCGAGATAAAGAAGTTTGCTGCTCATGGCTTCAGAGTTTATGGTTTCTGAAGATAGAAACGTAAGAATGTAACTGTTTATTGTGTGGTTAGTTAAATAGGAGCAATAAAATGTATATACAAACCACCTTTGCCAAACTTATTTACAGAATATTCAAAACGAAAAACCCGGTCGTAATAAGTTACAAAATCCAGCCCTAGTCCACCTCCATATAACCATGAATTAGTAAGCGGATTATTTTCTCTGTATTGGTCTGCATAAACATAACCTCCATCAAAAAGTCCTTTAACATAAAGAGCATACGGAAGAGGATTGAACTTTCCTTTTTTAATAAATTTTATGTGCCAGAGCTTGGTTGGAATGATAGCAAATTTTAATTCTGATTTGAAATATGCGTAATGTCTTCCATCCATAACATAGTATTCGTATCCGCGCACAAAATCTTCCATATAGCCTAACCCTCGTTGAATATAATACGGTTGAAATGAACGGTTTGAAATCTTTGCTTTTAATCCTGAAGCAAAATAAAATCGTTTGCTCAACTCCCAGAATTTTTTGAAAGAAATTTCTGCGGTCAACATATCTGTTTTTTCATTTTTAAGAATTCCCAATCCATATTTTGTCAAAACAAATTCAGCATACTGTCCTTTCAACGGATAAATTTTCACATCACGAAAATCATATTCAAAAGTGTATGCTGCTGTAAAATATTGCGTGCTGTTTCCGTGCCCTGCAAAATAATCAGGGTTTAGTTTTACTAGTGTGTCCTGGACGTTTGCATGGTAGTACATTAGATCCAACCTGTGTCGGAAATACAGGCCATGTCTGTAAAGCAATCCTGCTCCCCCGTCAATTTCCTGCCTTACATGATGCTTGGGATCTTTATAAAAAAGCTGTTTATTATCATCAGCCGAATACCATATTTCTTTGTGTTGCGAATAACCTGCTGTAAAAGATAGGCCCAGTGTTTGTTTTTTGTTGATATATGGCCTTTCATAAGTCAAACGAAATTGAGTGTTAAATCCAAGACGAATAAGACCAATCAGTTTTTCTTTTCTTCCTCTGAAATTATAATGTGTTGTCATAATTCCATAATCAAGCCGCGAAAAATCTTTGTTCTGCCACCAGGCGTTAAGATTTCGCTCGGCAATCTGCACAAAAGGAACAGGCCAGATATACCATCGCTCCTGCATATTTACAGTTATATCTAATTTGTTACCGACTATTGAAGTGTCAACAGTAACAATGGTAAAAAGCAAGGTGTTGAATACATTGAATCGTGTTCTTTCAATAATATAATCCAGATTTTTTTTAGCAACGGTATCTCCGATATGAATTGGAATTTCGCGGAAAATAATTTTTTCTTTGGTCCGCTTATTTCCTATTAGGGTAATACTGTTTACAACAAACAATGTGTCACCTCCAGGCAATATATTTTCCTGCGCAGAAAGTGACTTTGAAAATAAAAAACAGAGAAGTAATAATACAGGAATAATCTTCCCCTGCATCAGATATTGATGAATTTCATCAATGACTCAAAGCGATTTTTCAAGTCTTCGAGGTGTTTGGTTTCGTTGAATGTAGCCACAATATTATAGTTGTAGCGCTCAAAAGTCTGGATAATTCCCGAAAGCTCTTCTTTGTTGATTTTAAGTGTTAGTTCCATGTTGTCAGTTCCCGGCAGCGTGCGGATATACGAGCTGAGAATTTTTGCATCATTTGATTCAACAATACGTGCCACTTCTGTTAGTGAATAATCACGTACATTCATTTCTAAAACAAGAATTCCACCCGGATCGCTGATAGCAGCCATTTTGTTTGTATTCTGTATCAGATTATTTATGGTAACCATTCCCAAGTATTTGTGAGTTTCATCCACAATAGGAATTACTGTCAGATTCATTCCTGCCGCCATGCGTATTGCATCATACACATGCTGATTGGCAATATTTTCGGGGTTATTAAGCGTTAAAGGATGTCTTGAAAGTGCTTGGTCAGGTATATTGCTGTCAAGTATGTCAGCCTCTGAAACCATTCCCACATAATTTGTTCCGTCAATAACGGGTAAATGCGCTACCTTGAATTCTTCCATCCACGACAAGGCCTTTCTCCCGGTGTCAGTGGTTTTCAGCGGGGGAATTTCATCGGTAATAAGTTCTCTGACTAACATGATTTCTATTCTTTTTCTCTTTCTATCTGCAAACTGTATGCCTGAAACGTTTAAAACCCTTAATTGTTGTGTCGCTTATCTGAAAATGATGGCGGCAAACCTACGTGTTTTAATATAAAACGCAAAAGAACTGTATTTAGTTTGTTCAAAGTCTATTTTTGTGCAGAATATATTTCTAATGACAAAGCTTAGCGTCAATATTAATAAGATTGCAACCTTGCGCAATTCGCGAGGTGGTAATATTCCCGACTTGCTGAAAGTAGCAATGGATTGTGAACGTTTTGGAGCGCAGGGAATAACAGTTCATCCTCGTCCTGATGAACGCCATATTCGCTACAATGATACGCGTGAATTAAAGAAGTTAATACAAACAGAATTTAACATTGAAGGAAATCCACGCGAACAGAAATTTATTGATTTGGTGCTGGAAGTAAAGCCAACACAAGTAACATTAGTTCCTGACGGAACAGGACAATTAACTTCTGACCATGGCTGGAACACCATTGAGCATAAGCTTTTTCTGGTTGAAATAATCTCTGAATTTAAACGCAACGGAATACGCACTTCCATTTTTGTAGATGCAGATGAAAAAATGATTGAAGGCGCAAAAGCCACCGGCACAGACAGAATAGAACTTTACACCGAATCATATGCACACAGTTTTAAGATTGATAAAGAAAAAGCAATTGCATCTTTTATTGCTGCAGCAAAACGTGCCAATGAATTGGAACTTGGATTAAATGCAGGACACGATTTAAGCTTGGATAATCTAAAATATTTCAAACAAAATATTCCCGGGTTACTCGAAGTTTCTATTGGACACGCGCTGATTTCAGATGCGTTGTATTTTGGATTGGAGAATACAATTCAGCTTTATCTAAGACAACTAGTTAATGAAACTTAGCTACAAAAAACTTGGAGATGGCGAGCCGCTAGTTATTCTGCACGGGCTTTTCGGGATGTTGGATAATTGGTTTACACTCGGGAAAAAGTTTGCTGAGAACTTTACAGTATATCTTATTGATTTGCGCAATCACGGGCAATCACCGCACAGCGATGAATGGAATTACAAAGTAATGAGCGATGACTTGCTTCAATTTTTTGATGATCACAACATTGAAAAGGCAAAAATAATCGGTCACAGCATGGGCGGAAAAGCTGCAATGTATTTTGCAGGAGAACATTCTGAAAGAGTAAAAAAATTAGTAGTCGTTGACATTGCTCCACGTTTTTATCCCATTCATCACGACACCATTTTAAAGGCTTTACTTTCCATTGATTTAGAAAATCTGAAATCAAGAAATCAAGCAGATGAAGTTCTTTCAACATACATTTCCGATTTCGGAACAAAACAATTCCTTCTGAAAAATCTTGCGCGAAAAGAAAACGACAACACAAAGTTTGAGTGGAAATTCAATCTGCCGGTTATTGAAAAAAACATCCAAGAGGTCGGTGTTGAAACTGCCAAAGGTTCAACTGTTCCTGCTCTATTCATCCGTGGTGATAAGTCGGATTATATTAATCAGCCTGATGAAACAGAGATAAAGAAACAATATCCGAATTCGGATATTGTTTCCATCAACTCTGGTCATTGGGTACATGCTGAAAAACCTGAAGAGTTTTATAGCTCTGTAATGAAATTCCTTAAGAATTAATTTTCTGGAAGCGAAGCAAGTATTTTTTCTTCAGCATCTTTTCCCGTTCAGCAGGTTTTAAAAATGGCAATGACAACATTGTAACTTTATAATCAGAATACGTTATTACGCTATCCGGCAGGAGATTTTCTTTTTCAAGATTTCGTTTTCCCTCTTCATTAGTAAAAACCCACGCCTTGCCATGTTGCATTTTATCATTCAATTCCTGAGGCGATTGAATCCAGGGTACAATTCGTTTACTGTAAAAATCAAGCGAATGACCTCCCGAAATGTAACATACAAATTGTTCATTAGGAATATTTTTACTTTCAATAAATCTTCCAGCTGCAACATTGCTTTGATACGAAAGCAGCGTTGGATAGAAGTGTGTACTCAAAATAAAATTGGCACCAATCATTGTGACTAAAGAAACTACAATAAATTTTTGAAGTGTCTCAGATTTAATGACGATGAAATAAGTATTCAAAGTAAGGAATAGAATTAAACTCACCCATAACAACAAACTTTTTATCGGAAAAGAATAAACGCACAGAACAAGAATAACCAACCAGACCAGAGCGATTGTAATGCTTTGAACAACACTGAAAATGTGTTGCAGCTTTTTCTTTTCTGAATTTTCAAATATTCTCAACAGATAATCTGCACTGATGATAGCTGCTAGCGGAAACACTATAAAAATATAGTGCGGCAGTTTGTAGTCCGACAAACTCATGGCGATAAATACTAACGTAAATCCGCCTATTGTAATGGCCTCTTCAGTTTCATTTAATTTAAACCTTGAGAGAAATATTCTTTTCAGTTTTTGCCAATAACCAAAAATGAAAAACAAACTCCAGGGAAGAAATGCCCACAAGAAGCTATGAACAAAAAAGAAAGGGTCTGTGTCCTGTGGTTTCTGTTGGCTGTTAATAAAGGGATTATCACCTGTCAGCCTTCCGAAACTTTGATCCCACAAATAAAAGCGAACTCCTGAAATTCCTTTTTCAGGATGAAGATCAAACTGCTGATATAATCCCATCAGCATCGGTGAGATCAGAATTATAACAACTAACAATCCTACAATCCATTGCCACCTGAAAATACTTTTCCATTCTCTTCTTAAAATAAAGTGAGAGCCGAAAGCTAACGCAGGTGCCATTAATCCGATTGGCCCTTTAGCAAGCATTGCCAGAGCAATTCCAACAAATCCTGCCAGTATTGAAATCCATTTTCCGCTTTGATTATATGCTGCAATATTCCAGATAGAGAGAATAATTGCTCCTGTTAAAATGGTGTCCGTTCTTACATCATTGGTGATAAGAAACATCGCCTGACAGGAAGCAAAAATAAGCGCAGACAGTATTCCTGTTTTTTCTGAATACAGCAACTTGCCTAATTTGTAAGTGGAGAATATTCCAAGCAATGCAAATAACAACGATGGCAGTTTGTAAACAAAGTTGGATATGCCAAATATCTTAAAGGATAATGCGGATAACCAGAATAACAAAGGTGGTTTATCTAAATAATCCTGATACCGATTGGTAACATGCAGGTAATCTCCGCGCTCCAGCATTTCGCGAGCGATGGAAGCATACTGTGCTGCATCTACATCCATCACATCAATAAATCCACTGATAATGTAAACCGCAATAATTGCAGCAAAGAAAAAATAAGATTGCGTTTTGCTCAGCAAAAGAATTTGTTTAGCTCGCGCAAAAATAAACTTTACTCCACCTTTACCCTAATCCCTTCCGAATGTGCTGCAAACTCGGGCGCATACATACATTGTATGCTTGTAATACCATTTGAAAAATCACCTTTGTGCGAAACACGCAATGGATATTCAAACACATAACTTCCTTTTGGCAGGTAAGCAAAAAAGAAATTGGTGGCAGCATCTCTTGTGCTTTCATAGTATCCCAAACCTCCCTGGTATTTGTATTGCGATATCACATTCTCAGGCTCAAAACCCGATGCACGCATATCTTTCAGGTGAACAAATTCCATGGCACGATCAACGCTTAATTCCACACGCACTTTTATTCTGTCCCCGGGATGCAGAACCGTTAATGCTGTTACCGGAGTAATAACCGGACCAGTGTCAGATGGCTTTTCAAGGAACAATTTCTTGGTCAGCTTCAATGGTGTCTCAGCAGGAGTGATTTTATCCAACTGCTCAAAATACTGCCAGTATAATGCTCCCCAGGCAATGCCTTTCTCCTGTTTATAGGATTGCACATCAACCTTGACTTCTCCCATTTCCTTAGTAATTTCTTTTCCGTTCCATGAGGTTTTAAAATAACCTGTTCCGGCATCTTCCTGATTGCCGACATAAACATCATCAGGATCCCATCCTCTTTTTGTTCCTCCGTTATACACTTCATATTTACCAACATTTATAACAACCTGTGGCGTTTCTTCAAGCCAGTCTGTACCTTTTAATAACAACGCATAACACGCTTCAGCCGTTGCCTTAGTGGTTTTCCAATCCTGTGTTTGTTTTTGTTTCAGTAACCAGATTTTTAATTCCGCAACTGCATCCTGGTCATTGGCAACTTCATCAAACGCTTCAATTAATAATGCTTGCGTTTCAATCGGTGCCTGGTGCCAGTAAAATCCACCCGACATATCTTTCCAGTACATTCCCATCTCATCACTATGCAATGAATTTTCTTTCAGTGATTTCATAATGTCTGTTGGAATTGTTTTTGTCGCGTAACGATGCAAAGCAAGTGCTATCATGCCCTGCATGTAGCGACTATTCTCCAACCAGAATTTTTCTGACTGACCTTTATAGTAATTAAATGCTTCTTTGTTATTCGAAGAAATCTCTATCTGCGAATTAAAAAAACTTCGTGCATATAAATACTGTATCTGATCACTGCTGAGATTGTTTTTGGTCAGATCAACTTTATATTTTTTCAGGTTCTCGTAATCTTCACGGATGCGGTTATCCAGATAACGCACTGCTTGTTCCGTCATGTTCCATGCCTTGTGCTCTTTCTGAAAATCAATTACACCTAACTTTTGCAGATGTCCCATACCGGTTACAATGTGCTGTGTTATATAACGGCTGTCAGGCATTCCCGGAAACCAGGGCCAGCCGCCATTGGAGGCTTGAGCCTTTCCTAATTTGTGTAAAGCAGCACCTAATTCATTGCTCATTTTATTCAAATCAAAAAGCAAGGCCAGTCTTTTCTTGCGCTCTGTTTCATCTTTTGCCTGCATCACCCAAGGGGTTTCTTCCAGCAACAATGATTTCAGTTCCTGATTCTTTTCTAAGTTGGATAGCAGAGCAGTATTTCCTTTATCTGATTCAGAATCTCTCTTCCACGCATCAAATACAGCTTTTATTTTTGGACTTGAATTGGCTATGTGTGTGGCAATGCTATTGGCATAATAGCGACTAAAAACCTGCTCTGAACATTCGTACGGATACTCCATCATATAAGGTAATGCCTGCACAGCATACCACGCAGGATTAGCAGTAAACTCCAATGTGAGATTATGATTTGTTAACGTTGTCGAAGTGTTCGTGAGCAGTTTGTTAAGCTTATACGTTTTCGGTTGATTGTATCTCACCGGCAGCGGTAATGATTCAGTTACCAACATACGATTGGTAAGCACTGGAACAGCCATTTCTTCTCCGTCAGAAAACTTCCCTGCTTTGGCAACTACTTTATATGTTATAGCAGAAATACCTTCAGGGATTTCAATGTTCCAATTGAGTGCAGTGCTCTGTCCTTTTTCTGCGGTGAAGGTTTTAGTAGCAGAAGTATTTTTCAATGCTGCATCTACAGGCTGCATGGTGAGCGCATCAAACAAAAACAATTGTGAAGTTCCCGTCATTGCATTCTCGCTCAGGTTCGACACTTTTGCACTGAACGTAATCTTATCTCCTTCGCGGAAAAAGCGAGGTGCATTCGGCATCACCATCAGGTCTTTCTGTGTTACTAATTCGTTTTGCGTTACTGAGTATTTCAAATCTTTGGTATGCGCAAAGCCCAGCATCTTCCATTTGGTCAGTGCTTCTGGAATAGTGAAGCTAATGATTACATTGCCTTGCTCGTCTGTTTGCAAATGAGGATAGAAGAATGCTGTTTCATTGAAATTGCTTCTGGCTTTAACGCCACTCATCTCTCCGGTTCTTTTGTCGGCTTCATTTGGTGGAGCAGGTTTAGCATCCGGAGTTTTAGCAACGCTGTTCCCGTTTGAATCTTCCATAACAATCGTTTCTGCCATTGCCATACCGGTTGCAGCAGTTTCTGCATTTTTACTTTTCTTGCTTTCCATACGGTCAGATGTAACCATAACACTTTGTACAGAAATTTCCTCTACAGATCTTGCTCCTGCCATCAATACATCTCCGTCATAACCATAACTACCTCTGTAATACCCGTTACTGAAATAATACCCGAACCAATTCAACTGGTCATAAATATGGTTCTGATGATAAGGACCAATGGGGTTCCAGTTCTTTTGATAAATAGTAGACGATGCTATGCTGAACATATCAGAACTCCATCCCATGCTGGAATAGAAGTAATTGTAGATATCAAAATACCAGGAGTTGGGAGCAAAGGCATCCAGTGATGCATCGTACAAAGCAGCTACCATTTCGGCTGCAACCTTCTCTCCTTTCTTTCCTTTTATCTTCAGTTTCCATTCTTCCTTTTCTCCCGGTTGCAGTTTGTTACGGAAGGTTTCAAATTCAAT
>CANJWH010000071.1 GCA_947478465.1 Bacteroidota bacterium
AGAGCATTTACATCGCCCCCAAGAACAACCACTACCCCATCTTCAAAAAACGAGTCGGCAGCAATGTTATCGGTATGCATCAGTTGCTTGCTGTTATTATCAATGTAATCGAGTGTACCTGCCACCCGTGCAGATTTTGAGAAATGGGTTTCAACAACATCACACTTTATGGTTTTATATTTGGGTTGTTTAATATCATTGCCCAGGCTATCTTTCATTACATTGCCTTTAGCGTCCAACTTGTATTCCCAACCGTCTTTTATCTTTTTGCTTTCGCTGTAATATTTCTCTTTTACCAGGTCGGGCGACACATCAATCACTTTTAAATTTACTACAATGTTATAATCGTAATTTGTACCTTTTACATCTGATGTATAATAGCGCATCCATTGGCGGTTAAGCTCCTGCAGGCTTATCTTCAGCAACTCCTGCTCAAACGATGGAGGCAATTGAGCGGGATTGTCTTTTTGCATTTCAAATAACACTTTGGTTGTGCCTGCTTCCTGTGCGGCCGCTAATTTATCATCCACATCCTGAAAGGTTGAGTAATAGTTTTTCACCTGTTGAAAATCGGCATAGGCATCGCGGGCATTAAAGCGTCCGCCTTTTTGCAACAAGGTATTTCCACGGGTATAAAAATACTGTGCTGCTTTTTGTTTTGCCTCCAGAAGTTCATCATCCACATTGATAAAACTAAAGTTGGCATTACGCAGTATCTGTTTATTTTTATCTTTAATTACCAACACCGGCAATGCTTTTACCTGCGCCTGACGATTTTTTATCTGTTCATAAACATTATAAATATCATCCCATTTATCGGGGCTGCCCTCTTTTTGCATAAAGGCTATACGGTCAAAATCATTTTGCTGGGCGCGCGAAAAGGCTCGTTCAAGCACTACTATTTCTTTACTGTTATCAGGATTTTTGCGCAGCTTGTTAAATGATTTATAAATAGCCTGATCATAATTGCCGCTGTTTAAAGCTTTTTTAGAGCTTACACATCCACTGAGAAATTGAAGTAAAACAACGGTAAAGAGTAGTATTTTTTTCATAAAGCAAGGTGTTTGCATAAAGACAAACCAAATAACCTGCCAAATGTAAAAAACTATTGAATTGACCTCAATCAGTGACTGTCAATAATCAACCTGCACAAAAATACGGGCAGATGTAAGCAGTTTGCCGCTATCGGTATAAACATAAATTTTGTAAGCAAGCTCCTGCGTGAAAGCAATTTTTTTCCAGAAGGTTTTCATTTCGGGTTTCACATCCTGAAATAAGCTGGTCATGTAAACATCTTCATCCGGACTGACTTCACGGTATATTTTGTACTCTACTTTTGATACACCCACTTCATCCAGCAAACGCACTACAGCAAAGACATTAGCCGTTTCACCAACCGGAATGTAAAATCTTTTGGGGTGATTTGCACAAGTCCCTTCCTTAGTAATAGCCGTGCAGAAATCAATTACCTGAGCCGAAAGTAAAGCACTGTTAAAAAAAACCATTAAAACAAAGAGCACTGTTTTTTTCATAGAAGCTGCTTAAGAACTAATACAAATTTATCATAATTATTCCATGAAATTCTGAGGGATGATATAGTGATTGTATTAGCATAGCCGAAACATGCGTTAACATAACATTTGTCATTTCAAGTACAACGGTGTATAACGACATTTGTTGTATAATTTAACACATTCATCATGTTGCAGAGAATAAAATCATCCGTAAAAAATTACAACACTGTTATAACCGGAACGGTGTTATTTATTATTTTTCTTGCCGGTGCTTTTAATGCATCTGCTCAGGCTGTGTTATTTGACTTTGATAATGCCCCGCTGCACTCCCCGTTTCCCATAAACCAAACCGTTAACAACATTACTGTCCGTTTTTCTGCAACCGGTCAGGGTTATTCCATACAGGATAACAGTTCCCCCGTTGTTCCGCAAGGCTTTACCGGGCGGTATATTTATCCAAGCAGCATTTATCTTTCAGATTTGCTCATAAAATTTGACCAAACCATTAGCGATTTCTCCATTTGGTATTCGTGTCAGGAATTGGGCTGCGATGATGCGGCAACCATGCGGGTATCAGCCTATATGGCTGGCGCCTCTGTTGGAACTAATACAAGAACTGCTGCCAACCCCGGCACCTGGCCGGTAGATATTCTCAGCTGCAGTTTTTCTTCGGGTTTCGACAGCGTGGTGGTGCATTATGACAGTCACCCTCCTACCTGTCAGGATTATGGTGTAATCTTTCTGGCAGACAATATGAGGGTTACTGCATTAAACACTACAGCCATAACTGAACCTGAAATGATTATTGATGGAATAAAAATTCAAAATCCTGTTTCAGGTAACGCAACCATTTCATTTTCTCTGCTGAAAGCAACATCTATCAATGCTGGTATTTATGACCTTTCGGGAAAATTAATACGTAATCTTTTTAAGGGCAATTTAAGTGCCGGTGAGCACAAACTAAACTGGGATGTAAATGATGATGCAATTGAAAGCGGTCTGTATTACCTGAACCTAAGCAGTAATTACTTTTCAAAAACCTGTAAACTGGTGGTGGTAAAATAATATTTACAGCTTCTCACAAATCCTCTTCACCAAAGCCGGCCCCTCGTAAATAAAACCTGTGTAAAGCTGCACCAGCGTTGCACCTGCATTTAGTTTTTCAATAGCATCATCGGGTGAATGTATCCCTCCTACTCCAATGATTGGGAAAGATTTTCCTGATTTTTCACTCAGGTATCTGATTACTTCGGTACTGCGCTTGCGAACTGGCAATCCACTTAGTCCTCCTGCGCCAATGGCTTTCAATTCTTCAGTTGTTGATTTAAGTCCCTCACGACTAATGGTGGTGTTGGTTGCAATAACTCCTGCTATTTTGGTGTCGCGCACAATATCAATAATGTCATCCAATTGTGAGTTAGTTAAATCGGGTGCAATTTTGAGCAGAATGGGTTTTGGTTTTAGCCTGGCGTTATTGCGTTTCTGTAATTCGGCAAGCAGTTTTGTCAGGGGTTCTTTCTCTTGCAGATCGCGCAGTCCGGGTGTGTTGGGCGAGCTAACATTTACTACAAAATAATGCACATGGTCAAACAATACGTTAAAGCAATAGATATAATCATGTATTGCATCTTCATTGGGGGTTACCTTATTTTTACCAATGTTTCCTCCAATAATTACGTTGTTACTATTATGCTTTAAACGCTTAACGGCTGCATCTGCGCCTTCGTTGTTAAAGCCCATTCGGTTGATTAAACCACTATCTTCAGGCAAGCGAAACAGGCGGGGTTTATCGTTACCCTGTTGTGGCTTGGGAGTAAGTGTACCTATTTCAATAAAGCCAAAACCAAAGGCCGAGAGTTCGTCAAACAGTTTGGCATCTTTATCAAAACCTGCTGCCAAACCCACAGGATTAGGAAATTTTATTCCAAATACTTCGCGCTCCAGGTTTGGCGCTGTTGGTTTATGCAATGAAGCAACAATACTTTTTACAAAAGGAAATGCAAAAGCAATCTTTATAAAACGAAACGTAAAATGATGAATACTCTCAGGCGAAAAGAGAAAAAGAAAAGGCCTGATAAGTAGTTTATACATTACTTGTTCATTCCGCTGTTAACCCAGCATTCAATCATTTTTATTTTGTCGTCACTCAGCTTTGGGTTGTATTGCGGCATGGCTTCACATCCTTTATTCTGGTTAATGGCGCAAACCAGTTTACCGCTTCTTGCCTCACTGTATAATACTTCGTCAATGGTAAAATCAAGTCCTCCGCGTTTTTTTACAGGACCATGACAGCCATTGCAACTCTCGTTCAGAATTGGTTTTATGTTGGCAGCGTAGGTGTAAGCCGATCCGCTACAATCTGTTTTTTTAGGTTCTGGCGCAGCGGTGGTGGTGGTGGTTTCTTTGGTTGTTTTGCAAGCGGCAAGTACTGCAAAAGATGCAATTAAAAGGTAAGATGCTTTTTTCATGGTTAAATTTATTTGTCGCAAAAGTAAAAGATATTATGAATGCATTGGACTGTTCATTTACTTCTGTTAGCAATCATTAACATTTGGTTCACATAGCAGGTTTATTCTAAGAATACCTTTACTACCTTATTAACACAAACAACTCCGAAACATAAAGTCTAACAAATTCAATTTTAAAAAAATGACTAAAGAACTAACAACAATGATTGCAGCCGTGTTGATTACAACAGTTGCCTTCGCACAAAAAATTCAGGAAAAAGATATTCCTGCTGCCGTTGTATCTGCATTTAAAACAAAATTCCCAACCACTACAAAAACAAACTGGGAAAAAGAAAACACCAACGAATATGAAGCAGAGTTTAAACTCAACGGAGAAGAAATATCTGCCAACTTTGATAACACCGGCAAATGGCTTGAAACAGAAACTGAAATAAAAACTGCTGCATTGCCTGCCAATATATTGGCTACACTTAACAAAGATTTTGGAGGCTATAAAATTGAGGAAGCTGCTAAAATTGAAAGCGCCAAAGACGGAAACATATTTGAAGCCGAAATAGAAAAAGGGGAAGAATCATATGACGTGCTGTTTACAGCCGATGGAAATGTTTTGAGTAAAACAAAACTGGAAGAGAAAAAAGAAGAAAAGGATTAATCAAATAAAAGAAGCACCGCTTCCGGTGCTTCTTTTATTCAAAAAAACACAATGACAAGCAAGTTAAAAGCCATTATTCTGTTCACGTATTTTGCGTTGTCATTTTCATCGTCAATAGCGCAAAACAAAACCGTTACAATTTCAGGAATCATAAAAGACAAAGCAGCTAAAACGGCTTTGCCGTATGTAAATGTAATTCTGAAAACAGAAAAAGACAGCGTATTTGTAACCGGCACTATCAGCAATGAGGAAGGGCTGTTTATACTATCTAATATTAAACCCGGCAATTATTTTATTGATGTGTCATACATTGGTTACACCACACAGCGTCAGGCAATTTTTGTTGGCACTCTCTCCGATTTTTTAGAAGTGCCTGTTATTGAATTAAGTGAAAATACAGCTACTCTAACCGAAGTAATTATATCAGATAAACAGGATGTACTTAACAGTAAAATGGACAAGAAAACTTTTTCTGTTGAAGACAACATCAGCCAGAGCGGTGGTTCTGTGTTACAAACGATGCAAAATCTTCCCGGTGTTACTGTGCAGGATGGAAAAGTTGCACTCAGGGGGAATGATAAAATAACCGTACTCATTGATGGAAAACAAACTGCCTTAACTGGTATGGGCAGCCAGTCGGGTTTAGACAATATACCTGCTTCTGCCATTGAAAAAATTGAAATCATCAATAACCCATCTGCTAAATATGATGCAAATGGAAACGCAGGAATTATCAACATCATTTATAAGAAAAATAAGAAAGAAGGCTTTAATGGAAAAGTTGGAATGACTGGTGGTTTGGGTGCATTATGGGTACGAAAAGAAAATCTTCCTACTATCCGCCCTCAATATCAGCAAACACCAAAAATAAATCCTTCTCTGTCGCTTAATTATCGTAAAAATAAAATCAATCTCTTTTTCCAGGGCGATTATCTCTACACACAAACACTGAACAAAAATGAGTTTGTAACGCGCACCTATGATGACGGAACTATTATTAATCAACAAACCAAACGAAACCGCAATACTCATTTTGCAACTGCTAAAGCAGGTATTGACTGGAACATCAATGAGCAGAATATGCTTACCGTTTCAGGCATGTACGGCTTAGAGAAAATCCTTGACAACGGTGACGAACCTTTTTTTAATGCTGACTTTTCACAGCGTCTTCGTTTATGGCAATTTCTGGAAGATGAAGTAAAAACTACGGTGATGGCTTCTGCAGCATACCAACATAAATTCAAACAACCTGGGCATCTCCTTAATGCAGGTTTTAACTACACGTTTCACCGCGAAGACGAGAAATATTTCTTCGACAATATTTTACCAACCTCTAGCGGCAAAGATGCCTTTGCTTTAATATCGGATGAGCATGTGGCCGACTTCAATTTAGATTATGTGCGGCCTCTTATATACGGACGGATTGAAGGCGGTGCAAAATTCCGCTGGCGCGAAATACCCACCAACATGCAGTTTATTCCGGGACTTAATTCTCCTTTGGATTCTAGTGCTGGCGGACCTGCTACGTACAAAGAAGTTATTCCAGCTCTTTACGGAAACTATATTTACGAAAGCAAAAAATTCGAATCGGAAATAGGGTTACGGGTTGAGTATGTAAATATAAATTATGTAGTGGGCTCATCACATCCTGTTTATAAAACAGATGGCTACAATTACACACAACCCTTTCCAAATCTACGCCTTGCTTACAAACTAAACGACAGAAATAAAATCACATTTTTTTATAATCGCAGAGTTGATCGTCCCAACGAAGTGGACATACGTATTTTTCCTAAATACGATGATGCTGAAATTATTAAAGTCGGAAATCCTGCACTGCGCCCGCAATTTACCAACACGTTTGAATTGGGCTACAAAACAAATTGGGACAAGGGATATTTCTATGCAGCAGCTTATCATAAACTGGCAGACGGAACAATTACACGTATTGCAAGCACCGTTCCCGGCAGCACAATAATATATTCCGTTTTCCAAAATGCAAAACGAAGTTACAGCACAGGACTGGAAATTTTGCTTTCTCACGATGTTACAAAATGGTTCTCGTTTAATGTTAATCTGAATGGGTACCGAAATCAGATTGATGCATTCACAGTTGAAAATAAATATCCCGTAACCAATACGTTCAGAGCCGGAAAACAGGAAATATTTTCGGGCAATGCAAAACTGAATACCATATTCCACCTTCCTAAAAACTTCGATATACAGGCAACTGCAATCTATCTAGCTCCCGACATTATTCCGCAAGGAAAAATTGCACAACGTTTTTCGTTAGACCTTGGTATAAAAACCAAAATCCAAAAAGGCAAAGGCGAAGTATTTTTAAATGCTACAGACCTTTTAAACACTATGATTATCAAGAAACAAATTCAGGGCAGAGATTTCAATTACACCACCACCGACTATTACGAAACACAAGTGATACGGATTGGATACACCTACAAGTTTTAAATTTGCCATATGGAAAAATGGATTTTATATGCAATTATCTCCATGCTTTTTGCAGGACTTACCTCTGTAATTGCAAAGTTCGGAATGAAAGATTTAAGCAGTGATACAGCTCTGGCAATACGCACAGCAGTTGTGTTTTCAATAGTAATTGCTAATGCATTTTTATTCCGCAATGCATATACTGAACTTCAGCATACATCTTCAAGCAACCTGATTTTTCTGGCGGTTTCAGGTATCACCACATCGCTGTCATGGATATTCTATTACCGCGCTATGAAAGAAGGTCAGGTTTCTTATGTTGCATCTATTGACAAAGCAAGTATTGTAATAACACTTCTACTTTCGTTTTTACTGTTAAAAGAACCCGTTACGCCTAAAATATTGACGGGTGCAGCTTTCATTTTAACAGGAATGATAATTCTGATCTGGAAATAATTCGCTTCAATTACTTTCTTATCAAACTCCATCTTAATCCAACAAAAAACCTGCGCACCTGCAAAGGCCCCCAAGCATAAGCCGTATCAAAATCTTTCCCGAATGGGTTGGCAGGGTCAACCAGTGGCGAACTTTGTGTCCAGTTGAAAATATTTTTAACACCGGCATACACGCTGAACGATTTGATTTCCTTTGTTAACTGAACATTTTGTATCGTAAACCAAGGCGATATCTCGGGGCGTGTAAACGGAGCATCATAATGAGGAAGTTTCTGCTGGCCCATTACCCTGCCAGTGTAATCAATTGACAACTTGAGTTTGCGGAATTTATAACCCACCACAAATGTTCCGGAAAAGGCAGGCGTAAATAGTTGTTTCTGCTTCACCTTTTCGCCAAGTAAATTTTCTGTTACCTGATAAACATCCTGAAAAGTTCCGCCAACATTTATTTTCAATGGAAATCCAAACGAGTGATTGATACTGGCAGCAAAGCCTCTTGTAACACCAAACCCTGAAAGGTTATCATAGATAATCAGATTAGGATCGGTGGTATAATCAGGAATAATTTTGTTGGTAAAATAAGTATAGAACGCATCAACATCCAGCGTTCCTGTGCCTTTGGCAAAACTGTAAACGTGATTAATGTTCAGGTTTACATTATACGATTGCTCGGGCTCAAGATTATTTTTTATTACAACCTGGCGTGCTCCTGTTAATGCCGCATGGTCTTCTGTAAATAAATGCACCAATCTGAAACCTGTTCCACTGTTTAACCGCACCGAAGTATAGGTTCCGATTTTTTGTTTGAAACTAAGACGCGGAGAAAAAATAAAACCATGGTTCTCGTGATGATCAAGTCTCACACCCGCCAGCAATACAGATGATTTTCCGATGCTGTATTCATCCTGTACAAATATTCCAGGAATAAATTTTCGTTCATCAGGATTAGCAAGTGAGTTATCTTTATACGTTTGGTAACGGAGTGTTATACCCGTCAGCACATCGTGTTTACCAAATTTGCGGTTCCACAAAAGATTGGAGAAAAATATCTGCTGCTGCGCGCTGTAAGGAGTTTTGCCGTAATAGCTGTTCTGATCGTGAAAGTTATACGAGTAGTCAATCCGCAAATGATGATTACTAACCGGCAACTGATATGAACCTATTACCTCCAAACGATTGGTGTAAATAGATTCACCGTAAATAGTGTCGCTGCCTCGGTTTTCAGGCTGCCATTGCAGCACACCGCCAAAACGATTTTCGGTATAGTAACGCAAAGCAATATTAGCAATGCGATGTTCCTTGCGCGCAATACTCCATTTATTAAATAAGGTAAAACGGTTGTTAAGCGGAATGTCTGTAAAATTATCGTCATTAAAATCCATGCGGTATTGATTGCGGTAATAGTTCCCGCTAAGTGTTGTGGTTACCTTCTTTCCTAATTTAGGGGTAACTGCAAAATCAACATTAAGCTCGCGATGAGATGTGTAATAGGTATTGAAACCAATAACAGGCATTTTCTCTGGCTTGGTGGAAATAATATTAATCACACCACCCACTGCCTCACTGCCATATAATGTAGAAGAAGGACCTTTAATAATCTCTACCCTATCAACCAGCGAAGTGGGTATTCCATTAAAGCCATAAACCGTTGCCAACGCGCTCATAATAGGCATTCCGTCAATCAGCACCAGTGTGTAAGGGCCTTCCATTCCGTTGATGTGAATGTCATTGGTTCCGCACACACCGCAATTGATTTGCTCCTGAACACCATTTACAGTTTGCACTGCTTCAATAATGTTATTGGTGGGATTGGTCTGTAGAAATTTCTGTGTAATTACTTCAACCTTTACAGGCGAAGCTGAGATAAATGTTTCTTTCATGGTTCCGGTAACTACCACCTGGTCTAGCGAAACGGAAGAAGGAGTAAGAATAATTGAAACATCCGCAGTTATACCATTTTCTACGTTTATCTTCTTTCTGAATTTTTCATATCCCAGCACCGAAACAATAAGCTCCTGCTCACCTGAAGGAACATTATTAAAAAGAAAATATCCTTCTAATGAAGAGGTTGTTCCCTGCGTAGTACCTTTAATACCGATGTTGGCAAAAGGCACAGCAGCAATGCTGTCACGCACTATGCCTTTAATGCTTCCGGTCTGTGCCAAAGCAATAAACACATATTGAAAAGATGTAATCAGCAGAATTATTTTCTTACGTTTTTTCATTATTTACCTGCACAAACCTAAATATTTTTTAGACTAGACTAAATTTTATTTTATTTAAATCTAAATATGTTTTATATTTGCACCGAAAACATCAACACCATGAATTCACTCACAGAAGAAAACTACCTAAAGGCCATTTATAAATTAGTGGATGGAGAAAAGGTTGCAGTCACCACCAATGCTATTGCCGAAAAAATGAATACCAAAGCTGCTTCTGTAACCGATATGCTTAAAAAGCTTTCAGACAAAAAGCTGATTAATTACGAAAAGTACTACGGTGTAAAACTTACTGCAAAAGGTGAAAAAATTGCCCTTAATATTATCCGTAAACATCGCCTTTGGGAAATGTTTTTGGTAGAAAAACTGGAGTTTGGGTGGGACGAAGTGCATGAACTAGCTGAACAATTGGAGCATATAAATTCCGAAAAACTAGTGGCACAGATTGACAAATTTCTTGACTATCCTAAAGTTGATCCGCATGGCGACCCAATTCCTGATTCAAACGGAAAACTTCAAATTCAGAAATCAGCTTTGCTATCTACTTTTAAGAAAAATGAAGTATGTATGATGACAGGTGTTGTGGATCATAGTCCTTCATTTCTTCAATACCTCGCCAAAACAGAACTGACTTTGGGTAGCTCAATAAGAATAAGCGACATCAACGATTTTGACCGGTCACTTCAAATAGCAATCGGTAAGGGAAAACCATTTTTTATCAGTAACGAGGTAGCAAAAAACATCTTAGCAAGTGTAAAATAATGAAACACACTTCAGGGAAATCATTGGAAGAAGTTCACGGAAGCATTGACACAGCCTCAAAAACTAGCTTCTGGAAAAAACTGTTTGCATTTATCGGACCTGCTTATTTGGTAAGCGTTGGCTATATGGATCCGGGAAACTGGGCAACAGACATTGCAGGTGGTAGCAAGTTTGGATATCAATTGCTCTGGGTTTTGTTAATGAGCAATCTGATGGCATTGGTGCTGCAAAGTTTAAGTGCGCGGCTTGGTTTGGTGCGCGGAATGGATCTGGCACAGGCATCACGGGCAACCTATCATCCTGTTATTAATTTTTTCAACTGGCTGCTGGCAGAAATTGCAATTGCTGCCTGCGACCTTGCCGAAGTAATTGGTATGGCAATAGGGCTTCAATTACTTTTCGGATTGCCTTTGCTCATTGGCGTTTCCATTACAGTAGCGGATACAATTTTATTATTGGTTTTGCAACGATATGGTATGCGCAAAATGGAAGCATTCATTTTGGTGCTGGTTGCCACCATAGGTTTGGCATTTATTGCCGAACTTATTTTCGCAAAACCAGACGGGGTTGAATTGGTAAAAGGATTTATTCCATCTCCACTCAATGAAGATGCGCTCTATATAGCTATTGGAATCATTGGAGCAACTGTGATGCCGCACAATTTGTATTTACATTCATCTCTTGTTCAAACCCGGAAAATTGAACGCACCTCAAAAGGAATATGGGAAGCCATTAAGTTCAATTTTATTGATACCGCCATTGCACTCAACCTTGCCCTGTTTGTAAATGCAGCTATTTTAATTCTTGCTGCCGCTGCATTTTTTACCAATGGACTGAATGAAGTTTCGGAAATTCAGGATGCACACAAATTGCTGAACGATGTTCTGGGAACAAAATTTGCCCCTGCTCTTTTCGCAATAGCCCTCATTGCATCCGGACAAAGTTCAACGCTTACCGGAACCTTATCCGGACAAATTGTAATGGAAGGTTATTTGAATTTACGTATTCAACCATGGTTGCGCAGACTTATTACACGTTTGATTGCAATTATTCCAGCATTCATTGTTATTTATCTCTTTGGCGAAGGTGCAACAGGACAATTGCTGATCTTTAGTCAGGTTGTGTTAAGTCTGCAATTAGGGTTTGCTGTTATTCCGCTCATTCATTTAACCAGTAATAAAAAGCAGATGGGTGAGTTTGCTATTAAGCTTTGGGTAAAAATTCTGGCTTGGGTAATTGCGTTGATTATCGTTTCGCTCAATGCTAAATTAGTAATAGAAAAAGTTGCCGAGTGGATAAACAACTCACAAAACCCTGGCATTCTATACATGACAGTTGTACCTTTGGTTATTGCAGCGGGTCTGTTACTCCTCTATATCACCTTTGGACCTCTGGTAAAGAAAACAATGCAAAAAGAAAGCAAGGCTCCCGATGGTTCGCCATTAGATTTAAAAATCAGTGAAGCAAAAAAATACAAACGCATTGGCGTTACCGTTGATTTCAGCAACAGCGACAGCAAAGCAATTAGCCATGCTATTACTCAGGGAGGCAAAGAGGCAGAATATGTATTAATTCACATTGTGGAAACTGCCGGTGCACATCTTATGGATAGCGAAGTGGATGACCTTGAAACCGCAAGCGACAAACTGAACTTAGAGAAATACAAATCCGATTTGAGTTCAAGAGGCTATACCATTGAACTTAAACTTGGCTTCGGAAACCCCAAAAAGAGTATACCTGAAATTGTAAACAGATGCAATTGTGACCTGTTGGTAATGGGTGCTCACGGTCACCGAGGGTTTAAGGACATTATTCTTGGAACCACGCTTGAAACAGTACGGCACAACATTTCAATTCCCTTGCTTATTGTCAAATAGCCAATAGAATATGGTCTATGGACTATAGTCAATGGTCTATCTTTCTAAAACCTTAATTGGTCGTTTTGCGTATGAGCATTTGCTTTTTAAAATCAAATGGCAAAAAACTACCTAATTATAGCTGCGTTTACCCTCAGCTTTTCCGCAGCGGAAGCCCAAAACCTTGTTCCTAATCCAAGTTTTGAAGACCACACCGTTTGTCCTAAAGAATTAGGTAAACGCCAGCTCTATATTGAGAACTGGATCCAACCAACTGCCGGTTCTATTGACTATTTTCACCGTTGCAGCAATACCTGCGGGGTTCCGGATAATGTGGTGGGTTACCAGGAAGCATTGAGCGGTGATGCTTATATAGGACTTACCGTTTACCACGAACGTTACCGTGTATATGCTCAGGCTCCCTTAAAAAGTCCATTGGTTGCCGGCAAATCATACACCGTAGAATACAATCTTTGTCTGGCCGAAAATTCAAAATATGCTATCGGAAATATCAGCGCATATTTTTCTGTAGATAAAATAACAGGGTTGGTTGAAACTGTTTTTGAATGTTATGAAAGTGTAAAATCTCCCGAAGGCGATTTCAAACTGGTTCCCGGCCCTTGCCGCCCTCAGGTAAATAATCCTGCCGAAAGTTTCTTACAAGACAATAAAATGTGGAAAAAAATTTCAGGAACCTTTACAGCAAAGGGTGGTGAAAAATATTTAACTATCGGCAACTTTTCGGGCAACTCAAAAACACCAACCACCGCTGCCCCATCAATGGGAAAAGGCTTATATGCTTATTATTTTATTGACGATGTTGCAGTTTATGAATCAGGAAAAACTCCCGAACCGTTTTTCACAGCAACAAATATAAGCCCTGTAGCCAGCTTAAATCAGGCACAGAAAAATCCGGCTTGGAAAGAAGCTGAAGCCCCTAAACAAGTTGCTGCTGCTGAGCCTTTGATTGACCCTCTTTCTATCAAACAAATGCTGGACGAGAAAGAAATTGACAGAAAAATTGCTGAAGTACGCCAGAAACTGAACGAACTTAAAGCCATTAACGAAGCCCTTACCCAGCAAAAAGCTATGGTGCAGGCAAAAGCCCAGCCCGATGCTAAACCTACTGTAATGGAGCATCTGTATTTTGCAAAAAACAGTGCTGAAATTTTACCAAAGAGTGAAGGCGAGCTGATAACATTGGTTAATAAAATGAACAACAATCCTACCATGCAAATACGCATTGATGGTCATACCGATGAAAGCGGAACAGAGGACATGAATAAAAAGCTTTCACTGCAAAGAGCTCAGGCGGTTGTAAATTTCCTTGCCATGTTTGATGTGGACCCAACCCGCATGACTTATAACGGATTCGGCAGCAGCAAACCATTAGCTAAAAACGATACAGAGGAGGGCAGAAAACTTAACAGACGCGTTGAGTTCACGGTTACAAAAAAGTAATCGCCTTAAACCATGTTAAAAAATAACACAACGTTTTGTATTTGCCTGCTTGCATGCGCAAGTGTAGAGGCACAAAACCTTGTGCCAAACCCCGGATTTGAAGAATACATTACCTGCCCTAAAGAAACAGGAAAACGTCAGGTAAATATTATAGGCTGGACACAACCCACTTCGGGTGCCATGGACTATTTCAACCGTTGCAGCGCTACCTGTGGAGTTCCCGAAAACGCAATGGGCAGACAGGAACCAAAAAATGGTGATGCCTGTATCGGTCTTCTTCTCTTTCACGACAAACACCGCTCCTACGCACAAATTGAATTAAAAAATCCTCTTGTTGAGGGCAACACCTACAACGTTGAGTTTTCTGTTTCGCTAAGCGAAAAATCAAAATTCGCAATCGGAAATATTGGCGCCTATTTTACTGCTGCCAAATTTGAAAGCAAAACCGATGGTGTACTCGAATGTTTTGAAACATTTGAAGACCGTGGAAGCAAAGAAATTATTGCCGGACTTTGCAAACCACAAATTCGCAACCCATCCGCAAGTTTTATCAGTGATGTCTATGACTGGACAACCATTTCAGGAAGCTTTAAAGCACGCGGTGGCGAAAAATACATCATCATCGGAAATTTTTATACCAGCGATGGAACAAAAGCCCTGGATGTTGACGGCAAAAACCCAAATGCCTATTATTATATTGATGATGTAGCCGTTTATCAGAGTGGAACAAAGCCCGAAGCTTTTCCAAGTGCCGGTTTTATTCCCGCTGAGGGCATTACGCGCAGCGGTGAGGTGGTGGATACGCGCATAAAAAAGGGCTCAGTCAAAAAAGAAAGCGCACCTGAAGTAAAAAAACAAACTGTTACTGAACCCGAAAAAACAGTTACCCAAACCAAGCCCGCTCCTGCTCCAACCCGGCCAACCGAAAAACAAATAGCAGCTGAGAAAAAAGCCGCAGAAGAAAAACAACTGGCGGCTGAAAAACAAGCGGAACACGAAAAACAACTGGCAACCGAAAAGCTGGCTGCTGAAGAAAAACAAAAGCAGCAACAAGCTGCTGACATGGAAGCTGCCATTGAAAAACAATTAGCCGAAAAAGAAACTGCCGCTCCCGAACAAAAAGTGGAAGAAAAGTTACCCGCTCTTAATACCGAAACACCCGAACAACAGGTTGAGCGCATGCTTGCCGAAAATGAACCGGAAATAAAACCAGAAGTAAAGCTTCAGCCTCAGCAGCAAACCCCAACCCAAACCAAATCAAAGCCCACTATTCTGCGTCAGTTGTTCTTTGCAAAAAATTCGGCTACCATACTTCCCGAATCCGAAGACGAGCTGGTTATGCTGCAAGACCTCATGCTCAGCAACCCTGATATGCACATTGAAATTGCCGGACACACCGATGAAAGCGGTGACGAAGACATGAATAAAACACTTTCCATAGCCCGCGCTCAGGCAGTTTCAAACTTTATGCAAATGCTCGAGATTGATGCCTCACGCATGACCTGCAAAGGCTTCGGAAGCACCCGCCCCCTCTTTAACAACGATACCGAACAAGGCCGCGAAAAAAACCGTAGGGTTGAGTTTAGGGTTATTCAGTAATCAATCCAAAAACACCCAGTCCACCCCAAACTTAAACGTCCTTCCGTTCAGCGGATAATGCGCAGCCCCGTAGTAAGTATTACCCAGCAAACCCGCAAAAGCATGGTCTAATTTAAAAAAGAACCTCGCCCCCTTCACCCTAAACGCAGCATACACATCAATGTAGGGGTAATTGCCGTAGCGTTTTCCGTCCTGCAGATAAAACTGCCCTGTAGCAGGCATATAACTGTAAGCATTCCAGGCAGTGTTGTAATACACATCAACCCCAAACCGCGAGTGCAGGGCATGTTTAAACAACTTATCCTCAAAAAAGAAAGAACTCCGCAAAACCACAGCCGGCAGTCGCACCGGCATATAATCCTTTATATATTGGTAAGTAACATCGTTGTCCAGGCTAAACTTGCCCACAGTAAAACGCTTTTGCACAAACGCTTTTATAATATTTATAGCCCCGCCATATTGAGCAGATTTGGCATCCTGCCCGTAATAAATCAGATTATTTACCAGATTATACCCTGCGCCTGCGCGAAGTTTCCACCGCTCTGCAATAAAAGCACCCTCAGCCCCCACATTAAAAACCTTACTAAAATTATTAGTCCATTCAAAATGATTAGAAACATAACGCTGCGCAAAATAATCCGCCTCTTTAAGTGTTGCCGAAGCTTTCGCTTCAAAATAAGTAGTCTGTAAACCACCACTTAAACTAAAATCCCCAGAATTATAACCCGCAACACAATAAGCAGCATCAACCCAAACCTTGTTAAACAACTTAGAACTCACTCCCGCATTACCCTGAACAAAAACGTTATTGTTATTAAACCAATGCGTTTGCACAAAAGCACTTCCGTCTGCAGTATCCGGAATATTAGCTCCATAATTCACCTGCGTTAACTGATGCCGCACCGAAAAACTCACATAATTTCTGCTGAATTGATTTGCAGCACCAGCTTTTTTACCAAAAAAACTAAAACTAAGCGTATTCTCTAAATTCTTAACCCCAATAGAATCCCGTGTCGAAGCCGGATCTAAAATAGTATCAGAATAAAAACCTGAGTCAGACGAACCATCTGTATAAAGAAAAAAGTTTTTCCTGAAACTGATCTCTTGCCCCACCCTAAAGACTGGAATAAAATTCAAACTATCTGCCTTAGTAGCTGAACTATCAACTTTGAACTTTGAACTTTGAACCCTCTTGCCAAAATCATAATGCTGATGCACCATAAAACTATTATCCTTAATCTGGCTCTGCGCCCCCGAAAGATTAACCGGCAAAAATTCTATGTTACTTACCAAATCATCCTCAAACAACGAATCAGCCGTAATACCACCATTCTCCTGATTTTTAGTACTGTTCAATGCAGTATTAAAAAGCAAATGATAACGCCCGTTCCTTGACGAAAGTCTTCCGTAAAAATTCAACCGCGAATAATAAGTCTGCTGCGAAGTATAATAACCCAGTGAGTTAATCCGGTTATACCGGAAACCAATATCCAGATTCTTACCAAAACTCTGCGAATGCTCCACCTCAATATAATTCTCCTTCTTAGAACCATTCACATAATTCACCCGCGAATACCTTTTGTGCGAATTCACAAATCGGATATCCCCATTCTCCCACAAAAACAACCTCCTGCTGTCAATCCCAACCCTAAAACCTAATGCAATATCATTTTTATAAAATGGTGAAAATGCACTGCTGCCAATATTCCCCAGTGCACTATTCAAATTATTCCTCTTGATTGCCAGATGATAAATCACAAGACTATCCATCGACCTCACCATGTTCACGCTGTCATAACGGTACAAATAAAAATTCTCAATCCCCCTGAAAACACTTATCCGCATGGTATCATTTACCAAAAGAGGAATGCTATCCTTCCCTTGCGCAAAGCAAACAGAACTAAATAAAATAAGAAAATAAAAAATTAAGGAAAAACGATTCATTTCAGGGCTGCAAAAATAGATTAAACTTTGCGCGTTGTGCTGGAAATAAAAATCATATAAATAAAAAAACCCCTTCAATTTCTTGAAGGGGTTTTAATAAAGGTGGCAACGACATACTCTCCCAGATATAACTCCAGTACCATCTGCGCAGTCAGGCTTAACTTCTCTGTTCGGAATGGGAAGAGGTGGACCCTGACGCAATAG
>CANJWH010000072.1 GCA_947478465.1 Bacteroidota bacterium
ATGATATAAACGAAAAATCTGCGAGTTTCTTATTTCAGCACAGGCAGGAGTAGATTACACCAGTTCCATCAGCGAGCGGAAAGCGACAAATTTATCGCGGTATTTGTCCATCACTTCTTTTTGCAAAGCAGGAGCATGAAGGCTTTGATATTCTTCATAATCCGCCATGTTTTTCAAGGTATATTGAATGGTGTAGCTTGTTCCTGTTTCTTCTTCCACAAGCAGGCGGCACATGCGATTATCAAGAAAATAACCGGTTGCCATCACTCTTGGAATGTGTTCGTTTTTCATCCATTCCACCCACTCAAGATGAACATCGTCTTCAATGTTTATGGTTACGTTGTAAATTATCATATCAGTTTAATTTATCTCCTCGCAATGCTCGGTAACGTACACGGGCATCAACAGTGTAAAGGCTTCCCGGAAATTTGAGCAATAAGTCCTGATAGAGTTCCATTGCTTTTTCCTTGTTGTTTAATCGGTTTTCATAAATACCTGCAAGGGTATAAAGTGCATCATCAGCAAGTATGTCGTAAAAATAATCATCTACAATTTTTTGCAGATTGCTCACCGCTTCTTCAACACGTTGTTTTTTCAAAAATACCTGAGCTTTTTTGTAAAGAATATCATCGGTTAAAGAATGAGCGGGAAACATAGTTTCAATTGAATCAAGAGTTGCAAGCGCAATTGAATCTTTATTCTGGAAATACAATAAATCTGCACGGGCAAACATTTGCAACGGAACAGTATTTGTATCCATAACGGTGTTGTCAGAAATCAGCAAAGCAAGATACAGCGCATCGTTGGCGATGAGTTGCGAGGTTGCAGATTTTAATACATCCAACTGCGCCTGTGCCCAGTCAAACTGCCCGATATAAAACGAAAGTTTTGCGTTTTTCAGTTTTGCTTCCTGCCCCAACTCATCGTTCTTAAACATTTTATCTACTTGCGAATACAATAGAGTTGCTTCCCAAACTTCGTTGGTAAAAAGTAGAACATCTCCCATTTCTAATTTACAATATGCCAGTTCTTTTTGTCGTATACCCGGAAGTTCCATGCATTGCTGCAGGATCTTTACAGACTCTTCACTTTTATGCTGATAAAAAGTGAGGTGATGCGCAAGTCCACGCATTAATCCTACAGTTTCTTCGTAGCTGCCAAGCTCATCTAATGTGGAACGGTAAAGCGCTTCCAGCTCATCCAGATCTGCTTGGATATAATCTCCTTTTTCGGTAATTTTTTTGTTCATCACCTGCACCAGTTCCATCTTTGCTGTGGTGTAATAATAATTTTCAGCACCTTTTTTTATTACATACTGCAGACATTTGATGGCAGTTTCATATTCTTTATTCGCTGAGCAGATGTTTGAAAGTTCAATTAAACGCGAACCATCTTCTTTCAGTTTTTTATCAAGTGCACGCGCCTGAATAAATGCTCCTTCAAAATTATTCTGCTGAATGTAGTGCCACACCAGAAGCTGAGCGAACATTTTGTTGTCAGGGTTTTCCTGTACTTTTTGTATAAGCGCTGTTTCCAGATATTCTTTCTTTTTATTATTCACATCATCAGTCAGTGCAGTTTGAATAGCATTCTCAACTTTTTCCTGATAAGCTTCATTGAATAATAACGCATCCATGTATTCATTGAACATTGCAGGAATATCTTTTTTATAAGAATAAACTTCAGCAAGTTCAAAGTTGAAGGGATAAATTCCGGCAAACAATTTTCGCCCTTTCAGGTATGCTTTAACAGCAAAATCATATTCCTGCTTAGCAATGAACATATTGGCTAAATCAGTCACCATTTGCTGGTCGGGCTGCAGAATTTTTACAGCATTTGTATATTGTTTTTCAGCTTCATCACGTTTTCCTGAAATATTATAAATGTTTCCCAGATCAACCATATAGCGGAAATTATCAGGCTCTTTTTTTAGGAGCTTTTTTACGGTTTCTTCTGCTTGTGGATAATCTTCCAGCGCAATTAAACAGTTGAGATAATAGGTATAATACGTTTCGGTTTTATTCTTTTTAAAGAGTTTTTCATACAGTTCAGCAGCTTTGGCGAATTCACGATCTTCAAAATATTGCGCTGCTAGTTGCTCATCTTGTGCCTGAGCAAAAGAGTCTTTGCTGTATAATGAGAGCATTAGACATAGAAAAACAGAAAATATGTTGACTATTTTACTCTTCATTACTTTTCAGTTTCACTATTACTGAATCAACTTCGGGTGCATATTGTTGAAGGAGCTCTGCCTGCTTTCTGGCAAAATCTGTTTTTGCAGCTACTGCATCATTCAATATCTGTAAATTTTTTTCTTCACGGATAATGTATGTTTTGAGGCTGTCCAAAGGTTGTGCCTGTTTTGTGAAATCTTCTTTCAGCTTGTTTACTTGTTGTGCTGCCAAACTCACTTGTTCTTTTATAGTAGAAAAATCATTGACAAATCCTTCAAGCGTTTTTGCTGCACGTGCATATTTATCAATAACCAAAGCTGTTTCACGGCTCATCGTATCTTTGAAATTGAAGTTGATGAATTCCACATTCTGTTTTGCTTGACTGCATAAATTTTTCCATGCTTCGGTTTCAACTCCTGTTATTTCTGCCTCTGCTTCCCAGGCCTTCAGTGATAAAGAGTCTAACGACTGTTCGGTTGCTTTAGTATCAGGTTTACACGAATTCAAGAATAGAATTCCTGTGAACAAAAACAATATTGCAGCAGCAAACCTCATTAATCAATTCTGTCAAAACCGGTGTAAGGTTGCAACACGGCTGGAATTTTTATTCCGTTTTCGTCCTGATTGTTTTCAAGTAAGGATGCTACAATGCGTGGCAATGCAAGGGCACTTCCATTTAAGGTGTGACAGAGTTGCGTTTTTCCGTTGCTGTCTTTGTATCGTAGTTTCAGTCGGTTTGACTGGAACGTTTCAAAGTTAGAAACTGAACTTACTTCCAGCCATCGTTGTTGTGCGGCAGAAAAAACTTCCATGTCGTAAGTCATAGCAGATGCAAAGCCCATATCGCCTCCGCAGAGTTTTAATACGCGGAAAGGAAGTTCTAATTTCTTCAAAATTCCTGCAACATAGTTTCGCATTTGTTCCAATGTTTCGTATGATTTTTCGGGCAATTGTATCTGTACAATTTCCACTTTATCAAACTGATGTAAACGATTCAAACCTTTTACATCTTTGCCGTAAGAACCTGCTTCTCTCCGGAAACAAGGCGTATAACCTGTTTGCTTTATTGGCAAATCTTCTGCTTTGTAAATTACATCGCGGTGCAGGTTGGTTATAGGAACTTCGGCCGTTGGAATCAGATACAGGTTGTCAATTCCAACATGATACATCTGTCCTTCCTTGTCAGGAAGCTGGCCCGTTCCGTAACCCGAATCTTCGTTCACTAAAAGCGGTGGTTGCACTTCTGCATAGCCTGCCTTTGTGGCTTCATCCAAGAAGAAATTGATCAATGCGCGTTGCAGTTTTGCACACTTTCCTTTGTAAACAGGGAAGCCCGCACCCGTAATTTTCACGCCTAATTTAAAATCAATCAGATCGTATTTATCTGCCAATTCCCAGTGCGGGAGGGCTTTTGCATGAAGCTTGGGAATTTCTCCATTTGTTTCAACCGTTTCATTGTCCTCAGCACTTTTTCCTTTTGGCACACTTTGGTGCGGTGCGTTTGGAATTTGCAAAAGCAATTTGCGTAATTCGTCTTCCGTTTCTGAAAGCTGTGCAGTTAATTGACCTGATTGTTCTTTCAGCGCTGCAGTTTTTTCTTTCAGCGTATTTGCTTCTGCCGCTTTGCCACTTTTAAATAATTCACCAATTTGTTTTGCAATAGCATTTTGCTGTGAAAGTAAATCATCATTCTGTGTCTGAATTTCACGTCTTTTATTATCGGCTTGCAAAATGTTTTCCAGTTGCTGCGTTGCATCAAAATTGCGTTTGGCAAGACGCGCAATCACTTCTTCTTTATTGTCCCGTATGTAGGCTGTCTGTAGCATTTCTCGTTTAAAATTAGGATTGCAAAGATAGTATTAAACGTATTTGGCTTGCGATTTGCTAATTTAGTGGCGCATGAAAAGATTAACCGCTTTATTTCTTGCCTTGATTTTAGTTGCTTTCAGAAGCAATGCACAACCTTTTCGTATAGTTGAAAACAACTCATTTCTGAAAGGTGAAAAACTCACATTTCGCATTCATTATGGCTGGATTGATGCTGGCGAAGCCACCATGGAAGTGGTAAACAAAGAGTTTTATCACGATGGCAGAAAAGTACATCACATCATCGGCAAGGGATACACCACCGGTTCATTTGATTATTTCTTTAAAGTCCGCGATACTTATGAAACCTACTTAGACGAGCAATCCCTTATCCCCTGGGTTTTTGAACGCAATGTTGACGAAGGCGGCTATTATATAAGACACAAACAACTCTTTAACCATCGCGCAAAAAAGGTAATTGTTACCGACTATGTAAATAAATCAGTAAAAACATTTGACGTTCCCTTCAATATTCAGGACCTAGTTTCCGCTTATTACTATGCCCGCTGTCTTAATTACGATACCATAAAAGTTGGTGACACCATTTCAGTAACTACCTTTTTCGACAGCGAAATTTTTCCATTGAAAGTGAAATTTGCAGGAAGAGAAACCATCCACACAGCTTTCGGAAAAATACCTTGTTTGAAGTTTCATCCTATGCTGCAAACCGGCAGAGTTTTTACCGAGCAGGAAGATATGTCGGTTTGGTTCAGTGATGACGGCAATCATATTCCGGTTAGGGTAGAGGCACAGATTGTTGTTGGCTCAGTTAAAGCAGATTTAAAACAATATGAAGGATTGAAGTATCCCTTTGGGAAGGAGAATTAACACCCCCTTGTTTACAGTTTATACTTCATTGTAAAATATCCCCTTTCTTTTTGCTCTAATTTTCCCACAAAATCAGAACATGAAGTTACGACCTGAATTTGTTGAGCGCGTAAATAAGCTCGAAGAAAAATATGCCGTTATAGGACAGGACATGAACTCCTATCTTGACGGTCTCCTCTATTCTAACGTTACTACCTATTGGGATTACGTTAATGTTGATACCCTGCTTTCTTTACAACACCCCAAAACCGATTACCCCGATGAATTAATCTTCATCATGTATCACCAGGTTACCGAATTGTATTTCCGTTTAGCGTTGCATGAGTTAGAGCAAATTGCCAACAATGGGCGCGAAATCGTCATGGAAACAGGCGAAGACAAAGGCTGGAAGAAAACATTAGATGCCAGGTATTTTACAGAGCGGGTAAACCGCATCAATAATTATTTTGAGGCACTTACCAAGTCGTTTGATATTATGGGCAGCGGAATGGAAAAGCAGCAGTTTCTTCGTTTCAGAATGGCATTGTTGCCTGCAAGTGGTTTCCAGTCGGCACAATACCGAATGATTGAAATATGTGCTACCGATTTTATCCGTTTGGTAGATAAAGATGAGCGTGCGAAGTTTGAAGGCAAGAAAACTTCAATTGAAACCATGTTTGAAAACATCTACTGGAAAAAAGGCGCAACCGAACTTGAAACAGGACAAAAAACGCTGACCTTAAAACATTTTGAAAAAAAATACTCCGGGAAATTAATTGCTCTTGCAAATGATTACAAAGACAAAAACCTGTGGGCGAAATACAAAGCACTGAGTAAAACAGATCAGAAAAACATCAACCTTATCAATGCCCTTAAACAATTAGATGTGAATGTAAATGTGAACTGGCCGCTGGTTCATTATCGCTCTGCCGCAAAGTATCTGGAGAAAGGCAAGAACGAAGATATTGCTGCAACTGGAGGAACTAACTGGCAGAAATATCTTCCTCCCCGTTTTCAGAAACGAATGTTTTACCCTGAACTGTGGAGCGAAAATGAAAAAGAAAACTGGGGAAAATCCTGGGTAGAATCTGTAGTTAATAAAAAATAATCCAATGAAGAAAATAGCATTCTTTTTAATTTTCAATTTTCAATTATCACTTGTCAATTTTGATGCTTTCTCACAAACCTATCAGGTAAATGGCAACGCCTCTCAGTTAAGTTGTAATTGTTATTTACTTACACCTGATTTAAATGCGCAGGGCGGATCGGTATGGAATATAAATCAGATTAGCCTTGCTAATTCCTTTGATTTTACTTTTGACGTGTTTCTTGGTTATAATGATGTAGGAGCCGATGGAATTGCTTTTGTGTTGCAACCCATCAGCACCATTGTTGGAACTTCGGGTGGCGGAATCGGTTACCTTGGAATTTCACCTTCTGTAGCCATTGAAATTGATACCTACCAAAATGGAAGTTATGGTGACCCGGTTGCCGACCATATTGGTATTCAAACAAACGGAGATGTTGATCACAACACGGGAAACAATTTAGCAGGACCTGTTGCTGCCCTCGCTTCAAGCGGAAACATCGAAGATGGGCAAAACCACTTGCTTCGTGTGAGTTGGGATGCAACCGCACAAATATTACAAGCTTATTTTGACGGAGTTTTGAGAGTAACTTACACGGGAAATATTGTTTCAAATATTTTCAGCAACAATCCAAATGTTTATTGGGGTTTTACCGGAAGTACAGGAGGACAGCGCAACGAGCAACGTTTCTGTCTTTCCATTATTCCTGATTTTAGTCTGAGTGTTCCAAGCGTTTGCGAAGGTGAAACACTTCAGTTAACCGATAGTTCATACAGCGGATTAGGAAGTATTGCTTCATGGAACTGGGATTTCGGAAACGGAACAGCCTCAACAGATACAAACCCTTCAACAACTTATAACACAGCAGGAACATACCAAATCACTCAGACAGTTGTTGACCAGGCAGGCTGCAGCGATAGTAACACAACAAGTATTACCGTTCTTCCTTTGCCTGATGTAGGTTTTACAGCTGAAAATAACTGTTCTGATAATCCTGTTCTTTTTACAGATACTACAAATGGAACCCCTGGCAGTTGGAACTGGAGTTTTGGTGATGGTGAAAATTCAACCGAACAAAATCCTATACATAGTTATGCTGATGCAGGAACCTACATTGTAAGCCTCAATGTTGAATCCACCGATGGTTGTTCTGCTACACAAATAATAAATGTTGTTATCAATGCTTCGCCAATGGCATCTGCAGATATGGAAACTTCATTACTTACTGTAAATTTTACCAACACCAGCACAGGCGCAGAAAGCTATGAATGGATTTTTCCTGACACAACACTAACAACCGTAAGCCCATCTTACACATTTGCTGATACAGGTCATTATCCTGTTACACTGGTTGCAACAAGTGCTAATGGATGTACAGATACTATAGTGTTTGATGTGTATGTAGATAATACTATACAAGTTGAAGTGCCAAACATTTTTACACCTAACGGGGATTCTTACAACGATGTTTGGATACCAACTTTGAAAGGTGTGGAAAGAGCAATTGGCAGAATTTATAACCGTTGGGGAATGTTGATGGCAGATTTTTCTGAAACTGTTAATACGTGGGATGGCAAAACAAAAGGCGGAAACGATGTACCTGAAGGAACCTATTTTTATGTTCTTGATTATACCACTATTGATGGAAAATCTGATAAGGCAGGTGGAACAATAACCCTTGTACGCTGATGGAATTAGACAAAAAGAAAGTAATCCTTTTTTCGGCAACAGGCTTTTTGTTGCTTGCGTTTTCGTTGTTTCTTGTTCAGCTTATAACCTTTGAAGCAGATTACAGCAAAGCCGAAGAGGTTGAAAATACTGATTCGGGAGAGGAATATGGCTTTGATGTCGATTCGTTTTACATGGTAAAAGGCAAAGTTCAACGAAACGAAAACCTGAGCACCATTTTGCAAAAACATAAAATTTCGTTGGGTATGATTGACAAGATGAGCAAAACCTCACGTGAATTATTTGACACACGCAAAATTGCTGCGGGCAATGAATACACCGTTTTCTGTACCAAAGATTCAAACCAGATTGCACAGTGTTTTGTTTATGAAATAAATGCCAGCGATTATATTGTTTTTGATTTCAGAGATACCCTGAATATCTACCGAGGCGAAAAACCGGTAGAAACAAAAATGGTAACCGTAAGTGGAAAAATTTATTCTTCGCTTTATGCAACAATGGAAGCCAATAACATTAATCTGGGTCTGGCAATGGAACTTTCTACCATCTACGCATGGACCGTTGACTTTTACAAAATCCAGAAAGGCGATTATTTCAAAGTTATTTACGAAGAAAAATTTGTGGACGGACATTCAATAGGAGTAGGGCGTATTCACGCAGCGTTGTTTAACAATGACGGAAAAGATTTCTATTCCTTTTGGTCCGATATAAAAGGTGCAACCGGTTATTACGATGAAAATGGTGAAAGTCTCAAAAAATTATTTCTGAAAGCACCGTTGAAATTCTCGCGCATCAGTTCTTCTTTTTCTGCAAAACGATTGCATCCTGTATTAAAAGTAAATCGTCCGCATCTTGGAACTGATTACGCAGCGCCCACCGGAACGCCAATCATGGCAACTGCAGACGGCAAAGTAATTGCAGCAGCATATACAGCTGGCAATGGAAACTACGTGAAAATAAAACACAACGGAACTTATACCACACAATACCTGCACATGAGTAAAATTGCAAAAGGCATCAAAGACGGTTCGCGGGTAAGACAAGGTGATGTAATTGGTTATGTTGGCAGTACCGGATTGGCAACTGGCCCGCACGTGTGTTACCGCTTCTGGAAAAACGGCAAACAGGTTGATCCGAAAAAAGATGTGGTTTCGCAACCTGCTGATCCCATTAATAAAGCCCATCTTGGTGAATACAAAAATCGCGTAAAAGAACTGCGTGGAAAATTAGACACCGAAAAGGTTTCTGCGAGGGAAAGCTGAATAAATTTCAGCAAAGTATTACTTTCGCTTTTTCAGAATAATCCATATGAAAAATATTACCGTAATAGGAGCGGGTCTTGTTGGCTCATTACTTTCCATATACCTCGCAAAGCGTGGACATAAAGTTCAAATCTTTGAACGTAGGCCGGATATGCGCAAAGAAAAAATTATTGCCGGACGAAGTATTAATCTTGCATTGAGTGATCGCGGCTGGAAAGGTTTAGAAGGCGTAGGCATTGCAGATGAAATTCGCAAGATTGCAATTCCAATGCACGGACGAATGATACATGATATTGAAGGTAAAACTAATTTTCAACCTTACGGAAAAGAAGGTCAGGCAATTTATTCTGTTTCGCGTGGTGACCTGAATAAACGATTGATGGATTTAGCGGAACAGCAAAATGGAACGCAGATTTTTTTCAATCAGCGTTGCGTTGATGTTGACCTTGAAAAAGCAACGGCAACATTTGCAGATGAGAACGGCAACACAACAAAAAATACTTCCGACATGATTTTCGGAACCGATGGTGCTTATTCAGAACTGCGCCATCGTATGATGTTTACCGATCGTTTTGATTACTCGCAGGATTATCTGAAAGAAGGTTACAAAGAATTGAATATTCCGCCTGCTGAAAATGGAGGTTGGAGAATGGAAAAAAATGCGCTGCACATCTGGCCCCGCGGGAAATTTATGCTCATCGCACTGCCCAATTTTGACGGCAGTTTTACCTGTACTTTATTTTTTCCGTTTGAAGGTGAATATTCATTTTCATCGCTGGATACAAAAGAAAAAATGTTGAGTTTCTTCAACAAAACTTTTCCTGATGCTGTGGAGTTGATGCCAACATTGGAACATGATTATTTTCATAATCCAACTTCATCATTGGCAATTATGCGTTGTTTTCCCTGGAGCTATAAAGACAAAGCAATGCTATTGGGTGATGCTGCTCACGCTATTGTTCCTTTCTATGGTCAAGGCATGAATTGTGGCTTTGAAGACTGTACGGTGTTGCAACAAATTATGGAACAGGAGAGCGATTGGGAAACCATTTTCAAAAAAGCAGAAAGCTCACGCAAACCCAACAGCGATGCCATTGCAGAGCTTGCTTTGCAAAATTTTATTGAGATGCGCGATTTGGTTTCAGACGAAAAATTTGTTTTGCGCAAAAAAATTGAAGCTAAATTATCTGCTGAATTTCCTTATAAATGGTTGCCGCTTTACAGCATGGTAACCTTCAGCGATATTCCATATTCTACTGCTTGGAACGAAGGAAAACGTCAGGATACTGTTATGCAAAAAGTGATGGAAATCCCGGAAATTGAAAAAATCTGGAATACAGAAGAAGGGTTTAAACAAATTGCAAAAACGGCTTTAGGATGATGATTTATTTTTTCACCGCAAAGGCGCAGAGGCGCAAAGTTTTTTTTGTATTGCTGATCTTCTCTGCGTCTTTGCGCCTCTGCGGTGAAAAAGTTTTCGCACAGGAAACTGCCAAAATTTCCGGCATTGTAAAAGGTGTTCCCCCCCAAAGCATTATGTTCAAGCAGGATTTGCACTATCTGAACATAAAGCCAGACTTGAAAGAAGTTTTGTTAGACGGCAGTGATTTTACTTCTGATATAAAAATCACTCAAGCAGGCCCAGTTGAACTCCAATGCAATGACGAAGCACTTCAGCTATTTGTCGAGCCCGGAGATGATTTTTCTATTGAGTTCATTGTCGGAAGTATTAACAAAGGCATAACGTTTAAAGGTAAAGGTTCGCTTCACAATCAATTCCTTTATGAGTTTTACAACGCCTTTAAAAACGAATACGACACTGCACAGACGAAAGCAAATATTCTTGCAGCAACAAGCATTGACGAATTTGAAATTGCGCTTTACAACACCCGCAAAAAGCAAAATGATTTTTATAAAAATTATAAGGATAAAGAAAACTTCTCTCCCGCTTTCAAAACATTTGTTGAAAATCTGATTCGTTATAATTACCTCGGCAGTCTTGTTTCGTTTCCCATTATGCGTGGGAATAACAGTGCAAATACAGTAGTTGGTGCTTTGCCTGAAATTATGTTGAGTGAAGTTACTGCTGAAGATGGCAAAAACCCAATAGCAATGCAGGGCAGGTATTATCGACTGTTTGTTTACTACTACAGCATCTATTCCGCATCTAAAAACAATGGATTTAATAAATTCACAGATCAGGGAGCTTCATTGGAAGCAAAATATAAATCAGCCCGTGATTTTTTCGAGATAAAAGCATTTACTTATTTTATTGCTAAATTTCTGTTAGAGAATTGCGGGAAAATTCCACAAGCTCCCTTAAAAAGAGTTTACAATGTACTTGCAACGGAAGACAAAGAAGGGTTTTATACTTCGCTTATTAATGAAAGATGTGACGATGTATTGAACGCAGAAGTTAAAAAAGAAGATAAAAAGACTGCACCAATTAAGGTGGCACAAAAATCTGCACCTACTGGTTTCACTGCAAAAACCTTGGAAGGGAAAACCGTTTCACTGGATGATTTTAAAGGAAAAGTGGTTTACATTGATTTTTGGGCAAGCTGGTGCGGACCATGCCGTCAGCAGTTTCCGTTTGCAAAAGAGTTGCAGGAAAAATTTACAGCTAAAGAAAAGAAGAATATAGTTTTCCTCTATATCTCAATTGATGAGAATGAAGAATCCTGGAGAAATGCGATAGAAAAATTAGAGATTCATGGTTATCACACCATTTCACCGGGTAATTGGAATTCCGAAGCCTGCAAGTTTTTTAAGATAAGCAGTATCCCACGCTATATGCTGATTGATAAATCAGGAAATATTGCTGATGAAAATGCCAAGCGCCCCGGTGATGAAATCATTTATGATGACATCATTGAATTGCTGAAACAGTAAACTCGTTTCTCTCCCCATTTAGAGAGAGTTAGAGTGGGATATTTCTTCACCCTTTCAGAGGAATTCCTCTTACTTCTACCATCATAAGTTCTTCAAGGGTCATAGTCATTAATACTTTAACCTCTCGGATAATTTTCCATTCTGCTGCTGATAGTCCTGAAATGCTATTTGGCTTCATGTTTTTGTTTTTAGTTTTCATTAGTAATTGAATTAATTATCCATCTTAACGGGTACATGAAAAATAGTGTTCCAAAACTTCGATTAACGACAGAAAAAATGAATTTCCAGAGATTTAAATACATTTACCCCATATAAATATTATATGAAAGCTATTATTAATAAAACCCTTGCCCTGCTTCTCTTTGCTTCAGCAGCAGTTGCTCAACCAACAGATTATTCAACCTATGTTGACCCTTTTATTGGAACGGGCGGACACGGACATACTTTTCCGGGTGTAACCGTTCCATTTGGCATGATGCAGCTTAGTCCGGATACCCGTCTTAGCGGATGGGATGGTTGCTCGGGCTACCATAATTCCGACAACAGGATATATGGGTTTTCTCACACTCACTTGAGTGGAACGGGTGCATCGGATTATTGCGATATTTTATTGATGCCCACAACAGGCAAGCCACAGTTTAGTAACAAAAAATATTCTTCCCTTTTTTCAAAAAAAAATGAGAAAGCAGAAGCTGGTTATTATTCCGTTGTGCTGGATAAGAATAATATAAAAGTTGAGCTTGCTTCTACTACGCGCACCGGTTTACATAAATACACGTTTCCTAAATCTTCTTCTTCCAATGTGATTTTGGATTTAACACACCGCGACAGAGTGAAAGAAAGCGATATTACTATTAACGGAAGTACAGAAATTACCGGCAAACGAGTGAGTGACAACTGGGCGAATAATCAGATTTTGTATTTCGTGATTCAATTTTCAAAACCATTTGTGCGCTCGCAAAAAATGGGTTCGCTAAAAGCATCTGTAAGTTTTGAAACCGAAGAAGGTGAAGTTATTTATGCAAAGATTGGTATGTCTGCAGTTAGTGTTGAGGGTGCACGTAAAAATTTAGAAGCCGAACAAAAAGGATTTGACTTACAGAAATTAAAGAACGATGCAAAAGCTGCATGGAACAATGAACTCAGCAAAATTGAAATCAAAGCAACAGATGAACATGTGATGCGTACTTTTTATTCTGCTCTTTATCATTGTATGATTGCACCCAATGTTTATCAGGATGTTGACGGCAAATACCGTGGGCGCGATTTTGAAATTCATGAAACAAAGGACTTTACATACTACACTGTTTTCTCACTTTGGGATACTTATCGTGCTTTGCATCCATTGCTAACGCTTATTGATAAAAAGCGAACAGCTGATTTTGTAAATACATTTAATAAAGAGTTTGAAGAAGGAGGGCGTTTACCCGTGTGGGAACTTTCAAGTTGCGAAACCTGGTGTATGATAGGCTACCATGCTGTGCCTGTAATTTGGGAAGCTTATTCAAAAGGCGTAACCGGTTTTGATGCGAACAAAGCATATGAAGCAATGAAATTTTCAGCAATGGAAGACAAGAATGCGTTGAAAAGTTATAAAGCAAATGGTTATATCAAATATCTTGATGATGGGCAAAGCGTTTCGCGCACCTTGGAATATGCCTATGATGATTGGTGTATTGCACAGATGGCAAAGAAATTAGGAAAGGAAGAAGACTATAAATACTTTATTGAGCGTGCACAGTATTATAAAAATGTGTACGATGTTACTACCGGATTTATGCGTCCGCGCAATGATGGTTTTCTTTCACCATTTGACCCGTTTGAAGTAAACCATCATTACACCGAGGGAAATTCATGGCAATATTCCTTTTATGTTCCGCAGGATTTGTCAGGACAAATGAAACTGCTGGGAGGCAAAGAAAAACTGGCTGCCTTTTTAGATTCATTATTTAGCGCTTCTACTAAACTTACCGGTCATAAACAACCGGATATAACAGGATTGATTGGCCAATATGTGCATGGCAATGAGCCCAGCCACCAGATTGCGTATGAATATAATTATGCAGGTCAGCCCTGGAAAACACAGGCAATGGTGCGCAGAATTATGAATGAAATGTATCGCGACCAACCTGATGGTTTGGCAGGTAATGAAGACTGTGGACAAATGAGTGCATGGTATATTTTCAGCGCGTTAGGTTTTTATCCTGTTTGTCCGGGAAGTGAGCAATATGCAATTGGTTCACCTGTAGTTGACAATGCGGTTATTAAACTTGAAAACGGGAAGTCATTTACCATCAAGACGAAAAATAACAATGCTCAAAACGTTTACATCGCCTCAGCAAAACTAAATGGAAAAGAGTACACAAAAAGTTTTCTGACGTTTGATGATATCATCAAAGGCGGAACGTTTGAACTGGAAATGAATAATGCGCCCAACACAAAATGGGGAAGCGCTGAAAGTGATGTTCCGGTAACGAAGATTGAGAATTAATTTTTGGACTAAAACCCTTGCACGAATTTTTTTCTTGTTAATTTATTTTTCCAAGGTCAGTGTATAATCCCATTTTTGTGTGGCATCAACAACATAGGTGTAAGTAGCAACTTGTTTGTTCGCTTCATTCAGCACTCTTGTCCAGGTCATGTCGGGCTCGTTCGTGCGGTCTATAGTGATTTGCTGAGCATTTGCCTCCCAAATAAAATTGCTGTTTTGCGGATATACCGTTCCTGCTATTGAATAGCTGTAATCCTGCTTACCAGTTCCATTGCTGTTGAAATTAATTGTGCCTGTTGGATTATTATCTACCGGATAAGTAACCGGAATGTTATTCAGATAATAGACGCCTTCAACTTTGGTAACATTCCATGTGCCATATAAAACAGGATCTAAATCTTCCTGCTTTTTGCAGGCGTTGGAAAGAATTGAAATTGAAATCAAAAAGAGAAGTACTTTTTTCATAGTGATAAATTAGATAAAAAATAATTATAACCGTTCTACTACCGTAGCAATCCCCATTCCACCGCCAACACAAAGCGTAACAACACCTGTTTGTTTTCCGCTGCGTTCCAGTTCATCAACTAAGGTGCCCACTAACATTGCGCCTGTTGCGCCCAGCGGATGACCCATAGCAATAGCTCCACCGTTTACATTTACTTTATCAGCTGACACATTCAGTTCTTCCATAAAGCGCATGGGTACTGCGGCAAAGGCTTCGTTCACTTCAAATAAGTCAATGTCAGAAATATTCATACCTGCTTTTTTCAAAGCTTTCAATGTGGCAGGAACAGGACCTAACAACATAATGGTTGGCTCTGCACCAACAACAGCAAACGAACGGATTTTTGCTCTCGGTTTTAAACCTAATTGTTCACCCATTGCTTTGCTGCCGATTAATACCAATGCAGCACCATCAACAATTGCAGAAGAATTTCCGGCATGATGAACGTGACGCATCGTTTCCACTTCAGGATAACGTTGTATAGCTAATGCATCAAAACCTCCGTATTGCCCCATTTGCTCAAAGGATGGATTTAGTTTTGCCAATGTATCAATGGTTGTGTCGGGACGAATCATTTCATCTTTATCAGTAACCGTTAAACCGTTTACATCTTTTACTGCAACTACCGAGCGGCTGAAACGATTTTCTTCCCATGATTTTGCTGCTCTGCGATGCGAAACGCTTGCAAACTCATCCAGACTTTTTCTGTCGTAACCATATTTTGTTGCAATCAAATCAGCAGAAATTCCCTGCGGAACTATTTTGTATTTTGTAATAACATCAGGATTGGTAAACAAAGCACCTCCATCCGAACCCATCGGAACACGTGACATTGATTCAACGCCACCTGCTACCAACATATCCACTTGTCCGCTCATAACATAAGCCGCAGCCTGGTTTACTGCTTCCAGGCCTGATGCACAAAAGCGGTTCAATGTTACACCTGCTGTAATATTATCATACCCCGAAGCTATGGCTGCAGTTTTAGCAATGTCTGCACCTTGTTCACCAACAGGAGTAACACAACCGATGATTGCATCTTCCACATATTTTGTGTCAAGGTTATTGCGTTCGCGAATGGCTTTAAAAACAGTAGTTAACAGTTCAAGTGGCTGAACATCATAAAGGCTTCCGTCTTTTTTTCCTTTTCCGCGTGGTGTGCGCACTGCATCGTATATATAAGCTTCCATTTAAATTGATAATGATTAATTGATAATTGAAGGAGTAAAAGTAGTTTATGTTTTTTAAATTATTTCTTACTGAATGAGTTCATGATGATCTTCACGCTTCAGTTTCCAGCGGTTGTGCGACCACAGCCAGTTTGCAGGGTTTGCACGGATAATGCTTTCCAGTTTTTGTGCATAGGCTTTTGTGAGGCTGCCGGGTTTGTCAGAATTGGCTTCAAGCAATGAAAGGTAAACAACATAATATCCTCGTTTCACGCGTTGTATGTCCAGATAAATAACAGGAAATTTATTGACGGTTGCATACTTTTCCATGCCGTGTAAAAAAGCTGTGTCTTGATTCAAAAACCGAATCCAGAAACTTTTATCTGCATCTTTTCGCGAAGGACTTTGGTCGGAGATTAAAATGTAAGCACAAGGAATATCGCGGTTCTCAGCAAATGCTTTTGCTGTTTCAAAAATTGAAATCAGATGCATTCCCCAGGCAGCGCGGGATTTTTTAAAATATTCATCAATCGGTTTATTGGTAAGTGGTTTGTAAAACCCCAGTGTTTTATGCTGCACCTGTAAGCTTGACGAAAGCAC
>CANJWH010000073.1 GCA_947478465.1 Bacteroidota bacterium
ATTGTTTTTTTCTACAATTACCAGTTCTTTTTGAGATTTCTGGCTATAAAGCTGCCATCCAAGAACTCCTGAAATTCCCATCAATACAAAGGTGAGAATCATGAATAACTTGTTACCCGAAGACTGTTTTTCGTTGCTTTCCATTTTGATGTTTTGGTTTTTTATTAGGTTATTTGGCGCAAAAGTATAAAATTTGCTTAGAATGAAGTTTATTTTTGTTTAACATGATGAAAAGCAAGGCCAAATCAATTATTATGTCTGTGGGTGAATACATTACGGACATGATTGGTTTAATATATCCGAAAATATGTATGGCTTGCGACAGGCCTTTGCTTAAGCACGAAGAAAGCCTCTGTACATTTTGTATTTATTCATTACCCAAAACCAATTTTCACACACAAAATGATAACCCTGTAAGTCGTTTGTTTTGGGGTAAAACTGATATTGAAGGCGCGGCATCTTATTTTCATTTTGAAAAAGGCGGACATGTTCAGCAACTAATTCACCGTTTTAAATACAAGGGGTTTAAAGAAATAGGTTTTGAAGTAGGCAAACATTATGGAACAGAACTTAAAAATGCAGCCCCTTTTAAAAGCGCTGATATTATTGTGCCTGTTCCTTTACATAAAAGCAAACAACGCAAAAGAGGATACAATCAAAGTGAATTTTTTGCTGCAGGACTTTCTCATGCCATGCAAATCCCTACAGATTTTACTTCACTCTTTAGAGCTAAAGCCACCGAAACTCAGACAAGAAAGTCAAGATTTGAACGTTATGAAAACGTAGAGTCTATTTTTCAATTGAAAGAAAATCACCCGCTTTCAGGTAAACATATTTTACTGGTTGATGATGTAGTTACAACCGGATCAACACTGGAGGCATGTTGCGAAACATTAAAAGCAGCCGGAAATAAAGTAAGTCTGGTTACTATGGCTTATGCAAAGTAAATTTTACAGGATTATTCCTTTTTGTCTTAATTCTGCCAGTTGCTCATTACTAAAACCTAACTGAGTTAATACTTCATCTGTATTCTCACCGAATTTTGGCGCAGACTTTGGCTGCTGATTTTCACTTTCTGAAAATTTAATTGCAGCGCCAATTGTATTTAGTTTTTTGTTTCCAGTTTTAGTTTCTAAAACCATATTTCGTGCTTGTAATTGCGGATTGTTTTGTAATTCGTTTGTTCCCAAAACAGGAGAGAGGCAAACATCGTGTTGCTCCGAAAATTCTTCCCAATCTTTTCTTGTTTTTGATTTGAAAAGCGCAGCAACATCATTTTTCAGTTGTTCTATTTCTTCTGTTGTTCCGAACAATCTATTTTCCCATTGTGGCTGATTTACTGCAAGACAAAATGTTTTCCAGAATTTTGGTTCCAATGCACCCAGCGCTACAAATTTTTGGTCAGAAGTTTCATAAACATTGTAACTGGCAAGTGCACCTGAAAGTTGGAAATTTCCACGTTCCACATTTTTGTTTTCTGCCCAGGCGTTGGCGTGAATTAATGTTGCAAAAGGCATTGCCGAATCAGTCATCGAGATATCCACATATTGTCCTTTTCCTGTTTTTTCGAGTTGAAGTAACGCAGCAAGACAACCATTAACAGCAGCATACGAACCCGAAACATCTGCAATCTGAACTCCCGGAATTGCCGGTTTTTCTTTTGTTCCTATGTTGGCAAGTAGTCCAGATATGGCAATGTAATTTAAGTCATGACCTGCTTTTTGTGAGTATGGTCCTGTTTGGCCATAACCTGTTATTGAAACGTAAATTATTTTTGGATTTATTGTTTTTGCCTGATTGTAGCCAATCCCCATTTTATCTAAAACACCCGGACGAAATTGTTCTATTACCACATCAGCAGTTTTGACTAACGAGAAAAATATTTCTTTACCTTCTTCTGATTTTAAATTTAACGCAATACCTTGTTTGTTGCGATTAAGCGATAGGTATAAAGCAGAATCATCACCCACAAAAGGTGGAAAAAAGCGGATGTAATCCGGAGAATTTACATCTTCTATTTTTATAATTTCTGCACCCATATCAGCAAGCATTTGTGTTGCAAGCGGACCGGGAAGCAAGCGACTGAGGTCAAGAATTTTTATTCCTGCAAGTGGTAATGAATTCATCCTAATTTTACTTTAATATTGTCGAGACAAATATGGCAATCTCCTGAATAGTCCTGACAAATAATAATTACCAAAAAATCTATCTTTGCCCACATGTACTACAATAATATTTTAGAAACCATAGGACACACACCATTGGTTAAGCTTAACAAAGTAACCAAAGGTGTGAAGGCAACTGTTCTTGCCAAAGTAGAAACCTTTAACCCGGGGCATTCCATCAAAGACCGCATGGCGGTTAAAATGATTGAAGACGCTGAAAAATCAGGCGCTTTGAAACCGGGAGGAACAATAATTGAAGGAACTTCGGGCAACACCGGAATGGGTTTGGCTATTGCAGCAATTGTAAAAGGGTATCGTCTGATTTGTACTATGCCTGATAAGCAGAGCAAAGAAAAAATGGACATGTTGCGTGCGATGGGAGCAGAGGTTGTTGTTACTCCAACGAATGTTGAACCTGATGATCCTCGTTCTTATTACTCCGTTGCAAGAAGATTGAATAAAGAAATTGCAAACTCTTTTTACCCGAATCAATATGATAATTTGAGCAACACGGTTGCTCACTATGAGCAGACAGGTCCTGAGATATGGGAGCAGACAGAAGGGAAGGTTACACATCTGGTTGTAGGAGTTGGAACAGGAGGAACTATTTCAGGAACCGGAAAATATCTGAAAGAAAAAAATCCAAACATTCAGGTGTGGGGAATTGATACCTATGGTTCGGTTTTTAAGAAATATCATGAGACCGGAATTTTTGATGAGAAAGAAATTTACTCCTATTTAACGGAAGGAATTGGTGAAGATATATTGCCTAAAAATGTTGATTTTAGTGTTATTGATTTGTTTGAAAAAGTAACCGACAAAGAAGGTATGCTGATGACGCGCAGACTTGCAAAAGAAGAAGGGATTTTTGTAGGTAACAGTGCAGGATGTGCTGTTCAAGGCCTGTTGCAATTGAAAGACAGACTAACAGAAAAAGATGTAGTTGTTGTTATTTTTCATGACCACGGCAGTCGTTATGTCGGTAAAATTTTCAATGATGACTGGATGCGCGACCGCGGATTTCTGGAGAAACCAAAAGTTACTATCAGCGATATTGCGGGCAATAACGGAATGGAAATTATAACCATTGATGAAAGTGCATTAGTTGCTGAAGCGATAGCAAAAATTACAAAAAATAATGTTTCGCAACTTCCAGTGTTTAGTGGAGATAAACCAGTTGGTTCAGTAAATGATGGTCAGCTTTTTTCTTTGCTAATGGAAAATCCTGCTGCTAAAAATGAAAAAATTGGAACTGTGATGCAGCCATCTTTTCCGGTTGTGGAAGCAAGTGCAAGCGTAGAGCAGATTACAGCAAAGTTTACTAAAAATAACAGTGCAGTATTATTTAAAGACCACAACGGAAAATATAAAATTATTACAAAGCACGATCTTATAAGTGCTATTGCGGGGTAAATCTTACTGGTAAATCACCTGCACGATTAGGCTCCCCTGTAAGGCGCTTCCGCTGCCACCGCTTATATTTACCGTAGCTCCTCCGGCTGCCTCATATCTTGCGCCTGCAGAAAAGGTATAAGTTCCGGCACCAAGAATAAGTAATGACTGTGTTGAAAAATCATCGAACGTTTGTGCAACGGACGTATTTGTTGTTATAACCTGATACGCAGTTCCCCCGGATGGTACTAAAGTACCATTAGATAAAATTCCAACACTGAAAGCTGAGTAAGTTGTCCCTGTCCCTGTAGTTTGTGCATTACCATTCAGACTTATTAAAACTTTTGCTGCACCTGTAAGTGTAACTGATTGTGTTAAGCCCGGAATCTGGGTATAAGTTGAGCTCTGTGGCGGGCCAAGTGAAAGGGTTGCGCTCCCGTAAACTACATAAGTATTGTTATATAAATCAGATGAGCCACTTCCTGCAGGTCCTGTTGGGCCGGTAGGTCCAGTAGAACCTACACCGGTGGCACCTGTTGGTCCCGTTGTTCCAACTCCTGTTGGTCCGGTAACACCTGTTGCTCCTGTTTCGCCTACAGGTCCTGAAGGTCCGGTTGCGCCAGTTGCTCCTGTGCTGCCCCCACTTCCTGATGTTTCGGCATATAATGCATAAGGCACAGAAAGCAATTGTGTTGTTCCCATGTTAAGATAGTTGCTTCCTCCTGTTGCATCTAATTCCGTTTGGAAAAAATACGGACCTGCTCCCCAGTTGATTGAAGAAAAAGTTCCGGATAATACTATTCCTCCTCCGGCTTCAATATCAAATAATCCAAACGGGTTGGTTGAAGTGCTATGTGTTTCGCGATAAACAATAGTTCCGGTCGGAGTTCCTTGTCTTATTGAAAGGCGCAAACCAATATTTTGATTTGGTAAAATATTTCCCGAATTATCTCTTGCAACTCCCTGGTAATTGAATTTCTGTGGTGATTGAGCAAAGGATGTGAAAATCTGGGAAAAGAAAAGAATAAGAAGGAGGGTAATTTTATTCATCGTATTAGATTTTAGAATTGATATTCACTTTTATATCCTTTATAAAAAAGAACTAATTTTTTCCCACTGTCGAATTGATATGGGTCAATTTCCAGCATTTGTTTTTCTGTTACTTTCAATACAAAGTATTCGTCAATAGTTCCTTCTTCATTCAGAATATGGTAGTAAAATTTATCTGACGAATTTTCACTGAAGGCTTTATCTCTGATTGTAACTGTGATTAGTTTCCCCTCATTTACAATATCAAAAGTGGGTTCGTTGTTATTTTTTCCACTGATGAAATATTCTGCCTGAGGAATTCCATAACCGTGTGCATAATCGAAGTATGGAAAAAGTGTTGCTGATTTTTCAATTTCATGAAATAATTGCATGTTGGTTAAATTGCGATTGCTTTGCCATGCACACGCTGCAAAACCAGCTACCAAAGGACTTGCGAAAGATGTGCCTTGTGTAAAAACTAACCCAGTTTTGCCAGCAGCAATTACAGATCCGTATGCTGAAACATTTGGTTTTAATCTTTTATCAGCAGTAGGCCCGAACGAGCTGAATGAAATGTGAATATCGGTTTCAGGGTCAATACCACCAATTGATAACACACTATCAGCATCTGCCGGTGTTCCAATAAATTTCCAGCCGCTTTCGCCTTCATTTCCTGCAGCATTAACAACTAAAATTCCTTTTCCTGCAGCTATGTTCGCTGCACGAGCAATCAAGCTTGTTTTGCCATTCATATCCTCGCGGAAATAACGGTGAACAGTATATCCGAGAGAACTGTTGATAATATCAGCTCCATTTTTATCAGCCCATTCAACTGCAGCTAACCAGTTTTCTTCTTCGCCATAAGGTTCAAACATAGCATTTTCGGTGCGCGCTAATAAAAACTCTGCCCCTGTTGCCAAACCAATAGGAATGCTGTCAACCATCCCTGCAATGCAGGAGAAAACATTTGTTCCGTGGCTGTTATAAGCATAAACATTATCTCTGTTTTTTCCGAAGTCAAATGTTTTGATAATTCTGTTTTCTTTTCGGATATGTTCAAAGCAGGGGTTGACATCAACAGACGGGAACCCCGCATCAAATATGGCAATTCGAAGACCTTGCCCATTAAAACCATTTGTGCGAAAGGCGGAAATCCCTAATCGCTCCGTCTGTTTTTGCAAAAGCGTTAACTCGTCTTTGGTCAGTGTTATATTGTATTCGCCTTTATCATTTCCTGTAAGAATTAATTGTGCGGAAAGTTGCTCAATACCTTTTACAAAAGGCAGGTCAGTAATTTTTTGCAATGTGTTTTCATCTGCAAAAACTGTTAGAGAATTAAACCAGCGACTTGAATAAGAAATTGAATCAGCAAGTGCAGAAACTGTTTCTATGTATTCTTCATTTACAGGAAAGTCGGATGAATCGGAAAGAGAAATTCCCTGTTTCATTCTGCGTTCAAGAGCTTTTGCATCAAAATATTGATATGGATTAAATGTTGTATTTTTCTTGTCTTTGAAAAATACCATATACTTGTTGTTGCCTTCTTGATAATTAGTTTGTGCCAATGAACCAAAAGCACAAAATAAAAACGGGAAGACAATTATTTTTTTAATCTTTTCAATCATAACGCTGTAAAAATATAAAATATTATGACCATTGATTTGCGCAGTGATACAGTAACCAAACCAACAAAGGCTATGTTGGAAGCCATGTTTAGTGCTGAAGTTGGAGATGATGTTTTTGGTGAAGACCCAACAATAAATAAACTGGAAGAAAAATGTGCAGCGTTATTTGGTATGGAAGCAGGTTTATTTTGTTCATCAGGAACACAAACGAATCAGGTTGCAATTAAATTACACACTCAACCGGGTGATGAAGTTATATGCGATGCGAACGCACATATTTATTATTACGAAGGTGGAGGAATTGCTTTTAATGCTGCTTGTTCAATTAAATTATTGAACGGTGATCGCGGAAGATTTAAAGCAGAGGATGTTGTAAATGCAATTCGAGCTGACAATGTTCATTTTCCTCACACACGTTTAGTTGCTGTTGAAAATACTCATAACAGGGGAGGTGGAAGTATTTACGATTTCAATGAACTAGAAAAAATTGCAGAAGTATGCAGAAAGAATATGCTTGCTTTTCATCTTGATGGTGCGAGAATTTTTAACGCAATAGTTGAAACGGATAAATCAGCCAAAGACTTCGGAAGAATATTTGACACGATTTCTGTTTGTCTTTCAAAAGGATTAGGAGCTCCTGTTGGTTCAGTATTATTAGGAACTAAAGAACACATTTATAAAGCACGAAGAATTAGAAAAATATTTGGCGGAGGAATGCGTCAGGCTGGATACCTTGCTGCAGCTGGAATTTATGCACTGGATAATAATATTATACGACTTAAAGAAGACCATTTACGTGCAAAAAAACTTTCAACAATTTTAAAGGCTTTCCCTTATGTAGTTGAGGTAATGGAGCCTGAAACCAATATTATATATTTTCGTCTTGCTGATAATTTTTCGGGAGTAGATTTCCAGCAGAAACTTTTAGAAAATAATATAAAAGTAATTTCTTTGGATAATCAGGTTATTCGAATGGTTACGCATTTGGATTTTGATGACCAAATGATGGGAAGATTAGAAGGTGTATTGAAAAAAGTAGCTTAATCAACCTTTGACTTAATCCAGTCATCAAATCTGATTACCTCAAATCCTTTCGGGTCCCACTGTAATTCAGTCTCCGCTTCTTCTAGTAGTTGGATATTTTTATTTTCTTTTTCAAAGGTGTCAAAATAATCAAAGTCCATTTTTGATAAAGTTTTCAGCACGTTGAAAATAACTTTGCTTCGTTGAACATTTTCTTCTTTTTGTCTTTGCAGCAGTTTTCGGAAGTTTTCCAGTTTGAAATCGAACCATTCAAAATCTCCGATCTCAACCATAATCAATAATTCAAGCATTCTTAAGCCGAGTAACCAGCCTGATTTATCTTTATTCAACTCCGAACTTTCGTTCAGTGTCTTTAATGATTTGCTGAATTCGCCATTTGAAAACTCTAAGCAAGCCCTGAGATATAACCATTTTGCAGGATAAAAAGCATTTGCTTTAATTGCAGGATGCTCAAATACCTTTTTCAAGATATCTTCGGCAGTCTCAAAGCTATTATTCCTGAAATAGGCGAAAAACAAGTTTTCCATTGCCATAAATTGGTTGACCCCACCTTTACGGAAAGAACGGACTGCAATTTTTGCATATTCAACTGACTCATCATAGCGCATTAAAGAAATCAGATTACTTGAAATATTCATATTGGCACCCGCAAGATTAGCTTGAGAATTAATGGATGGGCTTTTTTCGATTAGTTTCAAAAACTGCAGATAATTTTCAAGTGCTTCTGCATTTTTTCTGTTCAGCGTATAATAGTCGCCCATTGTAGCATGGTACCAAAATCCGATTTTTGGCGAATTGGTTTTTTCGTAAAGACCTTTCAGTTCCTGAATAGCATTGATTTTAAATTCGGGCTGATTAACCATTTTATTCGCCTTAAACAGCTGAGGGTAACTGAAATAGTGTGTTATCTCCTCCATTCGGTTTAATCCGGTCATTAATTCAAGACTTTTCCGGATGCTTGTATTATAATCCTCCAGTTTTTTCTCACTTTTAATCCTGTGGGTCATTGTTCTTGCCAATTGCTGAGTAAGCGTTTTTTCTGCTGCAAGTTCATACTTATCAGCAAGTTGAATATTTCTTTCCAGTATTTTTATTGCAGGCAAATATGCTCCGCGTGCAATTAATATATCTGCCTGAATATAGTTTCTCCGGCACTCAAACTCGGCATTTGCATACTTAGTGCTGAACTTTTTTGAAGCATCTTGAAGAAAAAGGATATTAAGCACATCCTTTCTAAGTCTTTCTTTTAGGTGTGAATAGGCCGAATTGTTTTTACCGGTTTTATAAAGCTTTTTTAATGCTTTTTGATCGGTTTGCACCTTTCCTGATAAAATTAAATCAAATAATTCAGATCTTTTCTTCTCTTCTGCATTGCTTTCAAGTTTTAAAAAGTGTTTGATAAGGCGTATTTCACCTGGTCTCAATGCTTTAACTAATGGCAAAAGTTGCTTCATTCGGCTTCAATCTTAGCTATTATAATCAATCTTTTGGTGTTTCATTAAGCCTATTTTTTAAATGGTGATTGTTTATAATCTCAACTCAGCTAATCACAAAATTAGTCGAAGAATAACCCAAGTTTGTCTGTTTTATAGGCGCCTTCGTCTGCACAAACTAAAAAAACAATCGAAATTATTCTTATTGAAAATCAGCAAGTTAAAAAAAATAACATGACAATTTCGACCAACTACTTGACAAATGCCCCCTCGCTACCATATATTTGGTCAAAATTTAGTCGAAGAGAAACACAGGTTAATCGAAACTAAAATTTTATAAGACTACAAAAAACAATAATTAATCGAAATCAATAACTAACCTAAAAACAAAAAAACCATGGCAACTTTACTCGCAATTCTGTTAAGCCTGAACTTAATCACTTCAGCACAAACTAAAACAATCACCCAAGACCAAGCTGTAACCATTGCAAAAGCAAACGGTGTTAGTACAACAGGAATTATCTGGGAAACTAACGAAAAATAATTGTTAATCAACTAATTAACCTAAAAAATTTAAAAATCATGGCAACTTTACTCGCAATCTTATTAAGTCTGAATTTAATAACTTCAACTCAGTCAAAAACTATCACCCAAGACCAAGCTGTAACCATTGCAAAATCAAATGGTGTTAGCACAACAGGAATAATCTGGGAAACTAACGAGAAGTAAAAACTTCTCAACCGGGAGAAACCAAAAGTTAACCCGGATTTGAAAATGTGGAATGTCAGAATCTGAAAAATCAGCTTCTGAAGAATAAATAATAGCGGATAAATAACCTTTATCCGTGTCAATAGTGGTACATAGTAACTGTAATTAAGTTGCTGTGTTTCAATATTTTGATTGTTAATACACGATAAAAGTCCTTGTCATATTTAGGGGCTATCCTTCCTTGTCATACCATTATAGTGGGGCTACTTTTGGTTCAGAAATCAACGAAACGGTTTCTGAAAAACAAGTAAACATTTAAAACTTCACATTATGGAACTCAGAAAATTACCAAACACAGACGCTGAAAGATTACAAGCTCTTAAAGTTGCTTACCAGAAAGCGGTAACTACTCCAAAAGAAAACCTGGCGTTCTCATCAGACATGATGAAATATCTGAAACCATTCATCACTAAACTGAACAATGAAATCGAGTGCGGCCAGAATCAAAATGCTGCAGGTTCACTTCGCCAGATTATTGATGAGTTGTTGAGAGACATTTGGGATGAAGTTGAATATGCTTACAGCAACTGCGACACTTCTTCTAAAGTTAGAATGTCAACTGAGTACGGAGTGGTTTACAACCTGGCTTCTTACAATAACTACGAATACCAATACGAAAAAGTAGCTTAATTAATATTTAACTCACAAAGATTTCTGACCATGACAATGGAATACAACGAAGTGCTGACAGATACCTTCACAATAGAAACCGGAAATGGAAACACTTACGGAACTGAAAAAGAAGTTTTCTTTTCTAATGAATCAGCTCCGTGCAGCATCATTGTTACAGACAATCAAACTCCTTGTGCCCGTGTAAATTTGCAAATTAAAAAAGGCGAATTTGAAGTATGGCAAAATTATGACGAAGGGCAAATGATTATTTCAAAATATGTTTCAGTAAGAGCAAATTGCTCAGCAGGAGGTGGCCAACTGAGGCTTAAAGTCCTTTCCTAGGCCCTTTTTTTCTTAATAACTTAGAAATAAATTTTTCATTTAAATCATTTTTTTCTTAGCATTTTTGCCATTCAAAATAATTGAAAATGGCATATGAATTTTTCGATTCAGAGATAATCGAAATCTTAGACGAAACCGATTCGGTTAAACGTTTTTTCTTTAGAGTTACTGGGCACCAGAATTTTACTTTCAAAGCAGGACAGTTTGTTATGCTTGATTTGCCACTCAACGCAAAAATCAATAACCGCAGCTATTCCATAGCATCACACCCAAATAATCATAATGAATTTGAGTTGGTTGTAGTATTAAAACCTGATGGTTTGGGGACTAATTATTTGTTTAATGAACAGACTATAAAACCCGGAACAAAGGTTAAATGCTCAAAACCTCTGGGTAAATTTACTTTGGGTGAACATTCAGAAAAGGAAATCTGTTTTATATGCACTGGAACCGGAATCGCACCTTTCCGTTCCATGTTAATGGATTTACGTCAGAAAGGAACACTAAAAGACAAAAAGGTAAACCTGATTTTTGGCTGTCGTTTTGAAAAAGATATTCTATATCGCAAAGAGTTTGAAGAGTTAGCCGCTGAATATCCTGATTTTAATTATTACCCGGTTCTTTCGCGATTATCCGATACCTGGGAAGGTGAGAAAGGCTATGTTCATGGTGTTTATGAACGGTTGTATGCAAACAAACAACCCGCTGTTTTTTATCTCTGCGGTTGGAAAGATATGATTATGCAGGCACGCGATACACTTCAAAAAATGGGTTACGATCGCAAAGAGATAAAATTTGAACTTTACGATTAACGAAGAATTTTTTCAGAAACGAAAAAATATAGAATAGCTGAACATAAAATTATGCTCACAGAAATGTTGGCTATTCCATAAAAAATATTTCCGTTTCGGAACAGTTCAAGTGTTTCAAAACTGAAAGTTGAGAAGGTGCTGAATCCTCCGCAAAAACCGGTTATCAGCAATAATCTGAAGGTCGAATTCTCTGCCATCTTTTCAGGAAAAAAATAAAAACCTGCACCAAAAATCAGGCAGCTTGTAATATTGGAAACCAGTGTAGCAACAGGCAAACTTGAACTGATTAGTATTGTTATTGCATTTGACACTCCAAACCGAGCAAGACATCCTAATCCTCCTCCTATAAATACAGCTAAAATTTCAATCATTTAGTATCATTTTTTGGTATTATTCGCAGAGTTAATAATGCTATTGAACACCCCAAAATTCCTCCGAAAAGCATTCCACATATAACATCTCCTGGATAGTGGGTTCCAAGATAAATCCGGCTGTAACCCACAATAAGCGGGTAAAGAAAAATATAAAGAGTTTTATTTCCAAAATTGTTTTTCAAGAGCAGAAACACAAAAACAGAAAGCGCCATAGTGTTGGCAGCGTGAGAAGAAATAAATCCAAATTGTCCTCCACAGCTTCCATCTATTAAATGTACAAGTTGTTTTATTGATTCATCATGACAAGGACGCAAGCGCTGAAATACATTTTTAAAAAGTATGACACTTCCCTGATCGCTCAATGTTATTAGCAGAATAACCGCAACAATGATGTAGAAAATATTTTTCTGAAATGCACGAATCATAAGGTAGAGCAGGAATACATAAAGCGGAATCCATGAAAATCGTCCGCTTACAAAAACCATAACAGAGTCAATGCTTTCTGAATGGAAGCCGTTGATTAGAAGAAAAAGTTCTTTGTCAAATTGTTTCAGAGCATCGAGCATATCGTCCCGAAGTTAAAACAGTTTTTTTAAAAATTGTTAAATCATGAATTTGCAAAATTGTCAAATGATTTTTTTTAATGACCTTTACAATTAGTTATAACCTTAAAACCAACAACATGAAAAAACATTTACAACTAAAAAAACTATCAGACATTTTTCTGACATCACTTTTACTCATTATGATGAGTGTGCAAGTGAGGGCACAAAGTATTCAAATCACTAAGGGTGAAAATCCTGTTGAGTTTGAGCGCAACCCCTCTTCTAATTCTGTCAACGGTGGAGATGTCTCTACCTGGTTCAATTACGGTGAGGATATTTATCAAATTGCCCAGGATCAGGGAGGAGATGTGAGTTATTTTAGAAACTTTCTTTTTCCCGATTCAACAGTATTAGTAGAATTTAGTGACGGACTTGGATCTCCCTGGAAACATTCATTGGGTCAGGTTTTTGATCCTGTAAGTCCATTATTTTCTGTTTTAAGTCCGGAAGTAAATCAATTCACACCTTACACATTAGATTCAATCGGGTTCTTCTACCGTTATTTTCGTTTTCAGGATTCAGCGCCTGATACAATAAAGGTTCAGGTTTATGACAATAGCAACATATCTTTTCAACCTGACCCGGGATGGACTTCGGGTGCATCTTATGCTACGGTTGATTACGATTATCAATCAAGAACAGGTGCAAATTTCAGTCAGGAGTATACTTACCTGCTTACAAATGATGATACCATTTCAACAACGCAGGGTTTCTTGAAATTCCCTGTAAATATTCCTGTAAATGCTAATGAAAAAGTAGCTGCTACTATAACCTACATTCCCGGAAATCCCTATAATACTAATGATACTATTGATGTATATGTAGTTCCACCACCTACAGTTCAACGAAATGCTTTTGTTGTTTATGAATACAGAGATAATGATTTCAATTTAGAGCCTATGTATTATAACAATCAATTGTGTGCCACTACTGATGTAAGGTATAACATCAACACTAATGGCTGGAATGGAAACTACATTCCGGGTACTGCATGGAATGCCGGTTTCTATCATCTTGATATGAGTTTTCTGATAACATTTAATCCTAGTGGAATTACTGAAAACTTAAACCACAGAATTAATCTTTTTCCAAATCCTGCTGACGAAACAATTACTTTGGATTTTGCAGGAGCGGATAACGAAACAATTGATATTTCAATTATTGATGTTTCGGGAAGAGAGGTTTATTCAACTCATGAATCATATACATCACCAGCATTGAAACACATAATACTTAACACAGAATCATTTACTTCCGGAATTTATTTCTGCAGAGTTTCAGGAAAATCTTTTACAGAAAATCTGAGGTTTGTAAAGAAATAGTTTGAGTTAACAACAATAAAAAAGGGGACAAAATCTTGTCCCCTTTTTTATTTAATGAAATCTGTAATTATTTAATAACAACAAATTTCTGAGTTATTTTTTCTTTGCCTGTATCAAGAGTAAAGAAATAAGAACCAGCCTCAAGGTTAGTTGTGTTGTAACTGAATTGCTGATTTCCGGCTAACTGCATTCCTCTGTGTTTTGAGTCAACAAGTTTTCCGTTAATATCATAAACAGTGCTTGTTATTGAAGAAGTATTATTCAGATAATAATTAACCTGCATAATATCTTTTGCAGGGTTTGGGTTAAGTGCTAAAGTCAATTCGTTTGCAACTTTATCGTTGATACCAACATTACCTGTTCCAAGAACAAGAACATCATCAATTGAAATCAGGTTGTCATCATGTGAATTATGGATAAATGCAATATGAATACTCATACCGGCATAAGCTGCCAGAGAAACTTCCCATTCCTGCAAAATTCCTCTGTAACGTAAGATGTCACCACCATTATCTTCAAGCAAGGTATGTCTCCAACCTGATGAATATGTGTATGTTGTTGTATCATCTAAGTTTGTTGCATCCAGAAACTCAGCAAAACTTGCTATAGTATCAGTAAATTGATAATCTTCATTACCTGTAGTAGAAACAACAACAGCATAACCATCAAGGTAACGCGGTGTTTGAAACGGTGCCGATTTCCATCTTAGAATTGCCTGACCATCACTAATAAATATTTTAGGCGTTACTAAATAATTGGCAACGGGGGTTGATGCATCACCGGTCCATGAATTGCTAGCCATAGCAACGTTCAGCGAATCTGTATAAACACCAGGCATGTAAAAAGAATCAGCAACTGCAAATGCATATACAGGAAACCATTCATCAGGTCTTGCTGTTGTACCTCCGCTTTGGTCGGCCAGACCATCTAAATCATAATTTACCCAATTAGGGTACAGATTTTCTTCTGTTGGAAATCCAACAGTAATTTGAAACAATGTGTCTGCTTGAAAATTTTCAAATAAAAGCGTGTCGTTCTGAGCAAAGCCAGAGAAGACAGCAGTAATAATAAAACTGATTGAGGTAAAGATTTTTTTCATTTAGTAGTTGTTTTAAGTTAAAATTTTGTAGGGTTAAAAGTAATGATTTTTTTATCTCAAATAAAAAGTCCTCACGTTTTTAAGGCGTGAGGACTTTTCAGCTATTGGTTCGCCTTGATTATTTAGCTACAACCAGTTTTTTGGTAATTCTGTTGTTGTCAGCTTTCAAAGAGTAGTAGTATGTTCCGCTTGCAATTTTTTCAGTTGTAAGGTTTATACTGTGTTTCCCTTTGTTCTGAGCGCCTTCGTTCATTGAAAGAACTTTTTTGCCTGTTACATCATACATTTCAAAAGTAACGCTTGCATTGTTCTGCAACTCATATTGAATTGTAGTTTCAGAACCTGCAGGGTTTGGCTGGCTTTGACCTAATTTGATTCCGTCAAAGAAACCTTCGTCATCAATACTTGCAGAGTTGTTATCAACTACAGGCCAGATTGCCAAATCAATATCTAATGGCCATGCTTCAAAAAGAGTGTGCCATGCATTATCGCTCCACTGTTCCCAGGCTAATTCTGTTTGTCCGGCATCCCCATCAGCAGTTGCAACTAACCCAACTGTATCTCCCGGAGCAAGTGTAGTAACATCAAAACCAACAGCAAAATCAGCCCCAACAAAGAGTGGAGAAGGCAGAGCAGCAACTGTAAAATTTCCAGCTGTATCAATGTCAGTCACAAATACATCTACCGATGCAAGAACTGTTCCAGGAGCGCCAGCTTGTCCTGCGCCTGCAGTTGTAGTTCCTGTTCCGTCAGCTGCGTAAACTTTAGCTACAACTTTAGAGTTAGAGTTGCCAGAAGTATTTTCTTTCCCTCCAAACCAGAAAATAACTTCTTCAATTAAAGTTCCTGTTGAAAGTAGGTAAACCTGTGCTTTTTGTTTATCTTCATAACCATTGTTACCATTTACATAACCACCACCTTGTGATGTGTTAAGAGTTGGTGTACCTCGGAAGAAAGCATCTAAACCAAGTGTATCCGTTGGTGTTCTTACACCCGATGTTGTGCGGTCAAGACGGTTGTTTAAAGGAACAGTGGTTGAAATTTTTTGTGCATTTGCCATTCCTGCAATTCCAAGAGCTAATGCAAGTGTGTAAAGTTTTTTCATTTTTTAAAATTAAGGTTTATAGATTGTGTGAATTATTTAATGCAAAATTAACATTTTTTATAACTTCAAACTATTTTTTAACAATGATGCAATCAAATTTTATACTGCCTGTTCCTCAGTCATATATTCTTCAATCGGCAAGCAGGCACAAACTAAATTTCTGTCGCCATAAGCATTGTCAACCCGGCTTACTGGTGGCCAGAACTTATTATCGGCAATCCATTTTAACGGATAAGCTGCTTTGTTTCTGGAATAAGAATGTTGCCAGTTATCACTCACTACTTCTTTTGCTGTGTGAGGCGAATTTTTTAGAACGTTATCATTGATATCCGCTTTGCCTGAAGCTATTTCATCAATCTCTTTTTTGATGGAGATCATGGCTTCGCAAAAACGGTCAAGTTCTTCTTTCGATTCACTTTCTGTTGGCTCAATCATCAATGTTCCTGCAAC
>CANJWH010000074.1 GCA_947478465.1 Bacteroidota bacterium
GCGGTCACAGGCTCGAAGGTATCTGGCACAGCGGCTCACCTATGGGAATGATTATTAATTCTCTTCGCGGGATTTATGTACTCGTTCCACGTAACATGACACAGGCTGCAGGTTTTTATAACACTATGCTGGCTGCTGATGACCCTGCGATTATAATTGAGCCGCTTAACGGCTATCGCACAAAAGAAAAACTTCCTGATAATATTGGTGAGTTCAGAACGCCTCTTGGAATACCTGAAGTTCTATCAGAAGGAACAGATGTTACCCTGGTAACCTATGGTTCATGCTGCCGCATTGCACAGGAAGCAGTGAGCCAACTAAAAGAACTTGGCATTTCTGTTGAACTGATTGATGTGCAAACCTTATTGCCATTTGATGTAAATAAAACTATTGTTGGGTCGATTAAGAAAACCAATCGTGTTTTGTTTTTGGATGAAGATGTACCAGGAGGTGCTTCTGCTTATATGATGCAGCAAGTAATTGAAGGACAACAAGCATGGCAATATTTGGATTCAGAACCTAAAACACTAAGTGCAAAACCTCACCGTCCTGCCTATGGCAGTGATGGTGACTATTTCTCAAAACCTGGTGTGGAAGATGTGGTGGAAGCTGTTTATAGCATCATGCACGATGCTGACCCTGATGAATTTCCGGAGTTTTAGTATTCGTCACCCTGAACTTGTTTCAGGGTCTCATTTTAAAGATGCTGAAACAAGTTCAGCATGACGTTTTCGATAAATTAATTCTGGAAATTACGAAGATTCATGCCTCTTGTGCTAAGTCGTAAACGTCTTATTGCTCGTTCCTTTATTTGTCGGATACGCTCAGTACTAAGGTTCATTTCCTTTGCAATCTCTTCAAGGTCCATACCTTTTACAGCACCTAAACCGTAATAGAATTGAAGGACTTCACGTTCTTTTATATCTAATTTTGAAAGTGAGCGTCTTATTTCTTCTTTCAGTGATTCATCAATCAGGTTGCTGTCAGATAAATCGTTGTCGGGGTTTGATATTATGTCTTTTAGACTGAACTCAGAATCCTCACCAAAATTATTGTCAACAGATTCAACTGGTCTGTTAACGCTAAGCAATGCAGCTATCTTTTCTTCAGGCAGACCAAGATGTTCTGAAAGTTCTTCTAATGAAGGCTCACGCTCCAGTTTTTGTTCAAGTAAACGCATGGCATTTCGAATCTTATTCAGAGTATCAACCTGTTTGCGTGGGATTTTTATTGCTCTTGATTTTTCTGAAATAGCGCTGATAATACTTTGGCGTATCCACCAAACCGCATAGGTTATGAAGCGGAATCCTTTTGAGCTGTCAAATTTTTGCGCAGCCAGTATAAGTCCCAGATTTCCTTCATTAATCAGGTCAGGAAGCGTAAGACCACGATGTTGGTATTGTTTTGCTACGCTCACCACAAATTTCAGGTTGGCGCGGGTTAGTTTCTCAAGAGCGGCTTTGTCTCCGTTCTTAATACGCAGGGCAAGTTGTACTTCTTGTTCGGTGCTTAGAATATCTTCTTTTGCAATATCACGCAGATAGAGGTAAAAGGATTCCTCCTGCTTTTCAGTAATACCTTGTGTTATGACAAATTGCCTCATTCAATAATGAATTTAGCAACTAAACGATAGAATATGTATTTAGGTTACTGAATCAATTGGTCCAGTTGTCTTCTGAGGCTAAAGACCGGATATTACTGATGTATTGTTCAATCAGTTTTTTCTGTTCCTTATCCGACAAATCTTCGTATCGTTTATTGCTGAACTTAACATTAGCAAGCTCCGGGCAAAAGCGCTTGATGTAATGCTGCAGCTTACTTAACTCGTTCAACACTGGTTGTTTTCGCATCCGATTATTTGTATTAATCGAAATCAATATTAAGTAAAAGCCAGTATAATTCCCAGATATTTTATCCACAATATATTAACACATAAGTATTACAGATAGGTTTGGTTCCCTATTTTTCTATATCTTTGAAAAAAATAACATATGAAAAAGTCACTACTTCTAATTGTATTCTTAACAGGTTCAATTTTTATTTCAGCTCAAACACTAAACACTTTTCACGATTATTCTGCTGCAACAATTCAAGGTGACACAATCGATTTCTCCATTTTTTATGGCAAGAAAGTAATGGTCGTAAACACAGCAAGTTTATGTGGTTTTACTCATCAATATACTGATCTTGAAACATTGTATGAAAACTATCAGCAATATGATTTTGAAATCATAGGTTTTCCTTGTAACGATTTCAGCAATCAGGAACCAGGTTTAGATTCTACTATTGAACATTTTTGCGAAGGCTATAATGTGACCTTTCAAATGATGTCTAAAATAGCCACTGTTTCTGCAGATACTGCTCCGGTTTATAAATGGCTTCAGCGTGCAGATTTAAATGGGGTTGCGGATGCTTCAGTTGCATGGAATTTTAATAAATTCCTAATTGATGAATCAGGACATTGGGTTCGCCATTGTCTAAGTCCGGTTAGTCCTTTAGATACAAGCATAACTAATTGGATAATGTCACCTTCAGTACTAAGTGTTGAAGAAAAGTTTAGCCTTACTCATTTGTCAGTTTTTCCAAATCCGGCAAATGGAAGAGTGAACTTTTCCTATCAATTATTAACGCCTGAGGTTGTAACTCATACTTTAACTGATATTACTGGAAGAGTGGTTTATTCAGAAACACAACTTAAGTCAAGCGGTTTAGTAAAATCATCTGTTGACCTTGATGCAAATAGTTTATCAGCAGGCGTTTATCTGATTAATATTAAAGTTTCAGGACAAGTTTTTAGTGAAAAGTTAGTAGTCTTAGAATGATATATTCTAAGAATTTGGTGAAAAATCAGTAAGTTTGTGTAGTATTGATTTATAACCTTTCTACAGGAAGTGACAACAATTTCTACTCAAAAATCAATTTCCATACTTTCTGAAAGTCCAGCAGACCTGGGCAATGCTGCTAAGGAATTGCTTACTTTCTGCGGTGAAACAAAGGTCATTACCTTTTCAGGTAACCTTGGCGCAGGGAAAACAACCTTTATAAAAGCTATTTGCCAGCAACTTGGTGTAATAGATTTGGTAAACAGTCCAACGTTTTCTATTATCAACGAATACCGTAGCAAGATAAATACTCCTGTTTATCATTTTGATTTCTACCGGTTAAAATCCAAATCAGAAGCTGAAGATACTGGCTGTGCAGATTATTTCTTCAGCAATAACTTTTGCTTTATTGAATGGCCGGCAATAGTTGAAAGTCTCTTGCCTGAAGAATATGTGCAAGTTGAAATTACAGTTGATAACGACACAAGAACCATAAAAGCTTCACACAAACAGAATATAAAATGATTGAACAAAAACGCAGCGGTTTTTTCACGCTTACTTCGGCAGGATTGATGCCGCAGGAAGAGATGCTTGAAGTAGGACGTAAGCAGGAAGAGCTTTATATCGGCATTCCCAAGGAAACACATTTTCAGGAAAACCGTGTCCCGCTTGTGCCTGATGCTGTTCAGTTGTTGGTTGCTAACGGTCATAAAATTGTTATTGAAACTAATGCGGGTAAAGGCGCAAACTTTACAGACAAGGATTATAGTGAAGCAGGAGCGCAGATTGCTTATGATATAAAAGAAGTTTATAAAGCAGATATTGTGTTGAAAGTTGCTCCTCCATCATTGGAAGAAATTGAAATCATGCAGCCGCGTCAGACTTTATTTTCAGCTCTGCAATTGACTATTCAGCCCGAGAATTTTTTAAAACAATTAATGGCAAAAAAAGCCAGTGCGGTTGCTTACGATTATGTAAAAGATAAAGCCGGCATTTATCCATTTGTTCGCACAATGAGCGAAATTGCAGGTAGCACAGCTGTATTGATTGCAGCAGAATATCTGAGTAATGTAAATGAAGGAAGAGGAATGTTGCTGGGCGGAATAAGTGGAATTCCACCAACTGAAGTTGTAATCATTGGAGCAGGAACGGTTGGGGAATCAGCAGCACGTGCAGCATTAGGATTGGGTGCTAACGTAAAGGTTTTTGATAATCATATTTTCAAATTGTCCCGTTTGCAAAACGATATTGGCAGAAGAATATATACTTCTATTATTCAACCTAAAATTCTTGCAAAAGCCTTGATGCGTGCCGATGTGGTTATTGGAGCTATTCGTTCAAAATCAGGAAAAACACCTTGCCTTGTAACCGAACAAATGGTTAGTGATATGCAGGAAGGGTCAGTTGTTATTGATGTGTGTATTGATCAGGGCGGCTGCTTTGAAACATCACGTGTTACCAGCCATGCTGATCCTGTTTTCATTAAACACGGAGTAACTCATTACTGCGTTCCTAATATTGCATCGCGTGTTGCACAAACCGCTTCACAGGCGTTAAGTAATATTTTCGCTCCTATGTTGCTTAATGTTGGCGATAGTGGTGGTATGAAAAATATGATTCGTAATAATCCGGGGTTGCGCCACGGTATTTATCTATACAATGGTATTCTCACCAACAAATTCCTTGGCGACACCTATAAGATTCCTTACAAGGACATTGAGTTGCTGATGGCTGCGTTTTAATTTTTTCGCAATTGGCTAAACGTTTTTTCTATTATATAATTGGTTTCACCATTGGTGCAATTTTTATTTATTTTCTCTTGATGCGTGGAAGAAGTTTTGATTTCTGGATGCCGGGAGAGCGTGTAAAAACTGAAATTATAGAAAGAAAGGCAGTTATTTCGGAAAAAGCCATTTGTCAGTTTGCTTGTTTGAATCTGAACAAAGACAGCATTTCTTCAATTATTAAAAAAGCAGAAGTGAATTTTAATAAAAGCAATGTACATGAGAAGCCTTGCAAATTATATTTACTGGAAATTAATGGCGATAAAATAAAGATGAATTTCTCACTTTGTGATACTGTTGTGTTGCTAAATACTATAACAAAAGAGGGGCAGGAGTGTGAGTGTAATTAACTACTCGAGGCTATTTACAACTTTAACAGAATACACTGGTTGATAAAACTTTTCTTTTGCTTTTGCAGCCACCCAGCGGTGGAATACTATTAATTCAGGTGATTGAATTTCCCAAATACGATTGCCTTTGGGATTTGCAAGTTGTTCCAGTTGCTGGTGTTTTGTTTTAAATACTTTTTCAAAATCATATCCCTGTTTACGGAGTTCAAGCAAAATATCAAGAATAATTTTGTCCCGTTCAGGAACAAACTTCAGTTTCAATGCTTCTTTAATAAATTGTCGCAAATTCATGATCAGTAAATCGGCTTGGTCAAACTGCGCATTTTCTATTGTATTCATGATATTGAATATCCTGATGCCGATATTCCATCCTTCTTTATCTTTCTCTGCAGATGAAGTGAATTGAATTGTGCGATTTGCTTTGATAAATTGTTTTTGTGCAAAATAGGTGCAGGCAAGAAGGTAGTTTCTTTTTGCCAGTTCAAATTCGTTGCGTTCGGTTTTGGCGCTTTTTATCAACGTTTCCATTACGGTTGCAGCATCATTCACCTTTCCATGATAAAAATTTGCCCAGAATTCAAGTTCAAGTCCGTTGTTATAATTAAAGGAGCCGGTTTTAAAACATTGGGTTCCTAACTTTGCATTTTCAAGCGCAGTACTGAATTCATAATTGAATAGTTCGTTCTGGCTGTAATTAAGGTAGGCAGTGCCCAAACGAATTTTTAAATTGATGGAAGGATTGTTTTTTACCAGCTCCACAAGATAATTACAAAATTCGCTGGCACGTTTTCCAAAACGTAACACCTGATTATACTCAATACTTATAAGGTAATAATAGTAACCTACCAAAGCTGAGGATGTATTTTCAAAATCTTTCCTTAGCAATGATAATTTTTCTTCCAGAAAAGTAATGTAAGCAGGATCAGGGACATTTCTGTTCAATCCTTTAAAGCCATAATTCATGGATACTTCATAAAATGACTTTACTGCATTGTTCACCGCAATGCGGCTTACTTCATAAAAATTTATTTCATCAGTGAATTTATTATAAACTTTTTTTCCCTGCCTTATTCCAAGGTGTTGCTGCTTATACATCAGCGCTTCTATTAATTCATTATAAAACTCAAACTTCTTTGCCAGTGTAATAATTTTATCCCAGATATCAAGTGTTTCCTGAGGTATACCTCGTGAGATATAAATAAGTGCAATAATTTTTTTCCTCGCAATAATTGCCCTTGCCTGCGAAACTTCATCATAAGCGCCTTCGCGCATAATGTTTACATCAAGCAGTAAACTTTCTCCTATTTTTTCTTTCAGTCGGTACATCATCATCCGCAGCGCGTCTTCCGACTTAGCCCCGAATTTCTTCTTCAAATACTTATTCACTTTCGACAAATCATCGTTTTTTAACAACAAGTCTAAAATGATAAGAGTCTTCGGCTTGTAGCCGCCCGAGCGCGTGTCAAATGCCTTGATATAGTCAACAAGAACATCTTTCTCATTTTTATTGAGTGCGTTTATTATGTGTTTCAGATGTTGCAGGGTTTCCTCTCTCATCGCGGGTTTTAGCGTTGTTTCACTATAGTAAAATTTTCTGAATAGTCGGCTACAATTTACATGCTATTCGATAAACGACCAAACTAAAGTGCAACTAAAAAACTAAAAGCACCCAATTAAATTTTTACAAACCTTTTAAAAAACAAACACCATGATCGCAACAATCTCCACCATCCTAGTAGCTGCTTCAATATTAGTTGGAACCAGCGCAATTATCACAACAGACCAAACCGGTATGTAATTTTTAAAACAATCAATTAATAACTCTTAAAAAACAAACACCATGATCGCTACCATCTCTACCATCCTAGTTGCTGCTTCAATATTAGTTGGAACCAGTGCAATTATCACAACAGACCAAACCGGTATGTAATTTTTAAAACAATCAATTATAAACTCTTAAAAAACAAACACCATGATCGCTACCATCTCTACCATCCTAGTTGCTGCTTCAATATTAGTTGGAACCAGTGCAATTATCACAACAGACCAGACCGGAATGTAATTTTTAAAACAATCAATTATAAACTCTTAAAAAAGAAACACCATGATTGCTACCATCTCTACCATCCTAGTTGCTGCTTCAATATTAGTTGGAACCAGTGCAATTATCACAACCGACCAGACCGGTATGTAAAACAGGAATCAGAATTCCAAAACCTCAGCTAACTGTTTTATGCTCTCTCGCGAAATATTATACATCTGCGGCACTCTAGCCAAACACCGAAGTCCGGTACGCTGCAGTATTATCTGCTCACCCTGCGGATAAGTTTCGCCATTAAATACAATTCCCGTTACGTTTATATTTCTTGATTTCAACGCCTCTGCCGACAGCAGCGTGTGATTGATACTGCCTAAGTAGTTCTGCGAAACAAGAACTACTTCTGCATTTATATGGGTTATAAAATCTATAATCAACAATTCATTTGAAAGCGGAACCAACAAGCCTCCTGCACCTTCAATTACTAAATTGTTAGTGGTTTCAGGGATTTTAAAATCACTCAGCTTTATTTCTACACCATCAATTTCAGCTGCAGCGTGGGGCGACATGGGTGCTGTTAGTCTATATGCCTCGGGGTGAAAAACAGATTGTGTATTTGAAACCAACCGTTTTACAAAATCGGTGTCTGTATCATCAAGGTTTCCCGCCTGCACCGGTTTCCAGTAATCGGCTTTCAGTTTTTCGGTAAGCAAAGCGGCAATAAGTGTTTTGCCAATACCTGTTCCAATTCCGCTGACAAATATCTTTCTCATTATAATGCTGATTGAATTGCTGAAACCAAATCTTCTATTTCTTTTTCTGTATTAAATGCATGCAGACAAATTCTGATGCGTTCCTGTCCTGCCGGAACGGTTGGACTTACCAACGGACGCACATCAAAGCCTTTTGATTGTATTTGTGCTGCAATGTTCCGTACACGTTCATTCCCGGGAATAATAATGCTTTGAATAGGAGAGGAGCTTTCGTGAAGGTTTATTCCATCAACAGTTTTTATTCTGCTTTTAAAATAACCGATGTTTATTTTCAATGCGGTAATTTGTTCTTCTGATTGCTGTAATGCATCATAGGCACTTTTTATGGCAAACAGATTATTTAGAGGCGCTGCTGTTGTGTAAATAAACGAGCGCGCAAAATTCATCAGGTAATTCTTTAACAACGTGCTTCCTAAAACTGCTGCGCCATGGCAGCCCATTGCTTTGCCATAGGTAATTAATCGTGCAAACACTTCATTTTCCAGGCCTAATTCACATACGCTGCCTGTACCGTTTTTGCCGAAAATGCCTGTGGCATGGGCTTCATCTACAATAAGACTTGCGTTATATTTTTTACAAATCGCAGCAATTGCTTTCAGTGGAGCAAAATCTCCGTCCATTGAATAAACTGATTCTACGGCAACAAAAACCTGTCCTGTTGTTCCTTTCAGAAGTGCTTCCAATTGCACCGTGTTATTATGTGCAAAGGGTTTGCATTCTGCTTTGGAAAGCCGCATGCCATCATGCACAGAGGCATGGATGAGTTCATCATAAATGATGGTGTCGCCTTTTCTGCCCAGCGCAGAAAACAAACCAAGATTAGCGTTGTAGCCGGAGTTAAACAACAAAGCCGCTTCGGCATGATGATAGTGTGCAATAAATTTTTCCAGTTCTTCTGCAAACGCTGAATTACCCGACAACAGGCGCGAACCGGTTGAACCGTTAGCATAATATCTTTCAGAAATTTCGTATTCTTTTATCTTGTTTTTAAGTTCGGGTGAACGTGCAAAACCAAGATAGTCATTAGATGAAAAGTCAATTAACCCGCTTTTAAGCGTGAGTGAGCGAAAGGTTTTTTCAGCAATTCGTTTATCCAGTGAGGCGCTCAGGCGCTCATCAATGTGCATGTGCCACTTCTTTAAAGGCTTCTTTCGGAGTTAATCCAAAGAGTTTGAACATTTCCATATCCTCGTTAAAATCGGGATTTGGGGTGGTCAATAATTTATCGCCTGCAAAAATGGAGCTTGCTCCGGCTAAGAAGCACAGTGCCTGTCCTTCCAGCGACATGCGTGTTCTTCCCGCAGATAGACGCACCGTTGTTTTTGGCATCACAATGCGTGCTGTTGCCACCATGCGCACCATATCCCAGATGGGAACAAGTGGCTGGTTTTCCAGCGGTGTACCTGCAACAGGAACCAGTGCATTGATAGGAACTGACTCCGGTTGAGGATCAAGATTGGAAAGGGTTAACAACATTCCTGCACGGTCTTCCACACTTTCGCCCATGCCTATAATTCCACCTGAGCAAACACTTACACCGGCTTTGCGCACGTTTTCAATGGTGTGCAGGCGGTCGTTATAGGTGCGTGTGGTGATAATGTTCTCGTAGTTTTCTTCTGATGTATCAATGTTGTGGTTGTATGCATACAATCCTGCATTGGCAAGTTTTTGTGCCTGCTCTTCAGTCAACATTCCCAGTGTGCAGCATACTTCCATACCCATGCCGTTTACGCTTTTTACCATTTCCAGAACGTTGTCAAAGTCGCGGTTGTCGCGCACTTCGCGCCATGCGGCACCCATGCACAGACGTGATGCACCTGCTGTTTTTGCTTTGGTGGCTGCACTTACAACTTCTTCTTTGGTCATTAGTTTGTGCACATTTATATCGGTGTGGTAACGTGCTGCCTGCGGACAATAAGCACAATCTTCGGCACAACCGCCTGTTTTGATGGAGAGCAATGAACTCACCTGCACCTCGCTTGGCGTGTGGTATTGACGATGAACCTGCTGTGCTTTGTAAATCAACTCCAGCAAGGGTGTATTATAGACTTCCAGTATTTTTTCTAATGTCCAGGACATGGTTTTCATTTTTGTATTCGGGCAAAGATAAAGATTTACGGGAAAAAAGGTTAACAGCCTTTAACCGCAAAGAACGCAGAGTAAACAGCCCGCAAAGTACGCAGAGGAAAAACGCAAAAGGATAAAGATGAATTGCATGGCGGCTCAATGCTTATGCTGGAAGATTTTGTTTCAATCAAGGAGATTGCTTCACCCGCAGGAAACGGGTTCTCAATGACGTTTAGTTTACAGAGTTGAATACTAGAAATAGCTCTTTATTTCCTCTGCAATTCTTTCCGCATTTACCTTTTCAAACGGATGCTGTGTTTTAGGTAATACTAATAGTTGTCCGTTTTTTATTGAACGGTAGGCGGCAATGCTTTCTTCCAGTGTTACCATGTTGTCTTTATCACCAACAGAAATTAAAACAGGGTGTTGAATTTCTGCAAGTGATGTTAATGGCAGGGCAGGGGAGTTGCCCAGATTAATCATCATATCAGCCGTTTTCTGCAAAACGGCTTTCCAGTTCTCTCCATGTTTTTGTTCCAATGCTTTTGCAAAGGCCGGAACTTTCTCTGCAATTTTTTCGGGATTAAGCATGGCTGCTTCTCTGGCTGCTCCTTCGGGATGCCAGTTGAATTTAGTGGCAAGGGTAAATATTTTATCAACTTTTTCGGGATGATGTTTTGCTAGGTATAGTGCCACATAGCCACCCATGCTGTAGCCGAAGATATCAATGGTTGTTATCTTGTTTTCTTCCATCCAATGAAGTACATCGTTGGCGAATAATTCAATACTGAAAGGAGCGGCAGGCAGTGGTTTGCCTCCATGTCCCGAGAAATCAAGGGTATGAATTTCAAATGCATTGCTGAGCAATGCAGCCAATTGCTGAAACTGTTGTGATGAGCCGGTAGCACCGTGCAGCAGCAGTAGTTTTTTCATATGTGTGTACTCTAATTCAGCGCAAGATAAATAGAAGAGCGTTAAAGAACTTCCTGCTTACTAAAAACGGTTTCCATAGGAACCCCTTTTGCCAGGGTTTGGTAAACAACACAATATCGTTCGGTTAATTTTGCAAGAGTTTGCAATTGCTCTTCTGTAGCATCAGAATCTAAACTAAATGACAGACGTATTGCTTTAAATCCTACAGCTGCTTCTTTTGAAACGCCTAAGGTTCCTCTGAAATCTAAATCACCTTCTGCTTTAACTGCAGCATCTCTGATTTCAACTCCTATAGCAGTGGATACCGCACTAAGGGTTACACCGGCACAGGCAACCAATGCTTCAAGAAGCATATCTCCTGAACAGGCAAGCATGCCGCTGCCTCCAGTTGCAGGATGAAGTCCTGCTTCTACCAGGGCTTTACCTGTTTGAACTGAACACGAAATACCTTCGCCAATTTTGCCCTGTGCTTTCAGGGTTACAATAGCAGCATCAGGTTGCTCACGGTATTTTTCTTTAATAGGAGCCTGTATATTTTTTAGTTCTTCTGAATTCATGAGCTAAAGATTTTTATGATAGAGTTAATATTGATTAAAATATAAAACCGGAATAATCCTGAAAAATAAAACTATATTTTATTCAATATATATATTAAAAATTTGACTAACCTGTGTAGGTGCTGTAATCCAATTGGGTGTATCCAGCCTGATTTGTATTTGATCGCCTGCAGTAACATTAAGAGGTGTACCCAAAATAAAATTATCAAGCCTTGATACTCCTGACAGGTTGCCCGAACTTAAACCATAAGTTGTAGTAAGAGTTGCTTCTGTTGACTGAGTAACATTTCTCACCTTTATGGTAATATTATCATTTGATACTCCTGCTAAAGTACCTGCTACTGCTGCCATTACCTGTACACTAATAATCTGACCGGATTTAGGAATAATTGCTCTTCGTGAAGGACGATCATTAAATAAAGTAAGCGCCTGTGAATTCCAGAACAACCCTGATACGTATGTAGAGTTGATAGCTAAATCGGTACTGCCATATCCAAGTGTTAAAACATAATTACTAACTCCACTTCCTGATGCTCCGGTTGCCCCTGTAGGGCCTTGTATTCCGTCATTTCCTGTAGCGCCTGTTGCACCTGTGCTTCCATTAGCACCTGAAGGTCCTGTTGTTCCTACACCGGTTGCACCAGTTGCGCCTGTAGCGCCTGTTGCACCTGTGCTTCCATTAGCACCTGAAGGCCCTGTTGTTCCTACACCGGTTGCACCTGTAGCGCCCGTTGCACCGGTTGCGCCTGTTGCACCTGTACTTCCGTTAGCACCTGAAGGCCCTGTTGTTCCTACACCGGTAGCACCTGTAGCGCCCGTTGCACCTGTACTTCCGTTAGCACCTGAAGGCCCTGTTGTTCCTACACCTGTTGCGCCTGTAGCGCCCGTTGCACCTGTACTTCCGTTAGCTCCTGAAGGTCCTGTTGTTCCTACACCTGTAGCACCTGTTGCGCCCGTTGGTCCTGTACTTCCGTTAGCTCCTGAAGGTCCTGTTGTTCCTACACCGGTAGCACCAGTTGCGCCCGTAGCACCTGTGGTTCCGTTAGCTCCTGAAGGTCCTGTTGTTCCTACACCGGTTGCACCTGTAGCGCCTGTAGCGCCCGTTGCACCTGAAGGCCCTGTTGTTCCTACACCTGTAGCACCAGTTGCACCTGTAGCGCCTGTAGCGCCCATTGCACCCGTGCTTCCGTTAGCCCCTGAAGGACCTGTTGGGCCTGTTAATCCGGTTGTGCCATTTGCTCCTGTGGGGCCTGTTGGGCCTGCCGGACCTTGCGGACCCAGAGCCTCAACCCAAACTATTCCGTTAAAATACCAGAATGTGTTAGATGTTATATCGTATACAAGCAGGCCAGTAGCCGGATTAATTATAGCTACCCTTTGTCCTGTTGTTAGCCTGGGAATAAGCAATCCTTTATCACTTGCAGACAAATCCAGTATAGAAGTTGGATTAGGGTTTATTGTTCCAATACCCATATTATTCTGGGCTTTGCACAAATGATTAGTTAAGAACAATAGAGAAATCAACAGTAAATTCTTTTTCATAATCCGATAATTATTTTTGAAAATAAACGGGTCGAAATTATAAAAAATAAAAAAAACGTTGATTTCACCCGGTACAAATCGTGTGGGATAAATTTGCTGATGGGTGGCATGCCCTGAATATTAAGATCAACAGGAATTACGTTGTTATTTTTTTCCTATTTCAACATAAAGCTTTTTCTGCATCTGCTCTGCTGTTTGTTTGTATTGTTCCGGTTTATAGTAAAGCAGGTTATCCATTTCGTATGGATCATCGGTAATGCAATAGAGTTCAGTTTCTATTTCTTCTACTCTGGCCTTTTTCTTCAGAATTCGCTTGTTGCCTGCTTCTATCTTTGCCATTAGTTCAGGATTTTTGTTCTGAAGCTTGCTTTTAAACTTTACCATGCCATATTCTTTTTCCCACTCTATGTATTTAAATATTTTCTCGGTTTTTATACCCGATTCATCTACCTCCATAATCATCCTTATAGCATTATAGCTTGGGTTATCAGAAGTAAAAGAAGCCATCCGTTTAATTAATGTTTTTGCCCCGAAAAATTTGGAATCAACTGCTCCGGGTCCCTGGTATTCCAGAATAAAATAATCACGTGCGTTATATTTTGTTTCAGGGTTTTGCTGAATTAACGAAACCATAGATTTGCCGTCCACATCATCTGCAACATCAATTCCTGCCAGGTCAAGAATGGTAGGAAAAAAATCCAGATTGGTTATCCACTCGCTCAGTTCAACACCTTCTTTCATACGCAATGAGTCGCCTGCTGTAATGATAAGCGGAACCTTTATTGCCTCTTCATAGGGTGAGAACTTATGATACAAGCCATGATTACCAAACTGAAATCCATTATCAGAAGTAAAAATCAATAAGGTATTATTCCATTCTCCGTTTGCTTTCAGGGCATTGATGGTTTCACTAACCAGATCGTTTATGGCATACATGGAGCCCATACGGTCGTACCAGAAACCATGATTAAATCCGGTTACACCGCGCGGCATTTTTTTATGAAAAATTGTCCGGTAGGCAAGGGCGTAAAAACCCCGTCCTTTGCCTTCCTGACGCATTCTTTTGCGCCAGGTATCTCTAAGCCAGGTTGGCTTGTCTAAGGGTATTTCTTTTTCTGCTTCGGTGGCATATTTTCCGTAATCATTAAACGAATTAGGAAAAACCGGAACAGTGGTATTCAGCCAACGCTCCTTTGCTTTAGCCTCATACCGTTCGGCTGCTCTTAAAGGAAAATGCGGGGCGGTAGGGCATACATAAAGAAAAAATGGCTGCTTATCATCTGCTTCTGCATCCTTAATAAAGCTTACTGTCTTTCGGGTAATTACATCGGTTGAGTAATCATCGGCTGTGTTACCGTAATACTGCATTTTTCTGTTGGGCGAATCCCACAAAGTATCGTTTACTTTTGCGCCTTTGCTCCACTCATGCAAATTATATTCCTGTCCGCGATAAGGTACTCTGTCGTGGTCAATCATTACAGCTCCGTCTGTCCATCCATAAGGCAGAGGCGGTAATTTATTACCATCTCTGGTATATCGGTTCAGATATTTACCGAGCATAGCCGTGCGATAACCTGCCTTTATAAGTTGCGCAGGCAATGCAGTGGGTTCATCATCTTTAAATGCCGGCCAGCCACCGTTTTCGCGCATGTTGCGCAGCACTTTGGTTTTGTGTGCATTTTTACCCGAAAGCATAGCGGCACGGCTGGGGCAACAAACCGAAAAAGGAGTAAATCCATTGGTAAAGTTGATACCTGTTTTTTGCAGACTGTCAACCACCGGAACCAGCTCAGGAAAAAACTTAGGAGTAATAAATGCATCAAGGTCATCGGTAAGGATAATAACGATGTTGGGTTTTTGCTGGGCAAAAACGCTGATGCTTAACAGGTATAAGCAAAGGGTGAGGGAAGATAACCGCATGTTTTAAAATTAATGCGCAATGTAAACCAAAACCCGCAAATTATAAATTTAACGTTTTGCAGCTTGCCGCTGGCAGCACAGCCCACGTTAAGCTTAGCGGGACACTATGCCCAACCGCGCGAGCGGGATGAAAAAATCAATCGAGCCGGTGGATATCGGTTAAATATTTATCAAGCTCCACTTTTAGCTTTGCATGTAATTCAACCTGCGAGCCCTGCAGCATATTATTAGTAATAAAAGTATTCATCTTTATAAAATTCCTGTCAGTAAGCTGTGTGCCCAGCCCAACACCTTTTTCAGTTACCGCAAAAATTTTATGCACCCCGCTGTCCAGTTGTTCCAGTTTCTGAACCCTGTAGCTATAATGGTTATTCATAAATACATGCAGCAGCTCTTCAGTAGTTTTACAATTCAAGTTCAGCCGTTCATTATAGCGCTTAAAAAAATGAGTGGTAAAATACATCATCATAGCCGAGTTGAAAAAAACCTCTATAGCTGCTAAACCATTGTTGTTATAATAATAAACAAGAAAGCTCAACATGGTTCCTTGTTTATCAATTTCTATTTTAATAAGCCATGTGTTTTTCTGCGTTGACCGGTAAGGAAGAAGCTTTACAATACGCCTGTTGCCAATAGGTTTGTTGGCTTTTTTAAGGTCAATAACTGTATAACGCACTTTACGCCATACAATAATAATATCTTTATGTATTTCCCGTCTTATTTCTTCAAGCGACATGGATGGAACCAACATAGCACCCGGTTTAGCGTTTATGTTTTTAAGATTTACCCAAAATTAAAAAATAAATTACAATTATTTATACGGCAATCCCGATAGCTATCGGAAGCAGTTAAACAAGTAGAGGCGGGGAAATGGTTATTTGCTAAATGTGCTGGCACTCGCGCCAGTAGGGAAAAAAGGAGAGGGATGCCATGATGGCAAGCTCTATGAGATGCTTATTTAATGCTAAAGGACCTTATTGCTTCATCAATCTGTTTGGCATAGGTGGAGCCTGCTACACCCCAGACAAGGTTATAGCACCTGTTATTCTTAAAGATGAAGTACGACCGTGCAGAAGCCTTATAAGCGTTCATTTTCTTGAACACCGCAGGAGTAAGGATTATGTTATCTGCTTTCAGCTCTTCAATCTTTTCTGCTTCGGTAACGGTTAGATCATCCCAATGTATCTCTATATAATTATTAGCTCCGTCAGGCCTCATCGTAATCCAGCTATAACCATCCTCAAATTCCCAGTTACTGTAATAATCAAAGTTCACCTCTTCATTATAACCGGTGTAATGAATTTTTTCGTTGGTAGTTTGTGCATACAATGCAGCAACGGAA
>CANJWH010000075.1 GCA_947478465.1 Bacteroidota bacterium
AAACCTGCTATTGAAAACATTCTTTCACCTGTAACACAAACAGTAATAAACTAAAGAGAAATGAACGCGCTGCTTGTATTATCTATTGCCGGATTAGCTGCTCTCTTCTCAGGTTTCTCGCACAATAAGAAACTGGCAGTTATTGTTTCACTGCTTGCATTAGCGGCTGCGTTTACGGTTAATGTTCTGGACTGGAACACAGCAGTAAGCTATTACAACAACATGTTGTTTGTTGATAATTATGCTATCGCATTTACGGGAGTAATGGCGCTTACCATGCTGTTGATAGTTGCTTTGTTTGTTGATTACAAAGAGAGCGTTGAAGTTCCGAATGCCGAAATTTTTGCTTTGTTATTTTTCTCGCTTGCGGGCGGTGTTATGTTGGTTTCGTATTCTAATTTGCTCATGCTGTTCTTAGGCATTGAAATACTTTCTATTCCGCTTTACATATTGGCAGGAAGCAAAAGACATACGCTTACATCCAACGAAGCTGCGATAAAATATTTTCTGCTTGGTGCATTTGCTTCTGCATTTTTATTGTTTGGTATTGTTTTGATTTACGGAGTTACCGCATCGTTTCACATTGATGTCATAGCTACTTATATTAAAAACAGTAATGGACAAACTCCCGGACTTTTATTAGCCGGTATGTTTATGCTTATTGCGGGACTTGGTTTTAAAATTTCTGCTGCTCCTTTTCATTTCTGGACACCGGATGTGTATCAGGGTTCGCCAACAATAGTTACTACGTTTATGTCAACCGTGGTAAAGACTGCAGGTATTGCAGCGTTCTATCGTTTGTTTGCTTATGCTTTTCCTGCCATTACTACTGATTGGATACCAACTATTTCTGTGCTTGCAGCATTGACCATGACAGTGGGTAACGTTACTGCCGTTTTCCAGAGCAGTGTAAAACGAATGCTGGCTTATTCAGGTATTGCACACGCAGGTTATTTGCTGATTGCATTTGTTTCTATTAGTATCAACCCTGCCAGTTCGGTTTTATACTATCTGATTGCTTATGCAATTTCTACAGTTTGTGCGTTTGCGGTGCTGATGGTGATACAACATACTTCCGGAAGCGAAGAAGTGGATGGCTTTAAAGGTTTATCAAAGCGCAGTCCGTTCCTTGCGTTCATTACTAGCGTTGCTTTTATTTCGCTGGCAGGTATTCCGCCTACTGCAGGTTTCTTTGCAAAGTTTTATTTGTTCTCTGGAGCGGTGAAAGCAGGTCATCTGTGGTTGACTGTTATTGCAGTGCTTAACTCTTGTATTGCTATCTATTATTACTTCCGCGTTATTACTGCGGTTTATTCTGACAGCACCGATTCAACACCAATTGAATTAGGCATGGTTCAAAAAGCAGTGATGATTATTACTGCTTTGCTGGCCATTGCGCTGGGATTGTTTCCCGAGATGATTATCTCGTTGTTGTAAACTTTATTTCAAGGATTTTCAACTAAATAAATATTCCTTCTTTACTAAGAAGAAAAAATATTTTTCAAATTTAGTTGTATGTACAATTAATATACATACATTTGTACCCGAAAACAATAATTAACAATGAAACTGCAGGAAACAATAAAGCAAAACAAGCCTTTTAAAAGCGAGTTTCAGAAACTGATGGTCAATATTTCTGTTACCAGCAGCTGGCTGAATGCAATTCTTGCAGAGCGTTTAAAACCATTTGGTATTTCACCGCACCAGTTTAATGTGTTGCGTATATTAAACGGAAAGCATCCTGATGGATATTGCAACCAGGAAATTACTGAACGCATGATTGACAAGAGTTCTAACGCAACCCGCATTGTAGACAAGCTGATAGAAAAGAAGTTTGCAGTAAGAACAGAAAATGCCGGAGACCGCAGATTGGTGGATATTAAAATCACTGATAAGGGTATTAAGTTATTAGCAGAAATAGAGAAAGCTCCTTTTCCTGCTCAGTTAAAACGCAATGCATTTAATGACGAAAAAGCCAAATTAATGAATGAGTGGCTTGACGAATTGAGAAGTTAAAAAAAATTTACCCAATTAATTGTATATACAAACAAAGTACTAACAAACATTATTATGAAATTATTAGAAAAAACAACAATCGGTGGAATTGAATTTAAAAACAAAATTGCAATGGCACCAATGACAAGAAACAGAGCCACAGATAATGGCGAGGCTACAGCATCTATGGTAAAGTATTATGAACAAAGAGCCTCAATAGGACTAATTATTACAGAGGGAGTAAATATTTCAAAGCTGGCATTGGGTAGTCCCAACACTCCGGGAATTTATACTCCTGAACAAGTTGAGTCGTGGAAAAAAGTAACGCAGGCAGTTCATGCTAAAGGCGGTAAACTATTTCTTCAGCTTTGGCATACCGGGCGTACTTCGCATTCATCTTTATTAAACGGAGTAACTCCCGTGGCTCCGTCTGCTATACGCATTGAAGGACATAAAAAAGCAACATCCACCGGAATGCATGAATATGAAATACCCAGAGCATTAACTACAGCAGAAGTTAAGGATGTAATTAAAGAATATGCTACTGCTGCAAAAAATGCAATGGAAGCCGGATTTGATGGTGTTGAATTACACGGAGCCTTTGGTTATTTGCCCAATCAGTTTTTAGTGGACGGAGCAAACACAAGAACAGATGAGTATGGGGGCAGCATTGAAAACAGAAGCCGTTTTGTATTAGAAGTAATGCAGGAACTGGTTAATGTTTGGGGTGCAGATAAAGTGGGAATTAAGTTATCGCCTTCTATACCTTTTAACGGCATGATTGACTCTGATCCCCAAGCACTTTTTACCTACCTGATTCAGGAGCTGAATAAAATGCCGCTTGCTTATCTGCATTTAATGAATGCTTTGTTTCCGTTAGAACAGTTGCCTCACTGGCCTAAAGATGTTTTAGGAACCTATGCTTCACTTTTTAATAAACCCATTATTGCAAACGGAGGATACAATCCTGAATCTGCAGAACTGGAACTTGCCAGCGGAAAAGCACAATTAATTTCTTTTGGTGCATTGGCGCTTTCAAATCCTGACCTGGTAAACAGAATTGAAACAAAATCGCCATTAAATAATCCCGACAGAACTACCTTTTACTCAGGAGGTGATAAGGGTTACATTGACTATCCGACTTTAAACTAAAATCAATTTTATACTAATCAATCAAATCAAAACTCAAAAACAATGACAACAAAACTAAATTTCAAACAAGTAATGATAGCAGCACTTACAGCTGCTGCAACTTCTGCGGTAATTAATTCTATTCTGTTTTTTATTTTCCATTCAATAGGGTGGATAACAGATGATGTGTTTCCTCAACCCGGCCAACCGATAACTATTGTTGGTGTTATTATGGCCAGTATTATGCCTTCACTGATTGCGGCTCTGGTATTTTTCCTGATAGAGAAATACACCAATAATGGTTTTAAAATTTTCGGAACTATTACCATTATTTTAATGCTTTTATCTTTAGGAGGGCCGTTTGGTGGAATTCCAAATGCACCTCTTAATTATTCATTAGCACTTGTGCCAATGCATTTGGTTGTTCCGCTGGTGCTTTTGTTTTTCATAAACAGAAGTAAGCAGAGCAACGCCTGATTTAAGTAAAGGAGTTTTTCTATTCTGAAATGAAATTTATTTTAAAAAACAGCAACAGCCGCATTCATAAACAAGATGCATGGAAAAAAAGCGCTTATGCTTTTGTTCCCTACCAAACTAACTTTGGTGAGTTGTGCGGATTTGCTGATGATGTAGTGGATGCAGGCCAGGGTTTTGGCATGCATCCACATCAGAATATGGAAATAAGCACCATAGTTATTGCTGGCGAGCAGGCTCACCGCGATGATACCGGCAGTGAGGGTATTGTTAATCAAAACAGTGTGCAAACAATGAGTGCGGGAACAGGCATTATGCATAGTGAGTACAATGCTTCGCAAAAAATTGCTTTTCACAGTTTTCAGATTTGGGTTTATCCTAAAAAGCTGGATGTAAAACCAAGGCACGAACAATTCAGGTATGAGCCCGAAATGAAACTTAACAAAGTATTGCTTGCTCTTTCGCCCGACAGGCGCAATGGTTCTGCGCTTATTAATCAGGATGCATTTTTTAGTGTTTCAATGCTTGAAGAAGGAAATGAGCTTAACTACAAAATGAATTTGGAAAACAATGGTGTTTACATACACTGCGCAACATAATGGCGGATTTGTAATTCCTCATTTTTCTATCTTCGTTGCAGTGCGTTTGAGTTTTTTGAAAATGTAATATCATTTATTTTCTGCTTTCGTGCAGCCCCGTTTACATACCATCACTATGAAAGGAATTATAAGTTTAGTATTTCTGTTTCTCTGTGCAGTTGCTTTTTCGCAAAATGCCACACACGTTGTTGTGCTTGGATTTGACGGAATGAGTCCCAACGGTATAAAAAATGCAAACACACCAAATTTTGATGAGCTGGTAAAAAACGGTTCGCATACCTTTCATGCGCATGCCGTTATGCCAACATCCAGCAGCTCAAACTGGGCATCAATGATTATGGGCGCACCACCCAAAAAGCATGGAATATTTACCAACAAGTGGGACCGCATTGACGGCCGTAAACAAACCTTTTGCGGAAGAAGAAAAGGCAGATTATGGCCAACTGTTTTTGGAGTTATACGCAATCAGCGCAGGCATTTAAAAATTGCCTGCTTCCACGACTGGGGAAGGTTTGGAAGATTAACGGACCGTTATGCGTTTAACAGATTAGAAAGCAGCATTAATGAAATGAGAACTGCACGCAGAGCTGCACATTATATAAAAAGAAAAAAGCCTGATTTTTTATTTCTGCATTTTGACCATGTTGATCATGCCGGCCATATGCTGGGACATGGAACACCTGAATATTTTAAAGCAGTAGAAGTTGCTGATTCACTGGCAGGAGTTATTATTAATGCACTGAAGCAGGCGGGTATTTTTGAAAACACCATTATTCTGGTTACCGCTGATCACGGGGGAATAGGCAAAGGTCATGGTGGCCCAACGCTTGAAGAAGTTGAAATTCCCTGGATTATTTCAGGACCGGGAATTAAAAAAGGATTTGAAATAACAGAACCGGTTGAAACATTTTATACGGCACCAACGCTTACAAAAATATTCGGAGTAACTCCTCCTGATTGCTGGACAGGAAAGCCTGTTCTATCTGTTTTTGAATAATCAATTCAGGCTCTCTACCTGCTCCGGATGTTCCCCGCATTTACTAAAATGTATTTCAGGTTGGCCGAATACTGATAGTTATGGGAATATATTCCCGCAATAATTAATATCTTATTTTAGCCTCACAATTATTTAATAACCATGATAACAGGTTTTGTTTTACTCGGAATAATTAACACCGGAGAAGTAGTACGTTTTTTACTTCCTCTGTTGCTGGTTCCAACTACTTTTTGTGTTGCGTTTAATGCATTGTTATATAAAAAAGTAAGGTTCAGTAATCTTAAAGCTTGTCTGGTAAGTGCATTTGGTATACAGGTGTTTCTGCTCATTTGCCTCAGCCTGCTGCAAATGGATATTTCAATTTTACTAAGTCTGGCTGCTTTGTTAAATGCAGGTCCTTATATCAGCAGCATTATAATTTATATAGTAAGGTTGCGGGCAAAACCTGTACAGGCTTAATAAACAGAATACTTTGTAGTTCATCTTCTGCGTTTAATCGCAGGGCAAAACACTTTTACTATCTTGCACAAAATTTTTATATGCTGATAATAGGTATAGTTGGTGGTTCAGGTTCGGGCAAAACAACAGTGGTAAAAGAAGTAATGAATTCTTTTTCTGCTGCTCAGGTAGCCATACTCTCGCAAGACAGTTATTATAAAGACAGCAGCCACATTACTCCCGAAGAACGTAAGAGTATAAACTTTGACCATCCCGATAGTATTGAATTTGATTTGCTGGTAAACCATATTCAGCAACTGCGAAATGGCAATACGATACAAGAGCCGGTTTACGATTACATCACCTCTGTGCGCCTTGCTTCCACCAATAATATAGAACCCAAGCAGGTAATAATTATTGAAGGCATTTTACTTTTTACTGATAAGCGCATACGCGATTTATGCGACATCAAAGTATTTGTAGATGCTGAACCGGATGACCGCCTTATGCGCATCATTGAACGCGATATGCATGAAAGAGGCCGCACAGCAAATCAGGTAATTAATCGCTATACATTGGTAAAAGAAATGCACATACAGTTTATTGAACCTACCAAGCGCTATGCCGATGTTATCATTCCGCAGGGTGGCGAAAACAAAGTAGCTATTCACATGCTGGTTGCAACTATCCGCCAGAAGCTGATGCAGTAAGTTGCATTGTCAATAGTAAATGACCGAACTCGAGCACTATATAAAATCATACTTCGGAGTAGTAGAGGCGAAGGAACTGCAAACAATAGGTTCACTGTTTAAATTAACCGAAATCAAAAAAGGCGATTACTTTTTAAAAACAGGAAACCCCTGCAACGATTTGTGTTTTATACAATCGGGTCTTATGCGCATTTATGTTGATACACCTGATAAAGAACTAACGCAATGGATATCAACCCCCGGTTATTTTGTTGCCGACCTATCCAGTTTAATATTTGAAACACCCGCCCGCTGGACTATTCAGGCGCTTACCGATTGTGTTGTTTACAATATTACTAAACAAGACTATAACAAAATAGGCAACCTTGTTCCCCAATGGCATCTTCTTGAAAAATTGTTTATAGCCAAATGTTTTACCATTCTTGAAGACCGCATATTCAGCCACCTTTCCATGTCGGCCGAAGAACGTTACACCCTCTTTTTCGAAAACAATAAAGAATTGTTTAATCAGGTTCCGCTGCAATACATTGCTTCTATGCTGGGCATGACCCCTGAAACGTTTAGCCGCATAAGGAAAAAGCAGGTTTCTTAATTCCTTGATTTTTGTCAAGAGCTTAATGCTTAGTGTTGCACCACCTTTGTGCCGTTAAATTTATTAACGCAAACAAATAATACTTACTAAAGCCTTATAAAAATGAAAAAAGAAATCAAAACCGAAATTGTAATTAATGCAACACCTGAAAAAATATGGACGCTGCTTACAGATTTTAAAAACTACTCCAACTGGAATCCTTTTATTAAATCAATAACCGGTGAAGCTGTTGTGGGTAACACAATAACCACTCGTATTGAACCACCTGATGCAAACGGCATGACCTTTAAACCTAAGGTGCTTGCCTTCAACACCAATAAAGAATTTCGCTGGATGGGTCATTTTATTTTCCCCGGATTGTTTGATGGCGAACATAAATTTGAACTCATCGACAATAAAAACGGAACAGTGACTTTTACCCAAAGCGAAAAATTTAACGGCATCCTTGTTTCGCTCTTCAGTAAAATGCTTGACACCAATACCGTAAATGGTTTTAATGCCATGAACAGAAAGCTGAAAGAGCTTGCAGAACTTAACTAAGAGCTAATCCCTTTCATTATACTGCTGCTGATTTTAAATTAACACGTAACATTGCAGCAATGAAACTTCAGAAAAGCATTCTATTACTTTTTGTTTGCCTGCATTTTTCAGTTGCATGTTTCAGTCAGGGAATGGGTCAGTTATTTCTGATGCTCCCACATGAATATGTCTCAGACTTAAATCAGCAAGAACGAATGCTACTGCTTGAAAAGCGCAGTTATATTTTACCCGGAGGCGATTCAATTGAAACCGTTAAATATAAATTGGATTCTACATTGCGAAAAGATTATCTGCGCTTTGAATTAAGTTTTCCAACAGGGCAAAGTGGTTTCACATTATCTGAATTGCGTAAATTTAAACGTACGGACGGAAGTCAGATTCTTGTTTATTCAAAATATGCCGGCACCCCCGCAGCTTATGAACGTGTTGCATTGGTGGTATTTGATATTAATGAAAATCACCTTGTTGAAAATAAAGAAAACCTCCTGCCAGCAGACCTTCCGCTTAGCGACTTTGTAAGTAAAACGCTTGCTGATTCGCTCATAGCAAAAACCATCATTAACCTTAATAGCTTTTATGACCTGATGCAAAGTGATATTGAGTATCGTGTGTTTTCTCATGTAAGCATACCTGATGGATATCTTGCGGGCACCGCCATTCCTTTTAAGTGGAACGGAAAAACATTTATTAAAGGTGAAGTAAGAGAGTAGTGTTCTTCTAATCCGACAGGAAGTTCTTTTATTCCGGATTTATACATCTGCGATAATTTCAAATTTTTTTCTCACCTTGCTGCAACAAACCAAAACTCATCAACATGAACAGATCAATACTTGTCATCGTTTTTGCTTTTTCCTTTTCGTTTTTACAGGCTCAGAATAACGAAGTTCCAATTTCAAACTTTGCTAATTCTTTTGATCCTTCAGACAGCACCGACACTTATAATTTAGACTGGCCAGCCTGGGTTTTCTCTCACTGGATATGGGAAGGTGAGGGCACCACACAAAGCGCAACACAAATAGCAGATGATTATCTGGCACATGATATTCCGGTGGGCGCAATTATTATTGACAGTCCATGGGAAACCGAATACAACACCTTTGTTGTTGATGATAGTCTTTACCCCGGAGTGCAAGGCATGGTAGATTATTTTCATTCTAAAAATATAAAAGTGTTATTCTGGATTACCGGAATTATTGATACCAATGTTCATCCTTTGTATGATAGCATTGCAGCGCTTGGATATTTTATGCAACAAAATGCAACAGATGGTCCTGCCCTTGTTGACTGGTGGAAAGGAACAGGCAGCATCATTGACTGGTATAATCCCGATGCCGTTGCCTGGTGGAAAAGCATGATGGATCCAATTCTTGATTTAGGAATTGATGGCTGGAAATGCGATGGAACTGATTATTATGCCATAGGTGCAAAGTACTCACCATATCTGGCAGCAAATGTCTCGCGTCTCAATTATTCACATTCTTATTATCAGTTGTTTCATGATTACACGCGCGAACGATTGGGTAATAAACGGGTAGACATGTCGCGACCAATTGATAATTACGGACAGATAGATATTGGTGGTGACTTTGTGGCTTTTACTCCGCGCGAAATTTGTTTCTCTTGCTGGGTTGGTGATCAGGATGGGGACTGGGGCGGCATGGAAGATGCATTGAATAATATGTTTCATTCCGATGCCTACAACTATCTTGCGTTTGGTTCAGACATTGGTGGTTATCGTTCTGATGAAACATTGTATCCCGGTTTGGGCCGTGATAAAGAATTGTTTATTCGCTGGGCACAATTGGGAGCACTTTCTCCCTTAATGGAAAACGGTGGTGGCGGTGAACACCGCCCCTGGATGTTTGATGAAGAAACCACTAACATCTATCGCAGGTTTTCACAATTACACACCTCACTTATCCCTTATCTGATGCCCGAGAGTGAAGCAGCGCATACTGCCGGAGTTTCACTCATGCAGTTTTTTAATAAAACAGATTACAGCTTTATGCTGGGTCCCGATATTTTTGTAACACCGCTTATGGATGCAGGCGGAAACAAAACCGTTCATTTCCCTTCAGGCGATAACTGGGTTTATCTGTTTGATACCACGGTAGTAAAAACAGGGGGCAGCAGCGAAGCATTGAATTTTCCGTTAAGCGAATTTCCGGTTTATGTTCGTCAGGGTTCGCAATATGATAATATAATCAATGACCCTGGAATTGTTGCTTCTGTTGAAGAAGATGCGAAGGAACTTAATTTGTCACTTTATCCTAATCCCGCAAACAATATAATAACTGTTACTCCGGTTGTATCAAAAGGGCAGTATAAAATCAGCAATGTAATGGGTCAGCTTATAACTTCAGGAATACTGGGAGGACAAAAATCATTCATTGATATTTCATCTTTATCACCAGGTATTTACTATCTGCAGTTGCAAAGCAATGATGGAGTAGGAGTGAAGAAGTTTGAAGTAGTGAAGTAATGTTATAATAAAAAAGCTACGTGAACTTAGTGCTCTCAGTGGTGAGAAATATTACTCCCCGAAAGCTTTTTCAATATACCCCATTTCCACTTCGGTAACGCGGTCAATAAATTTATTGAAAACATCTCTGCTTACAGCTACTGTTGCTTTGTAACCATCGTTTGCAAAATGATAAAGAGGCATTACGCCAAACATAAGGGCAAAACCATAGGCTGCTTTCAATAATACTTCATTAAAAGGACGGTGTGCCAGTTGATGACTTACCAGCATACATTTTAAAGAAGAAAATAATTGCTCACGTCTTTCGGCTTCAAGTCCAAGTTCTTTGTAAAGAACAAAGTATTCATCAAGACTGATTTTTACGCCTTCTTTCCAGCCTTTTTTAATCATCAGGGCAGCCATCTTTCTGTCAAGTGCATGTGTGAGTTGATTGAGTTCAATCAGGTTCTCAAGGTTCTCACGCGTGTGTTCATTTAGTTGACCCTTTATTTTTTGATACGTATTAATCGCAATCTGAATAATGGTGTCCTGCGCCTCCAGGTCATAAATCTGCTCAAAGAAATACTTTACTAATTTCTCAGTGTCCTTGCGATTAAAATATTCATCATAATCCTTGCGGAAACGCTCCACCTGACTGCGCACAATTTCTTCCTGTGCTTTTCGTAACAACTTATTATCGGGTGTTTCCTCTTTTTGATCAGGCATAAAAAATTAGTGCGGTAAAAATTTGATTAATCAGATTTAAGAATGCACTTAACGCTATCTTAAACTTACTTCTTCTGCCTGTATAACCTCGTAACTGGTTGCATTGTAAACAAAGGCAACTACGTGCAGATGATTGCTGTTCCATCCCGAATTTAATGTAATGCTGTAGCGTTTGATTTCACTGCTTCCGTTGGTGATAGGTGCAGTTCCCACTGTCTCGCCCCATGTTCCGTTAAACGATGTGCGCATTATATGGCGATGAACATAATCAGGCAGATTAGCAGGGTTATAATTGTAATCTTTTTGCCAGTCTATAATACTATCCTCGGTAAGAAAAACGGAGAGTTTGTATTCACCGGAAAGGTCAGTAAGAAATTCAACTTTAACATCGGCACAGGCTGTTGCATTGTCTGCATCGTATTGAGGCTTGATGTAAATATCAACCTGAGGAGCAAGTGCTACTTCAGTTGCGGCAACAGATGCCCATGAATTATATGAAAGGACCGGGCTACCTGTTACAACTTTTCTATTCACCATTCCGTTGGGCAAACCGGAAGCATCGTTTCCGAAAAAAATGTTGAGTTCATCACCTGCAGGTGTTCGGTAATCCATAGCGTATGAGCCATCTGTGAAATTATGGGGTTGAGCAAAATCACCAACGTGCACTGCCATTACTACAATCTGTTCACCATACAAATCTATAAGTGATGCTGCTGTTTCAGCTGCACGGGGGCAGTTGCCGCAGGTGTGACCGGTATAATCTTCAACCAACACTTTGCGGATGTGAGTGGTATTGGCAACAAAATCCTGCGGAGGACAAAGAACAGTATCAATCGGATTTCCTTCTGTATAAGGTGCTTCAATAATGTCACACGAACTGAAGGAAAATATACATCCTGCAATGATGAATGAAGGAAAGTATGTTTTTAAGAAATTCATGGATGGTAAAATTAACATAATCAGAAACTCATTGAAACAGATAGTGTCAAACCATTGGAGGCAGGAACAACCCGGCACACACCACCAACACAAAATATACCGGCACGCTGACGACCGTATGTTGCTGTGATACGAACCTTATCCATTAAATAGCCTAAAGAAATATTGGGATAGTGTAAGCGTTTTTTCTCGTCACTGTTTCCATAATTGTATTGGTTCATTACTGCAATAAAATATTTTGTGTGCGTAAATTCCAGTAATCCCATTGCCCAGTTGCCCATGTCCTGTTTAGTAGTAAGGCTTTGCAATTCCATACGCAGTGCATATTTCTGGTTGAATTTATAAGTAACATCCACTATGCCGATATCAGCATAAACAGTTCCGTAACCCGAAAGCCCCTGCACCACATCCTTATTGTAAACGAAGTTCAGGTATTGAAGAACCAGTTTAACTTTTGGACTTATTTTACGTGCAAACTCAATATTGAAATCACGGAAATATGCTTTTCCTTTTGTGCTGAAAAATTTAGCTTCATAACCTAAACCGTTATGAAGTTGCGTTGTGTCAAGTCCGTTTACTGTTGAGTAGTTAACCGTGATAGTAGTTCCGTATTTGCCGCCAAGCTTTGTTTCTTTCTTAATCTTATAAGTTACCTCGGCCTGTAAAGCAAGCTCACCGTTAGGTTGTGTGGCATATGGATAAATAGTTGCCGGCAAATTGTATGTGTGTTGACGTGTTAATGCGGGGAGATAGTTGATGTTTAGGTTATTTCCTGTTGCAGTGCGGTCGCTGCGGAAATCCATGTTATCAATACGCTTTGCACCAACCACAATTCCTAATCCTTTGGTTGACCATGAAGCCGTAACCAGCAATCCACTTCCGGGTTTGTATATAAATGCGTTCACTGATGAAGGGTCATTTATTTTGTAAGCATACTCACCTGAAAGATTGAATTTGCCATAAAGAAAAGTAAGTCGTGCCGACCATGCACCTACGTTCTCCGGTAATTTGTAAACCGGATCCTGATCACGCTGAAATTTACTTACAAAACTTCCGCCTATTATAAATCGTGCTTTTGCTTCTTCCAGTTTTTTAAACAGTTCGTTGATATTTATTTCACCATCAAATGCGCGCACAATTCCGGGACCGCGGTCAAAGAAAGTTCGTTGCAATGCAATAAATCCTTTAAGATAAAGGCCTTTTATTGGCATGTATTTTATGCGCATACCATCAAACACATTATCATAACCCAGTCCCCGCTCTTCATAAGCACGCAGTATCATTCCGCTTCCAAACTGCTCGTAAAAGTTACCGGCTGTAATTTCCAGTCCTTTATAATCGTAGGTAATAAAACGGTATGGAATTCCTACGCCTTTGTAGCGCTGATCAAAACCCTGTAAGGCGTTGAGATAAGTTTCTATTCTTGCTCCGGCTGTAAAATGACCACGCGTGTAAATCAGATTCCCGAAAGCGTTCATTCTTATTTTTTCAGGGACATTGGGTGCGCCAATAGCTGAATCCTTATTGTAATACTGCGCATCAACCTGAAAATTTCCGTGCAGTTCTCCGTAATCAGGAGTTTGCGGTGTTGCCTCCTGAGCTAATGAATTAAGTGAGAACAGCGAAAAAGAAAAAAAGAGAAGTTTTTTTAACACAGAGAAACAGATTACTGTTTATTCACAAGTTTCTTTACTTCATCATAGAGATGAAATTCATCGCCTTCAACATAACTGGTATGCTGCCAAACTATTTTTTTGTCGCCATTTACCAGAAATGTGTGTGGAATGGTGTTCACATTAAGAGCGCGTTTTAAATCACCGTTTGCATCAGACAATACTTCATATTCCCAGGACTGAGAATCAACATAAGGCTGAACTTTGGTAACGTTACGCGAATCATCAATGGTTACAGCAATAATTTTTACACCTGTTTCTTTTTGCCAGTCTGAATAAACTTCTGCTATGTTGCTCAGTTCTTTTTTGCAAGGCGTACACCAGGTAGCCCAAAAACTGATAATCATTGGCTTGCCTTCGTTATCAAAATTACCTGAGTTAACGGTTTTTCCATCCAGTGTTTTTAAATCAACTGAAGGTATGGCACGTACCGCATCAATAAGCGAATTTGTATTCTGCGAATAGGCAAACTGAATACATGAAATAAAAACAAGAATTGAAATTTTGAGTTTCATAATTCGGGTATAAAAATAAAAACCTGTTCCGCAATTGCGGAACAGGTTTTTAAATGACTGATATTATTTAGTAACAGATAGCTTTTGAGAAACTGTTTTGTTACCTACTGTAAGATTCATCACATACATTCCTGATGCAAAGTTTTCACCGTTGATCTGGAAGTTATGTTGTCCTGCTGTTTGCAGACCAAAATCATTAGAATAAACTTCCTGACCGGTAAGGTTGTAGACGCGAACAGTTACATCTTCCATTCCTTCAACATTGTAATAAACATTAGTCTGGTTGCTGAACGGATTTGGATAAACCTGCAAGCCAATTGAACTTGCTTCTTCTTCAATACCTACACCACCATTTCTTACGTTAATATTATCAATCAAAAGTGTGTTTCCGTAACCACTTATTGCAACAAATTTTATAACAACAGATTGGTCGTTGCTAAATTGGGTTAGAGGAACTACATCGTGTCTCCAATCACTGTCTGATGATGGAACCCATTCTCCACTTGTTTCTGGTCCAACAGTAGACAGGGCATTTACTGCGCTTGGATTTGTGTTAGCTTTTTTATTATAAAGTTCAACCCAAGTTCCACTGCAAGTCATAGCCATCACTTTCAATTTGTCTTGCGCACTGTTTGAATAAGCTGCATGAGCCACATCGAATTCAACTACAGGATTTGTAAATGTGCTAAGATTTATTTCCGGAGCATATAATTCATAAGTGTTTCCATTAGGAGCGTAGTAAAATTCTGCAACTATTCCTTTATCGGAATCATAACCAGCATTGCCTGCAATAAAGAAATAGCCATCACTCTCAGCATTTAAAAAGTGCCATCCAGCAGGAGTTAAATTACCACTTTCCATGTCATTTGAGAAAGCACCTCCACCGGTTGTTTCGTAGATATGAAAATCCAGGTCTTTTGAGTTATTGGATGAAACTAGATCACTGCCATTATTCGGATTGGTAACTCTGATAGTAACCGTGTGATCACCTGGTGAACTTGTTACCGTTCCTTGGTTTGTAAGAAGTGCATTGGAATAGGTTGCTAAGTTTCCTGTCCATGCATAAGAGTCCTGAACAGTACCATTAACAACATACTCAATAGTTGCAGATGTTAGTGCAGTTGAACCATAGTTACAAAGACGGGCAGAAACGTCTAAATTGTCGCAGTCTAAAAGCAATGGGTTAAGAAGTGCCGGCTCCATTACACCTGCATCCAACGTAGTTGTAGAGCGAGCGCATGAACCATTTAAAGCAACAAGACCTGCTTCTGTTGCATCTTCCCAGTAAATTTCCGTAACACTTCTGTCGGGGCAAACAACATAAATAGTTGGAAAACTACCAATTTGTAAAGTATTTCCAATATCAGAACCGTCAATAAAAGGATAAGGTTCACCTGTAACCCAGTCACCTTGCGAAGCAAGAGCGCCACTGCCGGAAGTTCCATATAATTGAGCTGTAGTGTTCTGACCCTCGCCTTCAATAAAAAGGCAAACCATGTCTTGGGAAATAGTTCCACTCGGACCATGATGATTCCATACATCTTTTAAAGCATGCATGTTATGAAATCCCCAGCAAGGTCCACACCATGCCGCAGAAACGTCAATTACAACGGTTTTGCCTTGGTCTAATAATGCGTAAAGATGCCAGGTGTTTCCGTTAAGGTCTGTTCCTGTAAAGTCAGGGCAAATAGATCCTGTTGCCATTTGTGCTTTTGCATCCTGTCCTAT
>CANJWH010000076.1 GCA_947478465.1 Bacteroidota bacterium
GACTAATTTTCCATTGATGAACCAGTGTAAAATATTCGCGTTTCAGAAGTATCCAGAGGTGTTTAAAATTGTAAGGGAAAGGACAAACCAAAATAATCAATCCAATCCAGTGACGGGGATTCATGATGTGTCTCATTTGATAGTGTTTCTTCAGGTACGCTTTGAAATTTTTCTCTTCAATTTCACCGTAGCCACTTTCTTCTTCCATCATAAGTAGTTTGAAGTCAGGGTGTGTAATCAGTTTATATCCTCTGTTGAATATGCGTATGGTATATTCAATATCGCTTGCATAATGGGGCAAAAGAAAGGGGTAGAAGCCACCTATATTTATAAAGTCTGAGCCATGCATTAATAATCCTCTGGTAGTTGCACAATTTATTTCTTCTGCTGAATCGGTATATTTGAAGGTGAAATTTTTGTAGTCAAAATGTATTCCGTTTGCCATTTCCTTGTGGGTTGTTTTACTGAAGGGGGTGGCATGAAGCACGGCTTTTGGCTTTTGTGCAAGTATTTGTAGACCGTTAGATAAAAAGTCGGAATCAAATTCAGTGTCGTCATTCATGATTAGTACGAAAAAATCTTTTTCGCTTACATTTTTTTTAATCCATTTATAGCCCTGATGCAAAGCGCCTCCCCACCACCAGCTGCCTTTGCCCGTAATAATGGTCAGGTTTTCTAGTTGAGATGAAACCAATTCAGATGTTCCGTCTGTTGAGCCATCATCAATGAGAATAAGATGATAATTGGCATAACTCTGCTTCTTCAGAAATTCGATAAAATTTGCTGTAATGGCTTTTCGGTTGTGAACCGGCATCACAATATAGACTTTAGAATTCAAGCTTCAGGATGATTTAAGTAGTTTTTTTACAAACCTGAAAGGGCTCAGCAGAAAATGGCCTAATCTGTAATCAGATGTGTTGTAAACCCATTTGATGTGTTCTTCACTTGATGCTTTATTTTTTTGAAGTTGCGAATACAACGTAATAGGGTTTTGAAAATGCTCAACATAAAGTTGAACATGTTTTTTATACAAGCGTTGAGTTACCACGCCTAATTTTTTTTCTTCCTGCCAGTCGCGGGTCCGCGTTCTGGATGTTCCTACAATACGGTAATAAAAATGAAACTCAGGTATTCTGTACACTTCTCTTCCTCTCTCAATTATTGAAAGCCAGAAATCCCAGTCTTCGTAATAGTAGCTCATTTCATAATCCCATCCCCCAATTGAATCAAAGTCTTCTCTTCTGAAAAATCCGGTAACAAAAATAAGGCATTGTGCGAGCATACCATTAATGGTATATTCAGGTAATATCCATTCGCCTTCATCCTCTCCAAACATTAATGCTTTGCAGTAAATGATTCCCAACTTTGGATTTTCGTCCAGCAGTTTTACAGCTTTACTCATGTATTCAGGACTTATTTTATCATCGGCATCCAGCGGCAGTATATAGTTGCCTGTTGAGTTCTGAACTGCGGTATTTCGTGCTTTAACCACCCCCTGGTTGGGTGTTGTAATGACCTTTGTTTTGGGTTTGTTAAAGGATGCCAATAATTGATTGGTGTATTCATCTTTTGAACCATCGTTTACTATAATAATTTCAAAATCGGTAAAAGTGGATGCCAATACCGAATCAACGGTTTCTTCAACAAATTTTCCGAGGTTGTAACAGGGAATTATTACCGATACTTTGGGCATACTTATTTTTTTAACACTCTTATTTTAAATTCATACAGGCAACGTTCAATCAGGAATTTGCGCTCAGTCCATGTTACTGCCTTGTGCCATGATAAGGGAGATGTGAAATAGGTGAGTAGCATTTTTAATCCGTAATTGGCGTTAAATTTAGCAATGTCATACCATTTACGTGCTAAATATTCTTCAAAAAAGTTATCATATACCAATAGTTTATTGTTCTGTCTAATCAGGTAATTCATCCATTTTTTTATGTTGCTGATATGGTTCATCTCCAGATCGCTGAATGCAAAATGTATGCTTTTGTGAAGTTCAAACTGTACCTGATCAGGAATGATATTTAATCTTTTCAGCTGTGATTTTACAATAATGTCTATATACTCTTTGATTTTGTCTTCCCGTACTTTGCTTATTCCCAATTCATGTTGGCGGTAATGAACCAGCTCCCGGTTAATGTTGTATAGTTTGTGTGAACGGGCAATTTCAACAAACAGCTGATATTCTTCACCCGGAGCGCACCCTTTTATAAGCGGTTTGTATAATATGTTTTTTGCAAGTTCTGTTTTGAACATTGCGGAGGAATGCACAAAATAATTATTGAATAATAGGATAGCAGGAAAATACTCTGCCTTTGCATACCAGCAGTATATTTTACTTAAGGTTTTCTGTTCCTGATAAATAATTTGAAATGCAGTTCCCGTCATTCCGTAATCCGGATGATTTTCCATAAAATTAACCTGAACGGCTAATTTTTCCGGCAAAAAAACATCATCAGCATCCAGCACGGCAATGTATTTGCCCTGCGAGTAATGCAATGCGCGGTTGCGTGTATATACAATGCCCTCGTTTTGCTCATTATGAAAAACCTTAATTCTCGGGTCGCTGAATTTTGCAATTTCTGTAGCGGTGTTGTCGGTTGAGCAATCGTTGATGATAATTAACTCCCAGTTCTGAAAGGTCTGGTTAATTACACTTTGTATTGCTTCGGCAATATAAGGCGCAGCATTGTAAGCAGCCATATTTACTGAAACAAAAGGATATTCTGTCATAAAGTGTATTGAGGAGAATTGCAGGGTGAAAAATACAAATTTACATGGTTTATTTTTCCATGTATAGTTTGTGATATTCTGACAGCAGTATTATTTGATTAATAAATATGATATTTGAGGTCTAAAATTCTCGAAATATGAATATTTTATTAGTTACAGGCTCTGGAGGTTTGATAGGAAGTGAATCGGTACGTTTCTTTTCAGATAAATTTGATTTAGTAGTTGGGATTGATAATGATATGCGCAAATATTTTTTTGGGGAGGAGGCATCTACCAATTGGAACGTAAATCAGTTAAAAGAGAACTATAAAAACTACAGGCATTATAACGCTGATATCAGAAACTATTCTGTTCTTGAGAATGTTTTTAATGAATTCGGTAAGGATATAAAAATGGTAATACATACTGCTGCGCAACCCAGTCATGATTGGGCTGCCAAAGAGCCTATTACTGATTTTACGGTAAATGCAAACGGTACTTTAAATTTATTGGAGTTAACAAGAATTAATTGCCCAGAGGCTGTTTTTATTTTCACTTCTACTAATAAAGTTTATGGCGACAATCCCAATTTTCTGCCTTTAATTGAAACAGAAATGCGATGGGAGATTGATGAAAACCACCCGTATTATATAAACGGAATAGACGAGTATATGAGCCTTGATCATACCAAGCATTCTGTTTTTGGTGCATCAAAAGTTGCAGCAGATATTATGGCGCAGGAGTATGGCCGTTATTTTGGAATGAAAGTGGGTGTTTTCCGAGGCGGATGCCTTACAGGTCCTAACCACTCAGGCGCACAACTACATGGATTTTTATCATATCTTATGAAATGTGCTGTTACGGGGCAGCATTATATTGTTTTTGGATATAAAGGCAAGCAGGTAAGGGATAATATACATAGCTACGACCTTGTAAACATGTTCTGGCATTTTTATCAAAACCCGAAAAAGGGCGAAGCATATAATGCAGGAGGCGGGCGTTTTGCTAATTGTTCCATGAAAGAAGCAATTGAGCTTTGCGAAGAAATAGCAGGAAATAAAATGAATTACAGTTATTCAGAAACCAACAGAATAGGAGATCATATCTGGTATGTAAGTGATGTAGCTAAATTTAAGAATCACTACCCGAAGTGGGATTATAAATACGACCTTAAAACTACGATGGTAGAAATTTATGATGGTATTGTTAATCGTCTTAAATAAAGTTACGTACAGCTTTTTAGCTATAACTGAAAACTATTTTTAAATAATAACCCGCTTGTATCTTTAGCCGGGTAGTTTACCCACTTCTTAGGTTGAACAATAACTTTCTCTTTTGAAGTATTTAACCATGCAGCCCACCATGCAAAAGTTGAGTTAGGAATAATAAAATTTTTGCAAGAAGACATTAATTGCAGGTAAGATGAAAATTTTTCCCCTGCAAATGAATGGTCAACAATAAAATGGTTTTCTAAATCAGCAAATTTTTCCCTGCACCATTCTATGTCATCTGAGAATATGTAGAATTTAGGTTTCACTGTTTTTTGACGTATAAGTTTAATGGCATCAGAATAATAGTTTTCGGATATCACACCCATAAATTCATTTGTTTTCTGATCATTAATGTAGTCTGTTCTTCTTACATTGATGGCTACTGAATTTTCTGATTTAATTGCAGCAATTAGTTTGCTTGCCTGCTCATTTAAAGTGGTAGTAAAACTGAAATCCTTTCTGAGTTCGTTTTCTATTTTTGCAAAATAATTTTGGTTTTGCCAAAAGCCATAAAAGTAGGCTTTGGTCTGTGATTTAAAAACAGTAGAGTCGTAACTGTAAAATTCTTTTTCGTAAAATTCATTTTTTCTGAAATAAGGTATTTGTTTATTGAGGAATTTAAATTGCAGTTTTTCAATGATGTTATATTCAGGGATGTTAGTTAGTACTTCCGCAATATCATTCTTTTTTGCAATTTCTACATTTAAATTATAAATACTTAAGTCATAATCCCTGAAAATAGTGTTTTGTAATGTTCTATCTAAAAGGAGCCCGGTATCGAGTTTAAATAGTGTATTGTGATGTGCAGCTACAGATTTTCCAAAAGCATACTGAAACATCTGGTTGCCAAGGCCACCTTCAAGTCTTACAATAATCATATGTTCTGTTTTTTAAACCAAAAACAACCACAGCCATAATTTTGCTTATCCGATAATTCTTCCGTGGCATTAAAGGTTATTCCTTCAGTCAGTGCATTATCTGTTACCAATGAGAATTCAACTAAGTGCAAATCCTTAAACATATCTAATATCTGACGGTATGCATAAATCCGATGGGCATTAAATTCAATTTTGGGTTTTCCAACCGGAGATACTATAAGTAGGGTTCCTCCATAAGCAAGTGCTCTGATTAATTCTTTAGCTGCTTTCAGATCACCATCATAATCAATAGGGTCGCCATATCTTCCTAGTCCTATATGTTCAATTGTATGCATACACGAAAGTGAAGTAATTGAATTGTCAGGGAAATGAAGTTTAGTTAAGTCAGCGCTATCTGATTCTAAATTAGAAAGATTCAGTTTTGCGGGTCTGTAATCATAAAATTTTATAGGAATAAAAGCAGATAAAAGTGAACAGAAATGCAGGGTTGATGAAATATCAACATGATAAGCAGGATTAATCTGCTTTACTATTCTAGCTGCCCATGCCGGGTGATAAACATAGTGTGCATCAAAAGTTGTAATGCCCGTGTCATCACCGAGCATTGGGGTATTATCTTTTTCCTCTAAAGAGAAACGTTGATTATAGTTGCCCGAATGCTTGCTGAATTCATGGAATTGACGGATGAATTTGTTTTGTTCTTCTTTCTTTTCCCCTTCAACAAGTAACAGTTTTGAAAACTCAGGGCTGGTCCTTGCCAAGGCAGATTTAAGAAGTTTAGTCAGTAGATTCATGTTCTGCTTTCCAAGGATTAGGTTTATACTTTCTCATAATACCCTTTTAACCCCATTCCTAATCCAGTTTCACTTAGAAAAAAATTAGCTATATTTTTTGCATAAAGAAGGTAGGGCTTTTTGTCCATCTGCACTCTTATTTTTTCATCAGCAGTTTGTTCGCCTATAATGGTTGTTGGCTGTTTTGTTGTGTTTTTCTGTGCCTTGCTGGTTTCTAAGCGTGTAATACTTATTCCGTGAGCCAGTGTTTTTAATTTCCGGAAGCTGTTGGTGGCAAGTAAATGGTTCAATGTTTTCTTGGTATAATAAGAAAGGTGCTCAGGGTAATTGATTACGTTATAATCTTCTTTCAGATAATAGCGCAGCAGTGAATTGAAGTTGGGTGTGGTGCAGTAAAACAATCCGTTTTTCCGCAGCAGGGTATGTATGTGTTTTATTTCGTCCTGCGGATTATTGATGTGTTCTATTACTTCAAAAGAAGTAACCACATCAAAGTCTTTTACCGGAAAGGCCGCACTGTTCAATTGGCCGGCAATCATGTTTATACCTTTGGCACGGTTTATTTCAATGGCTTTAGGCGAGTATTCTGTTCCGTAAACTTCCCATCCTCTTTTTTTTGCCTGTTCCAGAAAAAAGCCCATGCCGCAGCCAACATCCAACAGACGGTTATATCTTCTGTATTTTTCAAATTCATCCAGCAGGATGTTGTAATTTTTTATGGTAATAGGGGAGAGGTATTGCTCGCGGTCGTAAGAATAGGTGTTGTAGTGGGCTGCAAGTTCTTCGGGTGATGGAATTTGCTGCATAAAAACAAAGCCGCAGGAGCCACATCTAACCAGCTTATTCTTTTTATACCACTTTAAACCAATTAGTTTAATGCTATTACAGATTAAGCAATTTGAATGATTTTTAATCATGAAAACTTAATTTGCAATTGGTTTTTGAGCAATAAGTGTATAAAGAATTGGCATCAGGTTTCTATCTTCGGTTTCTATGCTTTTTAACTTAATAATATTGAACTTTGAAAATAAAGATTTTAAACCATGTTCTGTAAAACGCCAGCAATCCGGAAGCGGACCATGAATTCGAAAGTTAAATGGAACAGATATAAAAACTAAGCCTTCAGGTTTTAGCATTCTAAAAATTTCTTCAACTGCATTAAAGGGATTAAGTGTATGCTCCAACACTTCAGTACAAAGAATATAGTCAAATTTACTTTCAGGTATTAATGAGTCGTTTTTCATGCAAATATCCGCAATGTAGTTGCATCCTGATTTTGGATCTATATCAAGTGTTTCATTATTTGTGAATTTAAAAAACTCATTTGCTCCGTTATGATCTTGTGGTGCAATTTCAAGCAAGGTTCTTTCCGATTTATCATATTGTATGCTGCAATTTTCTATAAAGTCTGTAACATTTTTTCTTATAATTTTCAAATGTTTAATATCAACTGAACTGATTTCCATAGTTTAAGTATTTAATATATTTAGTTGAATAATTAATTAACTAAATTAAGCGAAGTGTAATTATTTTTTTAATTCTTCCTCCAATTGTATAATTCTTGAAACTCTGGAGCGTTTAAAGTTTTTCAACGGATTTTCACGGTCTATAAAAATATCGGTCTGCCATTCTCCTTTCACCAGATCAATGCAACTGGGGTCGTTAGCCGGCTGGTAAATAGTGTCAATTACTATCCGGTCAACTCCTGAAACATTTAACCCCGACCCATGCCATAACAGGCTGTTCATAATTGCCAAATCACCGGGTTGTAGTTCAGGCGTTATGCCAAGCCATTTATCTTTAAAATTATCGGGGTTAATTTCTCCGGCATCACCCAAAAAACCGTATTGATGAGTTCCGGGATAAAACGTTAAACCTCCATTTTCTTTTCCGGCATAACTGAGCGGAATAAAAAATGATGATTTATTGTGAAATCCTGAATGGTAGCAGTAATCCTGATGCAGAAAAACCTCATTTTTACTTTGCTTGTCTTTTATAACAAAACGATGATGGTAAATTCCAATGTTATCGCCCCAAACCTGAGCGGCATAATTGGCAAGCACTTCATTTTTATAGAGTGTGCCTAAAACTCCCGGAAGTTTTTCTTCAAGAGCAACCGGGTTGTATTTATAAACAGTTCGACCTGCTGCTAACTTCTCTGCATAAAATTCATCCCAGGCCGTTCTCCACTCTTTTATCAGGTCTTGAGGAATTGCATTTCGGAGAATAAAAACACCTGTTTTGTCAAATACAGATTTGTCAAATTTTTCGGCATCAATCTTATAAATAAGTTGAGCTACAACTTCGGGGCTATTGTATGACATTCGATTATTATTTATTTATCTCACAAATATATGTTAAACTTTTATTTCGAAATTATAGGGCACCACCATGGTTAACCTTATTAAAGATGAACCTAAAGCAATCTGCGAGAAAAAGCAGATTGTTCTTTATTGACTTTGCTTTATTGATGTGTTTTAATCGAATGGTATAGTAATTAAATTGTACTGAATAATAGATGCTGTTTAGCTTATCCTTTTTCAGATCAGCATCCTTAATCAATTCATAAAACAATGCAAGGAATTGTTTAAATACAGTTATCCTATATTTATAATTTGTATGCTGATTAAAAAGTTTGAATGTAAGGATGCGTTGTTTGGTGATATTAATAGTGTTGTAAGCATTTGTAGTCATCAAACTGCCAACATTCTCGCGGTAGCTTCCCATCGTCTTGTTCATGTATAACACTTTACCTGCATGAGCAATAAGCAGGTTAACAGGAATGTCGCCAATTTTTAATTTATACATCCAATTAGGCAAGTTTCCGGTTTTTATTTTGTTGTATACAATGGATGAAGTCATGATAATCCATTTTCTCGTTACCATTGAAATAATTTCATTTGTGTCAAATGAATCCTGCTTTACATTTTCAGGATAATTGTATCGGTTTGAAGTGTTAATAGTGTTGAAACTAATTGTATGAAAACAGCCTGAATAATCCTGGTTTTTTTCAAGAAAATCAACTTGATACTGAAGTTTGTCAGGGTCAGTCCAGAAATCATCACCATCCAGCATAGCTATGTATTTTGTTTGTGCGCTGTTATGCACTTGCATTAAATTCCGCTGAGGCCCCAAATTTTGTTTGTTGAGCAGCAAATCAATTTTGTCGGGATGTTTTTTTTGGTATTCCAGTAAAATAGTTCTGGTTTTGTCTGTTGAGCAATCCTCTCCAATCAATATCTTGAAGTTGAAATTTGTTTTCTGCATCAATACGCTGTCCAAAGTTTCACGAATAAATTTTTCGTGATTGTAGGTAATAATGCAAACAGTAAGCAGCGGAATGTTAGCAGTATTCATTTTAGGCACAAACTTATTTTTGAAGAGGTTTTGCAGGAATACCCACAACAGTTGTATTGTCTGCAACATCTTTGGTTACTACTGCTCCGGCACCTATTGAAACATTATGGCCTATTTTTAGCTTAGGCAGTAATTTTGCCCCGGTTCCTATATTGCAGAAGTCACCGATAACACAGCCGCCAGAAATATTTACTCCGGGAGAAATATCACAATATTTTCCTATGATTGTATCGTGTCCTACTGTAGATGTAAGGTTCAGCAACACGCCTTCCATCAAAGTAACATTATTGGTAATTATGCTGCCCGTCATGATGCTGCAGCCTTTTGCTATTTGTGTGCCGTAATGCCCTGTTTGTGCAAAGGGTGAAATAACAGAACATAAATCACCGCCTGCAGTTTTAGCCAACTCAGATAGTTTAAAGCGGGTTGTTGCATCACCCACCCCGATGGTATAACGATTATCTTGTTTAAATTCTTGTTGAAGGTCTTCAATGCTTCTGAGTACTTTGAATTCACCGAATAATTTATCGGGTAAATCACCTGTAACGTTATCAAAAAAGCAAACTCCTTTTTGTTGATTTAGCTGATGGAGTATTTCCAATACTTCCTTAGCAAAACCTTTTGAGCCAAGTATTACCATTTGGTTATATTTAAAATTAAACCTTTTCGAGTTTTGAAATTATTCGGGCACCAATTTTTTGCATTGGTTTTTCAATAGAATAATATGTAATAGTTGAAACTATTATTGAAATGATTAGAACTACCGCAAATCTAATAATGAGGTTAATAGTATAATGATGATTGTTAATCATAAAATCTGTTTGATGATTATCAATTAATAACTCTAGCACTGCAAAATGAATCAAGTATAAACTAAAGCTAATTTTTCCAATGAAACAAATAACAACATTAGTAAATATTGATTCATTTAATTTAAATAGTGCTATTGACAAAAATAATAATCCGATGCTTACTAAAATAAAATTTGGTAATATTTCAAGCTCAAGCCAGAATTGTAATCCAATAATTAAGAATAATAAAAAAAAGTTGATTGGGTTGATTTTGAAGTTACGGATTTCACCCGTTAACAAATGAAACAAAACAATCCCCATGGTAAAAACAGGAAGCTGGCTAGGTAAATAACAATATAAAAATCTTGACCAGAGACTTGCGTTACTTATGAGAGGGAATTGAACAAAATATAGTTTTAATAAATATTGCAGAAATACACTGATCAAAAAAAATAGTAGAGCAGAATTCAAATTCTTTATTTTAGTAAATAAAAACGGAATCAACATATAAAAACTCATTTCAAGTCCTACAGACCACCCCCCTGGAACCACACTTGACATCCAGTAAGGACTAAAACCATTAATTAATAGAAATTGAGGAACAACTTTTGAATAAATACTAATAGGTACATTATCAGTCCATGAATTACCATGTACTAAATAAAAAATAACAGCAGTATAAAACATAGGGGCTATCCTGAAAAATCTTCTAATGAAAAAGTTTAAATAAGGTGAGTTTTCTTTCTTTATTCTATTATTAAAAGAGAGAAATAATGTAAAGGCGCTGGCTATATAAAAGAGTTGAACACCGTATTCACATTTGCCTAAAAATAATTTTAAAAAATGTCCGTAATTATTTGTGCCAAATTGTGTGCAGTGACCTAATATAACCAATAAAATAGCAATACCTCTTAATGCATCTATGTAGGCCAGTTTTCTCATTCTATTAGAGACTTGATTATTTCTGCTACCTTTTTTACATCATCGTTTTCAAGATCGTAATAAAGAGGAAGACAAAGTACTCTCCTGCTTACTTCTTCCGAAACGGGTGCATCCTGCTTGCCCACATAATTCATCGTATTAAGCGAAGGATAAAAATACCTTCTCGGAAAAATAGAATTTTCGTTCAGTCTTTTTCTTGTTTCAAGTAATTGTTCTTCAGTTTCAAAAAGAACAGGATAATAAGCGTAGTTATATTCAGTCCGTTCCGTCAGTTCAGGTTTTTTAAGCGAAGTGTTTTTCAATAATTCATCATATATTTTAGAAATTCTTTTGCGTGCTTCAATCAACTCAGAAACTTTTGGAAGAATACATAAGCCCATTGCAGCATTGAACTCAGAAGTTTTCCCGTTAATGCCTGCACCAAAGAATGCTTCCGGTCCGTTGTGGCCGAAGTTGCGCATATATCCAATCTTATGGGCAAGCTCATCGTTGTCTGTTATAATTGCGCCTCCCTCAATGGTGTGAAAAAGTTTGGTAGCATGAAAACTGAGTGTGGAAATATCACCGTAATTCAACACCGAAATTCCTTTGTAGTTTACTCCGAAAGCGTGTGCTGCATCGTAAATTACTTTCAGTTTATTGGTGTCTGCTATTTCTTTTATAGAATCAACATTACAAGGATTTCCATAAACATGCGTAGCAAGAATTGCACTCGTAGAAGGAGTGATTTTCTTTTTTATTTCATCCGGATTCATGCAAAGCGTTTTCGGGTCAATATCGGCAAAAACAGGTGTGCAGTTTTCCCATGCTATTGAGCTGGTGGTGGCGACATAAGAAAACGGTGTTGTAATAATTTCGTTTTTCAGTCCTAAAGCTTTTATGGCAATTTGCAAAGCTATGGTTCCGTTGTTTACAACAAACAGGTGTTTTACGCCAAGATAGTTTCTTAACTTTTCTTCCAGTTCAACCAACAATGGCCCTTGATTGGTCAGATGTCCGCGGTCCCAGATACCTTTCAGATATGCAGTATATTCCTCCAGCGGAGGTAAATATGTTTTGGTAACATTAATTTGCTGCATTGTCTTAAACTTGTTCGGTTGTAAATGGTAAATATGTGGGACGGATTACACCTTGCCATTTTGCAAAATAACCCAAATCATCGTGGCGTGCATCGGTAATATCAAAGGCAAGGCATTCGTTCAGCGAAAATAAAAGTTTAGGTCCGCTGGCATCCAGAATATTAAAATTGATAAAATAGCTGCCATCGTTCAGAAAATTTGCCGGAATGTGAAGTGTGCTTTTTACTATTCCGTTGCTCATTGATTTTATTTCCGAACCAATATCAAAGAGGCACAAACCTTCTTGTGAATAGAAGTGTAAACTGGCATATACTTTATCGGAAATTGCGTAATTATTATAAAATTCAATACTTATTTCCAGAGGAGTTTTAACATCAAAATTTTGAAGAGTATGATTGTTGGCTGATTTTACTTCTACCTTTTTAACCTTCACAAAATCATTTCCCGGTGCGTTTTTCAACTCCCATTCCTGTTTAAAAAGCTGTTTTGCTTCGCTTGATAAATAGTTGTCTACCACCCTCTCTATATCATCAATCATGGCAATTTTACCATTGCGCATGAGCAACCCTTTACTACAGAGTTTCCGCACGGAGGCCATATTATGACTTACAAACAAAACAGTTCTTCCGCCACCTGCACTTATGTCCTGCATTTTGCCAATTGCTTTCTTTTGAAATTCGGCATCACCAACAGACAGCACTTCATCCACAATTAATATTTCGGGTTCAAGGTGTGCCGCTACAGCAAAACCTAACCGTACGGTCATTCCGGAAGAATAGCGTTTTACAGGTGTGTCCACATAGCGCTCTACCCCTGCAAAATCAACTATTTCATCAAATTTTGATTTTATTTCTGATTTGGTCATTCCCAGCACTGCTCCATTCAAATAAATGTTTTCCCGCCCTGTCAATTCACCGTGAAAGCCTGTTCCTACTTCCAATAAACTGGCAATTCTGCCTTTGTATTTTACCGAGCCTTCGGTAGGTGAAGTTATTTTTGAAAGAATTTTCAGAAGTGTTGATTTTCCTGCTCCGTTTTTTCCGATTACCCCCCAGATTTCTCCATGCTTTACCTCAAAGTTGATGTCTTTCAACGCCCATACATATTCGCTGTTGCCTTTATGTTCGCGGTCGTTGGTTTCGGCAATCAGTTCGGCTTCACTTCTTTTGCCGCGCAGTTTGTCAAAGTAGTATTTTACATCATCACGAAATGTTCCCGAACCCACATAGCCCAGCTTATACAACTTGCTTACATTCTCAACTTTTATTGCTGTTTCTGCCATTTTACACTGTGTCCATGAAATTTTTCTCAATGCGGTTGAATACAATTAACCCTGCAAAAAATACTACAACTGCAAATACGGTTGAGTAAATAAGGTCAGTAATGTTAAACGTTCCCTGACCGAAAAAGGCATAACGGAATGATTCCATTGCTGCTGCAATAGGATTGAAACGGATATAATATTGATATTTTTCAGGCAGGAAAGAAACAGGATAAATAACTGCTGAAGCGTACATCAGCAATGTAACACCAAACACCATAAGGTTTGAAAAATCGCGGTATTTGGTGGTGAGTGAAGAAACAATTATTCCTAAACCAAGACCGAGAAAGGTCATCAGTAAAAGCACATAAGGCACTAAAATCAACTGCCAGTTGGGTTGAATGGAAACATCTTTTTTAATAAAATAGTAATAGAAATAAATAGCAAGAAACAGAGCCAACTGAATAATCAATCTGAAAAAGTTGGAAAGGGTAGTGGCAATAGGAGCGGCTAAGCGCGGGAAATATACTTTGCCGAAAATTCCTGCATTGCTGACAAAAATATTGGCATTGCCATTAAGTGAGCTACTGAAATACGACCAGCAAATCTGGCTGGCCAGAAAGAAGAGAAAAGAATTTATGCCTTCCGTAGAAATGCCGGCTATATTTCCGAAAACTACAGTAAACAAAAGACTTGTGATAATGGGTTGAATAAAAAACCAGAGCGGACCAAGAATAGTTTGTTTATAAGAAGCAATGATATCGCGCCTTGCAAAAATTACAATCAGGTCGCGGTATTTCCAAAGTTCAGCCAGCTTTAAATCAAGCAGAGAAGTCTTGGGACTTATGACTTCTGTCCATTCATTTTGGTCGGGCATAGTGGCTTTTTAGAAAGGTTCAAAAATAATAACATAATTTAACGCGCTGAAAATATTTATTTAATCTGTGCCTAATCTTCCGCGAATAACCCTGATTACCCCTTCATATAATCAGGGTAAGTATATTGAGCAAACCATTTTATCGGTGCTGGAACAGGGTTATCCCAACCTTGAATACATCATTATGGACGGAGGAAGCAGCGATGAGACAGTTGAAATTATCCGCAAATACGAAAGCCAAATTGCATATTGGGAAAGCAAACCCGATAATGGACAAAGCGATGCCATAAATAAAGGTTTGCAACGTGCAACGGGCGATGTTTTTAACTGGCTGAACTCGGATGATATTCTTGAAAAAGGTGCTTTGCACGAAGTGGGAAAAGCATTTGCCGAAAGCGATATTCTTTCTTTCAATGGTGTTTGCCGCACATTTAACGATGGTAATTTTGATGAAACGGTTAATACTACTTACACTACTTTTTCAAAAAGGGCTGAACAGACAATTGCAAAGCCAAGCATGGGGCAGCCCTCGCAGTTTTACAGTTTGAAAGCAGTTCGTGAACTTGGCAATTGTGTGAATTCGTCATTGAGCCATTCCATGGATATGGAATTGTGGTATCGGTTTTTGTTTCGTTTCGGAACCGATAAAGTGAGGTTTACGAACACTACACTTTCGTCATTTCGTTTGCACGGAGAATCGAAATCAGTAAGCCTTTACGAGATTTTTAGAAAAGATGATTATGCCTTGTATCTTTCCATTTTCAATCAGTTTAATGCACCTGATTTTTTAAAGAATTTTGTATTGAAGTTTGAATTGAACAAGAATTATAGAAATACATGGGACACAGGAGTAATAAAACCCGAACTGTTGTTTGCCTGGTTTGCGGTGCGGTTTGCTACGGAATATTATACGCTGGGTGAATATGATAATTGCCGGAAATGCTTGTTATATGCAAGAAAAAATGGCTATCCGGTTGATTCTAATTTCCTGTCCTTATTAGGTAAAGTAATGCTTTTGCCAACTCCGCTTATTAACTTTGCGCGAAAAATAAAAAACAGTTAAGTAAGTTATGCAGAAACCGCTTGTCAGTATTGTGATGCCTGCTTATAATGCAGAAAAATACATTGCCGAATCGGTGAATAGTATTCTTACCCAGACTTATAAAAACTTTGAGTTGCTGATAGCAGACGATTGCTCAACTGATAGGACAAGGGAAATTCTCTCCGCATTCAATGACTCAAGAATTTCGTTTCATCCCAACGAAAC
>CANJWH010000077.1 GCA_947478465.1 Bacteroidota bacterium
CGGGTTGCAAAAACAATATCAATAATGTAACGCTCAATTTTTTCGTCCATATAAACTTCGCGCACTACTTCTCTTGATTTAAGTATTTCAGCAGTAGTGAGGATTTTACTTGTTTTAGGAAAAACTCCACCCGCATTCTGACGAATAATTTTACGCTCATCTTCTTTATTAGGGTAAGTAATCACCACTTTAAGCATAAAACGGTCAACCTGTGCTTCAGGAAGCGTGTAGGTTCCCTCCTGCTCTATCGGATTTTGTGTTGCAAGAACAAGGAAAGGTTCAGGCAATTTAAATGTCTGGTCACCAATAGTTACCTGCTTTTCCTGCATGGCTTCCAGCAAAGCACTTTGCACTTTTGCCGGGGCACGGTTAATCTCATCCGCCAAAATAAAGTTAGAAAAAATAGGCCCTTTACGAACAGTGAACTCTTCCTTTTTCTGGTTATAAATCATAGTTCCGATCAAATCGGCAGGTAACAGGTCAGGAGTAAACTGTATGCGACTGAAACCTGCATCAATGCAAGATGCCAATGAATTAATCGCCAGAGTTTTTGCTAATCCCGGAACACCCTCCAGTAAAATGTGACCGTTGGAAAGTAAGCCGATGAGCAATCGTTCAGTCATATATTTCTGACCAACAATCACCTTATCCATTTCCATTTGAATAAGATCAACAAATGCGCTTTCGCGCTGTATTTTTTCGTTCAGTTCTTTAATATCCATAGGTTGTAGCTTTTAAAATTGCGGACGCAAATTTAACATCTCTGAAGTATCAATAAACAAATAAGATTGGTTAAAAATTGTTAACGAATTTATTAATAGCCTTTGCTGCTTAATCAGCAGTTAAACTATTTGTAGTATTGCAATATAAATTCAAGGAAATGAAAGCCAAAAACCTACTGATAATCCTTCTCCCTTTTCTTCTCTTTTCCTGCACAAAGTCACCAAAAATAAACTTCACCTGGCTGGAAGGCAAATGGGTGCAATCTAATGGCGAGGCAAATTTCCATGAAGAATGGACAATAGTAAACGACTCGCTTTTTGAAGGAAGAGGCTATGTTGTAGATGGAATTGACACACTTTTCTCAGAAAATCTTAAAATAAAAAACGACCGCGAAAGACTTTTCTATTGTGTTGAAATGGCTACCGGCAGAATTGCGGAATTTAAACTGATTTCAGAAGCCCCAGACAAATTGGTTTTTGAATTACCGGAAAATGATTTTCCTTCTAAAATAATTTACACTAAAAAATCTGACAACGAAATGGAAGTTGTTCTTGAAGGGATTGATAATGGGAGCAAAGTAAAGGATGAGCTTTTTTTTAAAAGACAGTAGACTAATGCAAAATATTTTAAAGGCAGAACTCAGTGATACAAAAGCTCTCAATATCCTCATCAACTCAGCCTATCGCGGAGAAAGTTCGAAGGCAGGATGGACTACAGAAGCTGATATATTAGGCGGACAGCGCACGGATGAAGAAGACCTGAGAACTATTATTTCAAATGACGGCTGTACAATTCTGAAGTATACCAATGATGCCGGTGAAATAATCAGTTGTGTGCGTTTAGAAAAACATGACAAAAAGATGTATCTGGGCATGTTAACCGTTTCACCTGTTTTACAAAATGGCGGAATTGGAAAACAAATGATGGCAGCCTCAGAAAACCTGGCCAAAGAAGTAAACTGCAATACAATTTATATGCAGGTAATTAAAGGCCGGGATGAATTAATTGCATGGTATGAACGTCAGGGCTATATTGATACAGGAGAAAGAAAACCATTTCCCATGCACGATCCAAGATTTGGAATTCCTAGAAAAGAACTGGAGTTTATTATAATGGAGAAAGCTCTTTAAACTCTGTAGCTTTCTATAATCTTTCTTCCTACCTCCTCATCAATCTCAATGCTTACTTTTTTGTGAGGATTGTTTTCTCCCTTCAAAATTTCAATCTTTGATTTAGGAATTTCAAATATTTCTGAAAGATAGTTAACAAGGTATTTGTTTGCTCTGCCTTCTATAGGCGGCTCTTTTATTTTAACTTTAATGCTGCCTTCCTGTTCTAAAACAAACTCATCTTTTCTGCTTCCGGGTTTTGCGGTTAAATGCAGTATCATTTAGCAATTAATTTCTTAACCCTTTTCAAAGTCAGTAAATTCATTGAATTACTTCCCAATCCTTCAACATCTTTGCTTACAAAGCGTAATACACGATCGTAATAAAGCGGAACAATCGGAGCACTATCAATTATTATTTTATCCATTTCACGATACAGTTCATAACGCACAGTATCATTCACTTCTTTTAGTGCAGCATCATAAAGTTGGTCGTATTTATCATTTTTGAACAAAGTATAATTAGGTCCTTTAGGTGTGAAATTTTTTGAATAAAAAAGTGCTAAATAATTTTCCGCATCGGCATAATCTGCAATCCATGACTTGCGCCAGAAAAGAGATTGAGCGTTGGCAACCATTTCTCCATGAGTTCCTGGCGGGTTTACTTCCATCTTTATTTTAATTCCTATTTCAGACAGCTGGTGCTGAATATATTCGCACAAATCAAGATACTGACTGGTAGTATGCAGTGTGATTTCGGGCAATCCTTTTCCATTTGGATAGCCGGCCTGAGCAAGTAAATCACGTGCTTTTGCCGGGTTATAATCATAGCCTTTCAAGTCTTTGCTGAACGATGGCAAACCCTCAGGAACAAAACCGTTTTCCGCAGGCGCGCCAATATTATTGCGGATATAGCGCATCATTTTTACACGATCAATTCCGTAGTTAATTGCCTGACGGATTTCTTTTTTTCGGAGCGGACTGTTGCGGACAATTTCAAGACTATCATTTACTACAAAACCAAGATATTCTGTATTCAAAAAAGGTTGTGAAATCAGGTTTACATTATCCTTAAATTCTGCTTTCAACTCACCAGATGGAGTAATGATTGCATCTTTATAACTGCCATCATCCAGGCCCGAAAGCATGTCAGTATTTCCTTTCACAAATTCAAGAAACGAACTTTGCGGGTCATTGATAAACGTTATGGAAACAGCATCTAAATAAGGAAGTTTATTCCCGTTATCTGTTTCAAAATAATTTTCGTTTTTGTGCAAGACTAATTTAACTCCTTCATACCACCATTTGATTTTAAATGGCCCAGTGCCAACAGGATTTCTGCCGAAGTCTTTTCCGTAAAAATCAACCGCTTCTTTAGGAACTACTGAACAATATTGCATCGTCAGCATTCCTATAAAAGGCGGAAAGGGTGTTTTCAGACGAATAACAAAAGTTGAATCATCAGAGGCGTAAAAACCTTTACCCTCTTTAAAATCCACATTATTAAAAATCCATCTTCCGGGAGAAAGAACTTTTTCATCAACGATACGATTGAAACTGTAAACAAAATCCTGGGCAGAAATTTCTCTTCCTTTGCCAGTTGGAAAAACTTTGCTGTCATGAAAATACACATCACTGCGCAAATGAAAAGTATAAGTCAAACCATCATCAGAAATATCCCAAGCCTTTGCTATACAGGGCTGAATAAGGGTCTCATCATTCATCTGCACTAGACCATTGAACAACTGATTTACTGCCCAAATATTTGCCATTGTGCGGGAAAAGGCCGGATCCAGTGATGTAATTCCTTTGGGTTCGTTGTAACGGAAAACTGTTTTGCCTGCATGGCTATTCTTCTTCCCGGAGCAAGAAAAAAGAAATACACTAATTAAAAAACATAAAATAATGTTTTTAAAATTCATGAGGGCGAAGATATACGTTTTGAAAAAGCCAACTCACACTACTTTGTTTTCATCTGCTTTCAATTTATTTTATAAATCGTTAACTTTACACTCCTAAAAAAAAGGTGTTGAAAGAAGAAAATGGAAACCACGATAGATTTAGAAGCAGAAAAGAAAGAGATACTTAAAGCCTACCGCCACCTTTTGCGCAACACTAAACGCTATCAGGCAAAAGGTGATTTGCAACTCATTCGCAAAGCTTTTGACCTGGCTTTGGAAGCGCACAAAGACATGCGTAGAAAATCCGGTGAGCCATACATTTATCATCCGCTTGCTGTTGCAGAAATTGTTACTGCTGAAATCGGGTTGGGAGCAAAATCCATTGTTTGCGCCCTTCTGCACGATGTTGTAGAAGACACTCACATTACTCTGGAAGATATCCGCAGCATGTTTGGCGATAAGGTTGCTACTATTATTGATGGTCTGACAAAAATCTCAGGAGTTTTTGACCATACTTCAGCAACTACATCTATACAGGCTGAGAATTTCAGGAAGATGCTGCTTACTCTTAGCAGCGATGTCCGCGTAATTCTTATAAAACTTGCTGACCGCTTACATAACATGCGAACGCTAGACAGCATGGCTCGAGATAAGCAACTGAAAATTGCATCGGAAACATTGTATCTGTATGCACCTCTTGCACACCGTTTAGGTTTGTATGCTATTAAAACCGAGATGGAAGATCTGTCACTGAAATACACCGAGCCCGAAGTGTATGAAAGCATCAGTAATAAATTGATAGAAACTCAACGTCAACGTCAGCGGTTCATCAATAAATTCAGCTTTCCTATTATGACTTCGCTTACCGAATCGGGTCTTGACTTTGATATTAAAGGACGTACAAAAAGCATTTATTCCATCTATAAAAAGATGAAAAAACAGGAAGTTCCTTTTGAGGAAGTATATGACCTGTTTGCCATCCGTATTATTTTAAATTCAGCACCAGAACACGAAAAGTCTGATTGCTGGCGCACATACTCTATTGTTTCTGACCATTACGTTCCTAACACAGAACGTATGCGTGACTGGATTTCAACGCCAAAATCAAATGGGTACGAATCGCTTCATACAACAGTAATGAGCAGCACAGGACAATGGGTTGAAGTTCAGATTCGCACCAAAAGAATGGATGATATTGCCGAAAAAGGTCTTGCAGCACACTGGAAGTATAAAGAATCAAGCGGTGAAAATGTGCTGGAAGAATGGATAGCAAAAATCCGTGAAGTGCTGGAGAACCCCGATCCTAATGCTCTCGATTTTATTGATGATTTTAAACTCAATCTTTTTGCCGAAGAGATTTTTGTGTTTACCCCAAAAGGTGAACTAAAAACACTTCCCGTTGGTGCAACATCACTCGATTTTGCATTTGAAGTACACTCCGAAGTTGGGATGAAATGTATTGGCGCAAAAATCAACAACAAACTGATGCCGCTCAGCTATAAGCTGAAAAGTGGTGACCAGATTGAAGTGCTTACTTCATCTAAACAATATCCGAAAGAAGACTGGCTGGCATTTGTTGTTACCGGAAAAGCAAAATCAAAAATTAAACAGGCGCTTAAAGACGAAAAACGTCAGCTTGCCGAAGAAGGAAAAGAAATACTGGAACGCAAGTTCCGCAACCTGAAAGTAAAGACAGACAACAACACCATCAACCGGTTAGTAAAGTATTACAAGATGATGAGTCCTCTTGACTTTTATTACCGTATTGCAAATAAAAATATTGACCTTCATGATTTAAAAGAGGCTTTGGAAGACCCGGAGAAAAAAAGTTTCTTCGGTTATCTCAAACGTTTTATTCCCGGAACAAAAGAAAAAGAAGAGAAGCCTCAGCAAATTGAAAATCTGGTTGCTGACCTGAACGGAAAACCTGCACAGTTGCTGATTGGCGATAATTTTGAAAAACTGGATTATACATTATCAAAATGCTGCAACCCAATTCCGGGAGATGATGTGTTTGGCTTTATCACCATTAACGAAGGAATAAAAATTCACCGCGTCAGTTGTCCGAATGCAATACAGTTGATGGGTAAACATGCTTACCGTGTTATAAAAGCAAAATGGACAAGCAAAGAATCTATCGCCTTCCTTACCGGTTTAAAAGTTACAGGAATTGATGAAGTGGGTATTGTAAACAATATCACTAAAATTATTTCAAACGAACTACACGTAAACATGCGTTCCATCAGTTTTGAAGAGCATGACGGAACATTTGACGGAACCATTATGGTTTATGTTCACGACACACAGCACCTTAACAGCCTTGTGAATAATTTGAAGACACTAAATGGCGTGCACACGGTTACCAGAATGGATTCAAACTAAATGAAACCTGCATCCAAGCCCCAATCCGAGAACATCAACAAAAACAGGAAAGCCTCATTTGAGTATTCTTTTCTGGAAAAATATGTTGCAGGCATGCAACTTACCGGACCCGAAATAAAATCCATTCGTGATAAACAAACCAACATCTCTGATGCCTATTGCTTTTTTATTGATGGCGAACTTTGGGTTAAAAACCTTCATATCTCCAACTATACCGAAGCTTCATACAATAACCTTGACCCTAAGCGCGATCGAAAACTATTACTCAACAAAAAAGAATTAAACAAGCTTTCTGAAAAATTGAAAGACAAAGGACTTGCCATCGTTCCCACCAAACTATTTATTAGCGAAAGTGGATATGCAAAACTTGAAATTGCATTGGCGAAAGGAAAAAAGATTTACGACAAACGTGAAGACATTAAAGGCAAAGACGCTAAGCGTAATATGGACAGAGCTATGAAGAATCGCTAAGCTGCCTTGCTTACTTTTTTCAATTGCGAAGGAGCGTGATTACGGAATATTTCAGAAATAATTTCTGAAACATTATCAGGGTATACAACCTTTACAATCTTATCAGTATTCAGCCATTCCTGCAGAACAGGCCTATGCTTTTTCTTCAATGATTTCATAACAGCAACACCCATTTGTTTTAAGGCCTCGGCATTACACTGCTGCTCGTACTGACTTTTCATTGGAATAACCATCAGTTTCTTCTTCAGAAATAATGCTTCGGAAGGAGTTGCAAAACCTGCACCGCACAAAATACCCTCGCAGATAGCAAGACTTTCCATGAAGTGCTTGCTCTCAATAGGGCGAATAAGAATATTGTTTTTGATGTAAGCCTTTTTTGTGTGCTTGGAAAAAACTTCCCAACGCACATCAGAAAAATAGCTTAGACGATTTATGATTTTATTATCTGAATAAGCAGGTAGATAAACGGTGTAATGTCCATCATTTTTCGTTTTCAGTTGACGGATTTCTTTGCGGATAATAGGTGTGTATATGCTGTTGTTGTAGCGCTGAAAATGAAAACCATAAGCAGCAGTAACAGGCGCGTAATAATTCAATACCATTCGCCCGAGCTTATCATCGTCTTCTGCACGAGGGGCATTGGGAGCAAGCACAGCAGCCTGATTACTTAATCCGATGCAGGTTTTTTCTGCAAGGAAACATGCCCATGATGAAACAGGTTCAAAGTCGCTGATAACAAGGTCATAATCTTTTACCGGAAGTTTTTTTACTTCTTTGTAAAATCTGCGAACACGATTTTTGCTCCAGGTCTGAAAATAGTTGATGCCACCCTTTTGTCCGAAGACAAAACTCAAACCTTTGAACTTATATTTTACTTCAAAAGGCAATTCAATGTCAGATGAAAACCCACTGACAAGTATATCAACCTCTCCCCTTTTCTGCAATTCGGGGATTATTTCAATGGCTCTGCTGATGTGGCCGTTTCCTGTTCCCTGTATTGCGTAGAGGATTTTTGTCATTTAGAATAAACCGAAGAAAAGTTTTTTACCCGGCTTACCAATTGGCTCCGGTGGTGATTTTTTATTGGCGTGATAATTAAGCGGAAGAAATTCCTGTAGCAGATTAGCGTAAAGTTCAGTGGTGGACAATTCTTCTTTATGCTCGTCTTCATGTTTCGAATTTTGAGCAAGTTTATCATCGTTGTAATGGTAAATGTTCCATTCGCCATTATTGTATTCAAGTGCTGTTAGGTTCTCCACCCAGTCACCGGAATTGAGGTAAGTGATATTTCCTTTATCAGTTTTGATTTCGCGGATTTCAGGCTTGTGAATGTGGCCGCACACCACATAATTGTATTCGTTGGAAATACCAATTTCAGCAGCAGTCAGCTCAAAATTATTGGCGTGTTTTACTGCACCTTTAACACTGTCTTTTATTTTCTTGGAGAGTGATATTTTTTCTCTTCCTGTTTTTTCAAGTATGCGATTGATAAAACGATTGAAGACAATAAGCAAATCATACCCTTGTCCGCCCAGCTTGGCAATCCACTTGGTATGCTTCATAGTTACATCAAACACATCTCCATGAAAAATCCAGGCTCTTCCTGCTTCGAGATTGAGAACAATTTTGTTAACGATTTTGAATGAGCCCAATTCAAAGCCTTCGAATTTGCGCATCATCTCGTCATGATTTCCTGTAACGTAATAGATCTTTACACCTTTGGCTATCATGCCTGTGATTTGTTTTATCACCTGCATGTGTTCTTTTGGAAAATAACTTTTGCTGAATTGCCAAATATCTATGATGTCACCATTCAAAACAAGTGTTTCGGGCTTTATGCTTTTAAGATATTTAACTAATTCGGCTGCATGGCAACCATAGGTGCCAAGATGCACATCAGAGATAACAGCTACCTCAACTTTACGTTTCGGAAATTTCTTTTCTGATTCTGTATTCATTTTTTTATGCTGCAATAAGAACAAATGTCAATTGCGGAATATGCAGAGCCGGTGTAGTAGAACAATCCTATTTTTTCGCCTGAAGAAGACAGTTTAAAATTGGTATGAATATCATCTTCAACTGTGTTCATTTTGTCGCACCAGATAATAAGGCTTGCGTAAGGCTCAATGCTAAGTTCAGGAAGTTCAAACTTTTCAGGTTTGCCGTCAACATCATCTGTTAAAAACCATTTTCCGCTTTCAAGATTTAAAGTATTTCCTGTTGTATTGAATAATTCTATCCAGTCTTCGGTATTGCCAAATTCGTTTTGTTTCTGAGAACCGATAGCCGAGAAACTATTGATGATAAGTATTCCATTTGTGCCTTCAGTGAAGGTTGTTGCCGCTTTGTGTGTAGTAGATTTAGAAGGAGAAATGTTTGTTTCCTTTTTGCAACCAATGGCAAGAATAAAGAGAAGAAATAGTATTGTATTTTTCATGCTGCAAAAATCAGCCGCGAACAAGAACTAAATACTAACGCTCTGTTAATTCTCAGTTAATTATAAAAAACCAAAAAGCCCTCTTACATTTCTGCAAGAGGGCTTTTAGGTTTCTCGTCATGCTGTCCCGAAAGCTTTCGGGATTGTTTCAGCATCTCTTAATTAAGACCCTGAAACAAGTTCAGTGTGACGGTTTCTATCTCACCACCAACTTCACAGTTTTAGAAGATTTATCAGTAATAATACGAGCAAAGTATAAACCTGCCGGTTGTGTACTTGCATCGAATTTCAAATTGTGAGTTCCTTCAGTTGCTTTTCCGTTGAACAGATTAGCAACCAGTTTGCCTTCCATGTTGAATACAGTAACATTCATGTTGGTTTTCTCATTCAATGTAACTGCGATGGTAGTCTCACCATTGAAAGGATTTGGATAAGCCAACACGTTTGCAATTGCAGGAATATGATCTTCAACACCAACTGTAATATTGATATTCTGAACCAAGGTGTCATTTCCGCAAGGGCTGTAGGCAATAAGCGTAACCACATAAGTACCGCTTGCAGCGTAGGTATAAGTCGGGTTCTCATCTGTTGATGTTGCACCGTTTACACCAAAATCCCAAAGATAAGTGTCAGCATCTGCAGAGTTGTTATCAAATGTTGTAACAAAGTTGTTAGATGAAGAAGCGAAATCAGCAGTAGCGCCTACTAAGAAAATAGTTCCTGTATAAACGGTGTTTTGCGGATCAAAGTTAGCCCAACACTCTGTCCAGTCTGTTGAACCGAAAGCACCTTTGTAAGTAACATCTTCAAAGAAAGCATCCTGCAAGTTAGCATTTGTAAAATCAGCACCAGTCAACAAAGGAGAACCTGTTTGCGGCAACAATACAGGAGCTGTTAAATCGTTGGTAGGGTAATCAACCAACAGGTTATTGTTGTCGGTAAGCAAGGTGTTATTAAAACCTGAAGTATTAAACCAGGTAGTAATATCCCAGCTGCTTCCTGTAGCAACAGCAAGCGGTGTTGTGCAGGCTGAAAGAATATTATTACGGTATTGCAACAGGTTGTTGGTAGCATTACCTTCAGTTGTTGCAGCATCAATTAACAAACCGGTAGGGTAACCTGCTTCTATGGTATTGTATATGCAGGTTTGTGTATTTCTGCGCAAGTGAGCAGCACGTTTGTAGTTGCTGTTGATGGTAGTATTTGCATCCAACAGCGGACCGAATATGCTGAAGTTAGAGAAAACAGGGTGAGTAACCGGTGTAGCAGTTGTTCCGCTTGCATCGTTATCGCTTTCAAAACCATTTGAACCACTTTGGTCAGCTACAGCAGCATCACGGATAGAAACACCGAACTGTAATTTACCGCTGAAACCATTGTCAGTATCAAAATCATCATCCCAACCGCGGTGTGCAATAAGGTGTTTTGCATTTACGCTTCCACCAAACCACTCATAAGAGTCATCACCTGAATAAGAAACCTGAATGTTTTCAATTGTTGTTCCGCTACCTACTCCACCCAATGTTAAACCATTGATCTCCTGGTTAGGTTGGAATGGAATTCCTGGGAACTCAATACGTAAGTAAGTTAAAGAACCTGAGTTATCTGCATCATCAGGAGTTAAACCTCCACCAAATGTAGCTCCTGTTCCTCCTTCAATAACACCTTCGCCACCGGGAAGATTGATAGTAGCTTTACCACAAAGGATAATACCACCCCAGTCGCCATAGGTACGCTGACCTGCAGGCTGGTTAGATGTGAAAACAATTGGTTGGTTAACTGTTCCGTTTGCAATCAGTTTTCCGCCACGCTCAATAATCAAAGTAGCTTTGGTTGATTGTTCACCACGGATAAGTGTACCCGGCTGAATGGTAAGTGTAGCACCATCTTTTACGTAAACAAAACCACTTAATAAATACGTATTGGTATTGTACCAGGTTGTGTTGGTAGTGATGTTTCCTGTAACAGTAATTGCTTCACTGCTTAAGTTAACTGTTTGAGTTCTGCTATTTGTTCCGCAAGTATTTGTAGCTGTTAAAACAACAGTATAAGAACCGTCAGCTGCATAATTGTGAGTTGCATTTAATGTTGTTGCATGTGCACTTCCATCTCCAAAATCCCAGTCATATGTATTTCCTGTACCGGTTGAAGTGTTTGTGAAATTAACCAACAGTGCAAAAGCCTGTGCAACAAAGTTTGCAACCGGGGCTGCAGTTACAGTTACTGTAGTTTGTGTTGAAGCAGCTGTACAACCGCTGCCATCGATAACGGTAACACCGTAAACACCGCTTGCATTAACGGTTATTGATTGTGTAGTTGCTCCGTTGCTCCAAAGGTAAGATGAGTTTGAAGCAGCAGTTAAGGTAACTGTGTTAGGTGAACAAAGCGTTGTAGAACCGCCTGCAGTTACTGTTGCATCCGGTGTGTTTACTGTTACAGTTGTTACAGCCGAAGTAGCAGTGCAGCCTCTTGAACTCCAAACCTGAACTGAATAATCACCCCCTGTTGTTACGTTAATAGATTGTGTAGTTGCTCCGTTGCTCCACAGGAAAGATGATCCTGCACTTGCAGTTAAAATTACTGAACCTCCGTTGCAGAATGTTGTAGCTCCATTTGCATTGATTGCAATTACAGGAGTGTAATCAACTGCTCCGTTGTAGATTTCGTTTTGTGGATCCCATTCTGTCCAGCAAGATGTCCAGTCTTCATCACCGAAAGCACCACGGAAAGTAGTAGCCTCAAAATATGAATCCTGTAATTGAGCATCTGCAAAACTTGCTCCGCTTAAAAGTGGTGAGCCCGTCTGTGGCATAAAATCAGGGTTAGCTAAATTGTAGCCGTCAGCCACCATCAGGTCGGTATTGTTTGCCAATACTGTGTTATTAAAACCGGTAGTGTTAAACCATGCACCAATATCCCATGAGCTTGAAGCAATAGTATCCATCGGGTTAGGGCAACCTGCTATTATATTATTCTGAAATTTAAGTAAGCCGCTGGTTGCATTAGCCTCTGTTGTAGCAGCATCAATCAACAATCCGATAGGAAAACCTGAAATCATTGAATTGAAAATGTTGGTTGCTGTGTTTCTGCGCAGGTGAGCACCGCGTTTGAAGTTGCTGTTAATAGTAGTACCTGCATCTACTTTAGGACCGAAAATGCTAAAGTTAGAAAACACAGGGTGTGTTTGCGGAACACCCGCAGTTCCGGTAGCATCGTTATCGCTTTCAAAACCGTTTGAACCGCTTTGGTCAGCAGAGTTAGGGTCACGAAGTGATACACCATATTGCAATTTACCACGGAAACCGTTGTCGGTATCAAAGTCATCATCCCAGCCGCGGAAAGCAACAAGGCGTTTTGCATTTACTGCTCCACCAAAAAACTCATATGAGTCATCACCTGAGTAAGAAACCTGTATATTCTCAATAATAGTTCCGCTTCCAACTGCACCAAGGGTAAGACCGTTGATCTCCTGATTAGGCTGAAAAGGAATTCCGGGAAACTCAATACGCACATATTTCAGTGTTCCTGAATTGTCGGCATCATCAGGAGTTAAACCTCCTCCATACATAGAACCTACACCGCCTTCAATAACGGCTTCGCCTCCCGGTTGGTTATTATTTGCTTTACCGCAAATGATAATACCGCCCCAGTCGCCATAGCTGCGTGCTGTTGGATTTTGGTCAGACGTAAATACAATAGGCTGGTTAGGAGTTCCTATTGCATAAATTTTTGAACCGCGCTCAATAATAAGCGTGCCCTGTGTTATTTTTTCTCCTTTAATTACAGTACCTTCCTGAATAGTGAGGGTAGCGTTATTTTTTACATACACCCAACCGCTTAACAAATAAACGTTGTCATTTGTCCAGTTGGTGTTGGTGGTAATATCGCCCGTAACGGTTATGTTGGCTGCGATACTACCGGCAATGGTGGCAACCATGAGTGCTGCCGCAAGTAATAGTTTTTTCATCTTCATTTGTTTTTTTGTGTTTTTAGTTGGCGCAAAACTATTCCTGCATCGTTGCCACAGAATAAACATGAGGTTACATGATTCTTATGATTGTGTTAAGAGAATATGAATAAGAAATTTTCATAAAAAAGAAATGCAACCAAGATGATTGCATTTCTTAATAGTGTATGATTAAAATTTATCAGAATCTGTAATTCAACCCCAGCGTATAATAGCTGCCTCTGCGGTAGCTTTGCATTTGCTGGTCATTGTTGCGGGTAATTTTCCCGTCTTCGTTAGCATCCTGCACCAGTAAATAAGGTTGGTTAAGAATATCCTGTATCCCGAATTTTACATCCAGGCGTTTCCACAAACGTTTGGTAACAGTAAGGTCAAGTGTGTTGCGCGGCATTTCATAAACATCCGGTGTACCGTATGAACCCACAATAACAATACGTTCCCCTATCACGTTGTAAAGCAAATTCACCTGCAAGCCTATGCTATCATTCTGATAATAAAGTCCGCTGTTAATGATGTATGGCGATTGTCCCATCATAGGGCGGTTTTCGCTTTGACCCTGAGCCTTGTCACCCAGATTTACTTTGCTCCAGATATACGTTGCGTTCAGCACCACACCTAAGTTTTTCATAAACCTTGATTTTAAAGCGCTAAATGATTTACGCACTTCCAGTTCTATCCCTGTGCTGGTTGAAGAAGGCGCATTGCGGTAAGTATAGTTACGCGTTCCTCCCGAACCTGTTCCCGGAACAAAATACGTTTCAATAGGATTAATGAAATTTTTGTAGAATGCACCCACGCTTATAATTTCACCATTTCCGGGATAATATTCCCAACGCGCATCGTAGTTATAAATGCTGGGCGTTTGCAGTGAATCATTTCCATAGTTAACACTGTTAAAGTTAAAATCATAAAACGCATAAGGCGCAAGCTCTCTGAACTCAGGTCTGTTAAGCGTAATACCAAAACCAGCGCGCACCAGCATCTTCTCGCTGATGTTGGCAGTAAGATTTGCTGAAGGCAACAAACGGATAATATGATTATCCACATTCACCGGATTGCCTGTAACAGTGTGACTCTCCAAACGCTGACGGTTATTCTCCACTCTGGCTCCTGTATGCAGGTTAAGCCATTTTGCAAACGGAATATCCAACGCAAGGTAATAAGCAATCAAATCATTTTGCGCAGTGTACGTATCGCTCTTGCGGGTATCTTCATCAATCTTTAAACCTGTAGTGGCGTTAATATTAGTGTCATTAAAAAGCTGTTCAACCGGCAAATCACGCAGGGTATTATCAAACTGAAAAACATTGGCTGATGCATAACCAAGGTTGCGTGCACTGAACTGTCTCCATTTGCGCTCTAAGTAAATACCCGCAGTAACTTTTGGTTCAAATTTTCCTATGTGCAGTTTCTGTTCAATGTTTGCCGTTCCGGTCATCAGTTCTTCATACAAATCAAAGTACAATCTTCCCAGAAAGAAAGGCGTTGCACCAAAGGGAACGTAGGTTTGATAAGGGTCAGAAGCAGGGGCATTAATATCTTTTGCAGTCCGCACACGTCTCCAGTCCGGTTCTTCTTTCTTAGCTTTTGAATAAGCAAGTGTCCAGTCAATTTTGGTTTTGTCTTCAAACAGTTTGTGCTCACCGCTTAACTGACCTGTGTAAATGCTGCGGTTCATGTAGTAGTATGAATACTCTTTGCGCAGCTCACC
>CANJWH010000078.1 GCA_947478465.1 Bacteroidota bacterium
AGCAAATAATAAATACCTGAGCGAAGACCAGAAGACAGGTAAATTGATTGCTGACCCTGAAATAGCGGGTGATTGGGAAACTTTTAACCTCATACAATTCCGCGATAGCAGCTTTTGTATTAAAACCTTTGCAGGCCATTTTTTGTCAGCCAGATTAAACGATGGAAACAAAGTAGATGCAAGCAGCAGAAAGGTTGAAGATTGGGAGCATTTTACAATAAAATGGTTGAATAGTAATGAGGTAAATATTTTATCGTGTAACCTTAAATTAGTTACTCTTCAGCCCAATGGAATTCTGATGGCAGATCAAGATTCATTAAGTAATACTTCTAAATTTACTCTTGAGTTTAGGGATAAAGAAACAACTGTTTCTCAATAAATATTTCTGTGATTATGTTTCAAAACAGGACGTTCATTATCTTTTCATTATTATTTTCTCTGCTGCTGCTCACTTTGGTTTTCACCACTACCGATGGTTATGGCGGTGCTGATAGTTTTCAGCATTACATGATTTCGCGCTACTCGTGGAAGCATCCTCATCTTTTTCTCGACCACTGGGGCAAACCTGTTTTTACCTTATTGTCTTCTCCATTTTCGCAGTTTGGTTATAAAGGAGCCCTGTTGTTTAATGTAGTAATAACCTTGTTGTCAGCTCTGTTTGTTTACCGTATTGCAATTAAATTAAATAAGGAATATGCAAGGTTGTCAGCTTTGTTTTTTCTGGCTATGCCTATGGTTATGCTTGTTTCTGTTTCGGCATTAACCGAGCCTTTGTTTGCTTTTGTGTTGGTGTTATCTGTATGGCTGTTTTCTGAAAAGAAATATTTTGCTGCTATTGCTCTCCTCTCATTTCTTCCGCTTGTGCGTAGTGAAGGTTTTGTTGTTTTTCCTGTTTTTATTCTTGTACTGTTGTTGCAAAAACAATGGAAATATTTTCCACTTCTTATAGTAGGTGTTTTGTTTTACAGTCTGGTTGGATTTATTGCATTGGATGATTTTTTATGGCTCATAAACCGCAATCCGTATAAAATGGAAAGCGGACTTTACGGCTCAGGGCCCTGGTATCATTTTCTAATACACCATGAACTGATTTTTGGAATACCGCTCACCATATTGCTGGTTATTGGCTTGTGGTTTTATGTTCCAAAAAATATTAAATGGTTGCAAGAAGAAAATAACATCCTCAGAATTCTTATTGCAGGAAGTTTTGCCGCTTACTTTGTTGCTCACTCTTATGTGTGGTGGAAAGGAACAGGCGGCTCGCTTGGTTTGGAAAGAGTAATTGCGGGTGTGTGTCCGCTGGCAGCCATTATTGCTTTTGAGGGCTATTGTTTTATTGCTGAACGAGTAAAGAACTATTTTTCTCCAAATTGGATACTGCTTCTGTTCTTTATTGCAATAATAAAAAATACATCAGGAAATGTATTGCTGGATTTAAAGCAACATAAAACATCATACCTGATGCAACAAACTGCTGATTGGATAAAATCAAAACCTGAATTAATTAATCAGCGCTTGTTTTACTACAATCCTCAGATTGCATTTTTACTTGATAAAGATATTTTTGACCGGTCACAGGTAGAACAACTGTGGGGATTAATAGATGTAAATCAGCCCTTGCTTTGGTTGGAAGATGGACAGTATCTTGTGTGGGATTCGCATTTCGGAAATAACGAAGGCAAAACTTCAATTGACAAGTTACTGCACAAACAGAATGTAAAAATTCTGAAACGTTTTTATCCTGAAGAGCAAGGCGAACCGGTGTTAGGCGGATACACGTATGAGATTTTTGTCTTCGGTAAACAAAGCGGATGGAAGGATACAATTATTCAAATAATTCCTGATTCGAACTCAACACTTGGATTATTAAAGAACAAAAATTTCTCAGTTTCAAATGAGCAGATGTATGTTGATGTGTTTGAACACAATTTTGCTGATTTATCTAATTCGGAATTGGTTTACTTAGACCTGGAAATAAAATATCCAGCAGAAAAAGTGCTTAATAAAGATGAGTTGATTTTTGTGTTGGATATGAATTGCAATGAACGTTTATTAAAATATGAAGCAACTGATATTTCCTTTTCACAAGCAGAAAACACAGATAAAGTTTTAAGAAAGCGCTACATGCTTCCACCGCTTACTAAAGAATGCGGAACTGTAAAAACCTATTTCTGGAACAGAACCAAGCTTGATTTGCAGAATATTAAAGTTGAAGTAAAAATTCTGCACGTTCCTCAAAATCCCTGATTAAATAAATCAGCCAAAATTTTCTTTTCTTTGTTGTAAAATAAATAATACATGAAAAAATTAATAGCACTTCTTATTGTATCCACAACACTTTTCACCGCCTGCGATTCACTAAAGTCTGGAGCTGGCAAAATAAGTGAAGGGAAAATATCATATAAAATTGACCTTTCAGGTTCTGAGATGGGCATGCTGGAAAAACAGTTGCTTCAAATGGCCAAACTGAATATAAGTTTTAAAGATGCGATGATGAAAACCGAGTTTGACATGGGTATGATGGGAACTACTGTTGTTGTTGACGGTAACACAAAGTCAGGTCTTATGCTTTTCAATGCAATGGGTAATAAGACAGCTGCAAAAATGACTACTGACGATTTGGCGCAAAAAGAAAAAGCAAAAGGTGCTTACACTGTTGAATATTCAGACGAGACAAAGGAAATTGCAGGGTATAAATGCAAAAAAGCAACATTGAAAATGGAAAATGGCGCTAACCTCACTTTATTTTACAGCGAAGATATTCAGCCTGCAAAGGTTAACACTGATTTTACCTACAGTGAAATAAAAGGCTTTCCTTTAGAAATGCAAATGGATTTAAATGGTATGAAATTTAACATGGTAGCAAGCAGTGTTGACGGAACTGCTTTGCCTGCAGATAATTTCAGCATGGCAATTCCGGAAGGGTATACAGAAACCACCATGGCTCAGTTTGGCGGAATGATGGGAGGTGGAGCAAACTAAGAACACTCATCGTCATGCTGAACTTGTTTCAGCATCTTTTCTTAGACCCTGAAACAAGTTCAGGGTGACAAAACTTAATAAATACCATGAACAAAAAACTAAAGCAGGAATTTGATGCGCTTGAAAAAAGCAGAATAGAATTGTTTAATAAGTTAGACAAGTTAGATGCATCAAAAATGAATAAACAACCGGATGCCAATAGCTGGTCTGTTGTTCAGGTAATGGATCATCTGACTTTAGCAGAGCGAAACTCATTGCTATATATGACAAAGAAACTTAGCGTAAGTAATGAATTTGGTCAAGCAAATTTCAAAACATCATTCCGCTTGTTTCTGTTGAAATCTGCATTGAAACTTCCCATAAAATGGAAAGCTCCTAAGATTGTTGCCGATGCTAATAATGATAATAATTACGCAGAAGCAAAAGCCGCATGGATAGAAGTTAGAAATGGTATTGCAGCCTTCCTTGAAAAATTTCCTGAAGAGCATTTGGAGTCGGAATTGTTCAAACATCCCTCAGCTGGCAAATTTACCGTTGTGCAGGCGTTGAATTTTATGCGTACACACGTTGGTCATCATCTGTCACAGATTGACAGGATTAATAGCGCTATTCAGTAATTTGAGTACCTTCAACTCAAATTATTGAACTTGTTTAAAAATATACTATTAGTTTTTTCTTCGTTTTTATTTTGTAAGAACCAACAGGTAGTTGCTCAAAACGCAGTTGAACTTGCAGATATTGTTACATACTTTACCCTTGATGCAGCCGATGTTGCTACTATACAATCATGGGATTTCGGAACTGAAGCAGGTTCGCCTGTAAAGTGGAGTGATGCTCAGTTGCAGTGGGACGAAACAACTTCAACTTATCTTAAACATGGAACAGCACTAATTAATGTTGACGGTGTTCCAACGACCTTTACTGTTATTTTCAGCGGAACAAAAATTATAGTAAACCGTGTGCAGTTGAACTTATCAAAATCTTCATCCGTTCCTGTTTTTGAATTGGAGAGAATATTAAATGCAGGTGGCATAAAAACAGTTTATCTCAAATGCGATAATGTAATGCCCAAAAGCTATGGAACGCTGGCTTATTCTCTTTTTATTCCAAAGAAAAAAGAAGCCTGGGTTGCTTATTCCTGGCAATGTTTAAAGGGGGAATGTTCTGCCAATATCAATATCTGGTATGAGAAGGATAAGGTAGAGAAGCTTCCTTGCTACTGATTACTCACAGTCTCTCAGCCACCAATTTTCCGTCTTTTAAAACAGGAATTACTTTACTTTGATTTGGTGTGAGGCAAAATTTTACATCCTCATCAAGATTAAGGTGGGCAAGGCGTTTGCGGTGTGAGCAAGTTGCAAGGAATTTCATCATGTTCTTTTTAACAGTTCGGTAAACAAGGCTTGATGAATTAGCTGAATCGCATTCAGATTTAAACTTTCCGGTTTCTAAAAGAATATTTGTAAGTGCTCCCGCAAATAACGAGTCTTCCATATTAAAACGATTTTTCCAGCCGGCACAAAGTATAACAACATCTCGGTCCTTTTTTACCAGCCATTCTGCAAGTGCATTAAGATTGATGAACGAACCAACAACAACTGAATAAGCATGTTTTGCTGCTTCAATTGCCTGTGTTCCGTTAGTAGTTGTCAATGCAATTTCTTTTCCTTTCAGTTCTGGTTTCATATAACTGAACGGTGAATTTCCGAAATCAAAACCTTCCTGTACTTCACCATTTCGCTCGCCACCGGCAAGGTATCCGCGCTTTTTATATTCCAATGCTTCTTCCAGTTCTGCAACGGGAATAATGGCGCCAACACCATTTTCAAAAGCTGCGCAAATTGCAGATGTAGCACGAAAGATATCTACCACCACTACTATGCTGCTGTCATCAGCATAGAGGTGATATAATTCCGGTGAAAAGCAAACCTGTACTTTGTTCATTTTCTATTTGAACGGCATTTTTACAACCTGAGCTTTCAATGGTTTGTCGCGTACAATGATAAATATCTCACTTCCAACTTTTGAAAACTCTGAGCTTACATAACCCATCCCAATCGCTTTTTTTAGTGTGGGTGCTTGTGAGCCAGATGTTACTTTACCGATTATGTTTCCTGCCGCATCTGCAATCTGATAATCATGACGTGCAATACCTCTGTCAACTAATTCAAAGCCCACTAGTTTTTTGGTAACGCCTTCCTGTTTTTGTTTTAAAAGTGCAGCGCTGTTGGTAAACTCTTTGTCAAATTTTGTAATCCATCCCAATCCGGCTTCAATAGGTGAAGTGGTATCGTCAATATCATTTCCGTAAAGGCAGAAGCCCATTTCCAATCTTAGTGTATCGCGTGCTGCCAAACCGATTGGTTTTATCCCGAATTCTTTTCCTGCTTCAAATATGTCGTTCCACATTTTATCGGCATACTGGTTTTCAAAATATACTTCAAAGCCTCCCGCACCGGTATAACCTGTTGCAGAAACCAATACGTTATCTATTCCATTGAATTTGCCTTTTTTGAAACTGTAATATTCCATCGCGGCTAAATCAATATCTGTTAGTTTTTGCAGAGCAGCAGCGGCTTTTGGACCTTGCACAGCAAGCAACGAAGTTTTATCCGAGATGTTATGCATCTCAACACCTTTGGTATTAAAAGAAGAAATCCAATCCCAGTCTTTGTCAATGTTTGAAGCATTAACAACAAGCATATAAGTCTTTTCGTCAATGCGGTAAACCAGCAAATCGTCTACAATTCCGCCTGTTTTGTTGGGCAGACATGAATACTGAACTTTGCCGTCAAAAAGTTTTGACGCATCATTAGAGGTAACACGTTGAATTAAATCCAAGGCGTTTTCTCCCTTCAGAATAAATTCGCCCATGTGTGATACATCAAACACGCCAACAGCATTGCGCACGGTATCATGTTCGGCAATTACGCCTTCATATTGCACAGGCATATTGTATCCTGCAAATGGAACCATTTTGGCTCCCAGACTAATGTGTTTTTCGGTTAGGGCTGTGTTTTTCATAGATTTTTTTCAAGCGAACAAAAGTAGAAAATTATCGGTGTTGGATTTTACAGAGTAATTATTGATGATTTTTTCTCTTGTTTTTATACTTAGTCCATTGAGTTTGTTTTTGTCAGAAAGTAAAAGTGAGATGTATTTATTCCAATCGTCCTTCGTCCTGCAGATAAAACCATTCAAATCATGGTCAACAATTTTTGTGTTTACACCCACAGGCGAAACCAATGCAGGAATACCCAGCGACATATATTGCAGCGCTTTGAAACCACACTTGCCGTTACTCCATTTATCATTGCGCAGCGGCATTAATCCAAAATCAAAACGAAGCAAATCTTCAATCTCTGTTTCCTTTTTCCACTGAACAAAATTGAGCGACTTTAATTCAAATTCAGGTTTGCGGTCAGATATAACAGAGAGTTCAAAGTTGAAAGTATTTTCCAAATCTTTGAAAACAGGAATTAAATCATCAAGATATTGAACAGTAGAATGTGAACCTGTCCAGCCGATAACAACTTTGCTGTTTGCCGTTTGTTTTGTTCTGTTGTGATAATTTTCTGTGTCAATTGTTGTGGGATTATAAACCACATTGTTGTTAAACTGCTTTGCAAAATCGCACAAGTAATCATTGCCACAAGAAACTTTGTATGCCCATCTGCAAATGTTTTTTGTGTTGCCGTAAAACTTCAGAAAAGAAAAAAATTTATTGTTCTCTGAAGTATTAGGAAGCCAGATTGCGTCATCAAAATCAAAAATTATTTTCTTGCGGAAAACTTTTGCAATAAGCCATTCCAATAACGGAGGGCCAACAGGAGCAGCCTCGCGGTGGATAAAAACGTAATCATATTTACTGAGCGAAAAGAGCAACAAATATCTTTTTATAAATCCTTTGAGTACTGCAAAAATCTTGTGTCCGAAATTTCCTTTCTGATATAAAACATCCCATACTTTATCATCAAGAAATGGAACAACTACAAAAGAAATGTTTTTCTTTTCCAAGGCCTGAAAATATTGCTCAAAGCGAAAGCGTTGACTGGGAGCAACACCAAGAGGGTAGGGTACTAGGAAGAGGATATTCATTCGGGACAAAAATATGTATTTGTTGTACCCTTCACAATTACCTCAACACAACTACTTGTCCTTTGTAGGATAAGACTTTGTTGTGAATATTTTTCAATAGAACGGTGTAAACATAAATGCCTGGCTCAACTGGTTTCCCGTTTCCGTTATGGTCGGCATACCAAGTACCATTTACATCAAAGGTTGAGAAAACCTGTTCGCCCCAACGAGTGAAAACGCGAAACTCAAAACCTTCTTCTTGAATTCCTTCTCCATGAACATGGAATCCATCATTCAACCCATTTTCGTCAGGAGTAAATGCATTAGGAATATAAATCATAAAGTCTGGAGTAATGCGCACTTCCCTTTGAATACTATCTATGCAGCCTTCCTGAGAAATTACGGTAAGCCAAATTCTGTATCTTCCTGTATCAGTATAAAAGTGTTGAGGATTAATTAATGTGGAAGTAGAATCGTCACCAAAATCCCAATGCCATGAGTGTGCTCCTAAACTATGATCGTTAAAATAAATCCAGGCTTCCAGAACATTTTCAATTTCTGGACTGGCAGTAAAATCGGCAGTAGGCAAAGGATAAACTTCAATCATATCATTTATACTTAGCGAATCAACACATCCATCTGAGGTTGTTGCTATTAACTGAACATCATAAATTCCTGCCTGATAATAAATATTGGTAGGAGAAGAATAAGTAGATGAACCGTTATCACCAAAACTCCAGAGATAATAAGCAGGAACTGGAACTGTATTGTCTGTAAAATGAACATAGAAAGGTTCACAACCTGAAAGCGTGTCAGAGCTGAAATCAACAACGGGCAACGGGTAAACTGTTACTAGAATTGAATCGGTTGCTACAGGTGTTCCACAGTTATCGTTTGCAGTGAAAATATAATAACCTGTTGATGCAGGTGTTGCTGTGTAAGGCGAAGTATAATTTCCGGATATTGAATTTATTGTCCATGAGTAGGTGCCGTTACCTCCAGATGCAACACAATTGATAGAAGTACTGAAGCCCGGACAAACACCTGTAGGGCCATTGTAAGATAATGTAACAGCAAGTGAAGGATTAACGGGAACACTGACAGCATCTGCAACTAATGAACAGCCGTTGGCATCTGTCAATGTAAGGATATAGGTTGTTGGAATTATAGGAGAAACTGTTGGATTTTGGTCAGTAGTTGCAAGAGAAACATCTGCAGGTGTTGCTGACCAGCTGTAAGTGTAAGGTGTGGTTCCTCCAACTGGAGTTGCCGAAACCTGAGTGCTTTGGCCAATGCAAATTACATTTGAGCCATTCACTGCAACATTTAGCAAAGGTGGTTCTGAAAGAGTAATACTCTCCATTTCCTGACAACCCATAATGTCGGTTACAGTAACATTGTGAATTCCTGCAACAAAATTTGATATGGCAGATGAAGTTTGTCCTGTTTCCCAGAGGTAGGTGTAGGGTGCTGTTCCTCCTGCTGCATTTACAGAAGCACTTCCGTCATTGCCTCCGTTGCAGAGCACATCTGAAAAAGAAGCTATTGCAGCTGTTACTGCTGGAGGCTCTGTAAGAACTGTGTTTTCAGTAGAAATGCACCCGTTATAATCAGTTACTGTAACGGAATAATTTCCTGCACTTAGCCCGTAAAGATCTTCAACAGTTTGTCCGTTGCTCCAAACAAATGAATAAGGAAAGATCCCGTCTGAAACAGTTAAATCAATTGCGCCATTACTGGCTCCGTTGCAGGTAATACTATATCCGCTTAAAGCAAAAAAACTGCTGAAAAGACTTGTTGTAAGTTGATTTGGTTCAGTAAGTGTTGCATTTAAATTTAAAGCACAACCGTTAGCGTCAACAATAGCTACTGAATAATTTCCAGCGGCAATATTGTTGATGCTTTGAGTAGTTTGTCCGCTGCTCCAGTTATAAGAATATGGTAAAGATCCTCCGCTTAATACAAGTGTGATTGCTCCATCAGTAAATCCGTTGCACGAGATGTTCACGTTTCCATTGTACATTGAAATATTTAAATTTCCTGAAAGCACCGCGGGTTGAGTGAGTGTTGATGCAGAAGTTGAAGTACAACCGTTAGCATCTGTAACCAACACAGAATAATTACCTGCTGCCAGATTGCTGATGTCTTCTGTTGTTGCACCATTTGTCCATGCATATGTTGAAGCTCCGGATGCATTCAATACAGTCAGGTCAATAGAACCGTCACTTGCTCCGTTGCATGTAACATTGTATCCACCGTTGTATGATAATGCCGCAACAGAAGAACTCATTCCGGCTGGTTCAGTCAGAACAATCATGTCAGTTGCGGTGCAGCCGTTTACATCAGTAATGGTAAGGCTTACATTTCCGGCTGTGCCGTTTGTAATGTTTTGTGTGGTTGAACCATTGCTCCATAAATAAGCGAACGGAGCAACTCCGTTGGTTGATGAAGAGTTTACCACTCCGTCATTATAACCTGCACAACTGATGTTAAAACCTCCAACTACAGTAGGGCTGCTTAAAGTTATTGAAAGAACAGATGGTTCGGTAAGCGTTACAGTATTTGTTGAAACGCAGTTGTGTGCATCGGTAATTGTAACCGTATAATTACCTGCAGGAGCGTTGTTAAGATCCTCATTGGTTTGGCCATTACTCCATAAAAAAGTATAGGGAGCAGTTCCTCCCGAAACGGTTAAATCCGCAGAGCCATCACTGGATCCATTACATGAAACATTATCGCCACCCGGAAAAACAAATGCTGTAACTGTAGATGTAACACTACTTGGTTCTGTTAATGTTCCGCTTGCGGTGCCAATACAGCTTACAAAATCAGTTACTGTTACACTAATATTTCCGTCAGGCAAACCCGTTGCAGGGTTTGTAGTTTGTCCGTCACTCCAGAGAAACGTAAATGGGGCAGAGCCTGAAGTGACTGCTGCAAATGCTATTCCGTCACTGCTGCCATTACATAATGGGTCGCTGATATTAACACTTGCAGCCACTGCTGAGGTTACAATTACAGTAAAAGTATAACTATCAACACAACCATTAATGTCGGTTCCGGTAATGGTATAAAAACTTAATGAAGTAGGACTGGCTGTTACAGATGTGCCAGTTGTGGCTGATAGATTTGTAGCCGGTGACCAGGTGTATGTATTTGCTCCACCTGCTGTAAGTAAAATGGAACTTCCGTTGCAGATGGAAGGCACAGGAGGAGTAACAGAAATAACAGGTAAAGGATTTACAGTAACCGTTACATATCCGTTGGCAACACAACCACTTACATTTGTTCCGGTAACTGTATATGTTGTTGTTGCAGCAGGATCAGCGGTGACTGTTGCTCCTGTTGTAGCTGATAATCCGGTAGCAGGAGTCCAGGAATAAGTATTGGCACCACTTACAGTTACGTTTACTGATGCGCCTTCACAAAAAGCAGGATTTGCAGGGGTGAAATTTATAACAGGTAATGCATTTACAGTTATGCTGGTTGTTGCTGTATCACCGCAGGGAAGAGGTGTTATGTAACTAATGATATGAGTTCCTGCTCCTGCTGTTGCGGGGTTAAATGTTCCTGTTGCTGAATTTGTAATTCCTGTTCCACTCCATGTTCCTCCCGGATTATTTGCAACAAGGTTTACCGCTGCAGCATCAATACAGAAAGGCCCCGCAGCAGTTATTACAGGTGCTGGATCCGGGTAGTAATCAAAGAAAGCAGAATCTTTATGAACACAACCTAAGGAGTTTGTTGAAGTCAGATAGAACCAGGTATCCTGCGTGGGTACAGGGAATACGGAAGGTGTTAAAGTTCCTGCAGGATTTGCAATTGTAGCTGCCGGACTTGCTGACCATTGATAATTAGAAGTTGAAATAATCGTTAATGCTGTTGCAACCGGGGTTGGGACGGAGTAGATAGAAGCCGATCCCTGTGAGCATGAATTATCATTGATGACAGAATTAATATTTCCGGAATTATAAGTTATTGTTGAGGGCCCGCAACTTGAGTTTCCTGAGAAAGTAATTGTAGCATTTGTCAACGCCCCCACATCACCTCCAATACAATCAAACACCTGAACACGCCAACCGCCTTGCGTAACATCACACCCGTATAATGGTGACCAATTATTATGGTTTGCATTAAAATTATTAGGCGTTCCCTGGCCATATATTCCAAAAGTTCCTGTAAGTGGCGTTCCTGCTCCGCAAACCTGCAGCATATTGGCGGCAGTGGTTGAAAAACAAAGCCCATTAATATTATTTCCCGAATTACAGCAACAACCCTGAGCCGAGTTAATCCATTGTGGATGCGGTGCAAGCGGAAGAAAGGGGCTTCCACATGAAGGCGGACCTACTATGTAAAAACCTAAGTCTGAAACATAGGTGTGAGTTACCCTAAAGCACACCGTAATGGTAGTTGTAGGGCCTACAATAAAGGGGTCGGGTGGTGGATTATAGTAGGTATAAGTATCATTGTTTGTAATACTTCCGCTTAGCGAAAACTGGTTACATCCGGGAGTAATTGCAGCTACATCAACTGTAGTTTGTTTTATCCAAACCCATGCCCGGTAACATCCCCGGGCAACACCTCCTGCGTCAACGATAGCAACCCGATATCCGCCACTTGGTAAATTACTCAGTGTAGATGTGGCTCCGTTCTGAGTAGTCAGAGCTACCCATGAATTAGTTGCAAGATTGAAGTTAAACCAGTTGAAGGTATAGGGTCCAGTTCCTCCACTGCCGTTAATGGTTAATCTTCCGGTAACGTTTTGCCCCTGTGCATTGGGTGAACAGAAGATATAAATCCGGTCGTTTGTTGCACCATTTGTGTAAGCAGTACTTACAGAATTAGTTGCGAAAGGCGAAGTAATTTGTGCCTGACCATTTAATGTTAGTGCAAGCCAAAAGAGCGACAGCAATATGTAATATCTGCTGGTCATTCTAATACGATGGTATTAAAATCACTAAACTCCTGTTCATTAAATAAAACCTTTCCGGGGTTTAATAGTTGAAGAACTTCGTGAAATGCCTGATTTAAAAGTTCAAATGTTTCAGTTTTAAATCCGCATATAACCAGCAACTCAGGTTTTAAGTCATCTTTAATGAGTGTAACAAGATACCTTTCGGGTTGTGTGTTCAATTGGTTTTGAAGCAGGGCAACTTCTTCGTTATTCAGTTCAATCTCTTTTATAACAAACGATAATTCAAAAGGAATTCCTTCGCCCGATAGAATTTTATTCTCAGATACATTAATGATTGCCACACCGTTTTGTGCCATCAGATTTGCTGAAAACAAAACAGCAATTAATAAAACCCAAAATGGTTTGGTTTGCAAAAAAGAGATGCTGAAGACTGAATTCACCCGAGATGTATACTTACTGCAAAGTAAGTGAATTTTAACATTTCTTTAACATAAAATTTGCTTAGGAGCTTAGTTTTACCGCTAAGGCGCAAAGTTTTTACCACTAAGCACACAAGGGCACAAAGTTTTTAATACAGAGGCCACAGGGCTAACAGTGTTACACAGAAATAATTTATTTTAATTATTTCAATTCTTTTTTACATTTGCCTTGCAATTATGCCAACTCAACCACTAAATAATATAGTTTACCCTTTTGCTTTTAGCTGTACAGCCAACAGCCAACAGCCAACAGCCAACAGCCAACAAATTTAACAGAGAATAAAATTATTGAAAAGCCCTGCTCCGGTTACGGTGCGGGGCTTTTTGTTTTTAACAATTAACAACCAAAAACAGCAAAAGCCGAAAAGCCAACCAAGAGTAGGCAACAAATAAAAATGGCAAACTCAATCAAAGTTACTTTAGCTAATAACCAGCCTGCTATAATAGTAGTTTCAAATATTCAAAGAGTTTATTTGGATAGCAATAAAACAATAATTGAATACACTAATGGAAAGCTGGATTTAGTTTTAGAATCCATAGACTATATTCAAAAGCAAATCAATGAATGAACCTAGCTTGCTGTTCACTGAAATAATGAAAAAAATTAATAATTTTTTTCTAAAATATTTCTGTTTCTACTAAACGAAAAATTTACAAATAATAAAACAACCCCATGAAAAATTGTTACATCATAATCTGCTTACTCCTTTCATCTTCATTGAGTTTTTCTCAAACTATCGCAAATGGGAATGGTCATTCTCTTGCAATTTGTAGCGATAGTACAGTCCAGAGTTGGGGTTTAAATGGGTGGGGTCAGCTTGGAAACGGAACAAACACGAATAGCAACGTGCCTATTTCAGTAAATTCTCTTACAAGTATTGTATCGGTTGCAGGAGGCAGAGATTATTCTCTTGCACTTAAGGCTGATGGCACAGTTTGGGCATGGGGAAAAAATCTCGATGGTCAACTTGGTAATGAAACAAACACCAATAGTAATATCCCGGTACTTGTTAGTTCTTTAACAGATGTTATTGCAATTGCTGCTGGTGAAACTCATTCCCTTGCAATTAAGAATGATGGTACTGTTTGGGCATGGGGAAATAATAGTTCTGGTCAACTTGGTGTTGGAAACACTAGTAATGTTAATTTTCCTATACAAATAGAAACAATTAGCGGTATTACAGCCATTGCAGGAGGGTATTGGCATTCACTTGCACTTAAGAATGATGGCACTGTTTGGGCATGGGGAGGCAATACTGCTGGTCAACTTGGAAATGCAACTAATACTAATAGCAACGTACCGGTTCAAGTAAGCTCTATAACAGGTATAACTGCTATTGTAGCAGTGCAAGGTTCTTCATTTGCCCTAAAAAATAATGGCACGCTTAAGGCATGGGGTTCAAATGGAATTGGTCAGCTTGGAGATGGGTCAACCACTGATAGAAATACACCTGTTACAGTTAATTCTCTGACAGGCGTTACAGCCATTGCCGCAGGTGGTTTTGTACAACATTTCATTGCCTTAAAAAATGATGGAACTCTTCGTGCTTGGGGGGCAAATGGATTTGGCCAACTTGGTAATGGAACTAATACAAATAGCAGTGTTCCTGTTCAGGTCAATTCTCTTACAAATGTTTCAAAAATTTCAATCGGGTACAATCATTCACTTGCTGTAAAAAATGATGGTACGGTTTGGGCTTTTGGAGGTAATGCCTATGGGCAACTTGGAATAGGAACAACTAACGGAGGTAGTAATGTTCCTGTTCAGGTAATTAATGCTTGCTCTATTATTACAGATTTTAATGAAATCACAGAAGATTTATCAATTACAATTTATCCTAACCCCGCCACCAACAGCCTATCCATAGAAACTGTTAGCGGTAAGGGTAGCTATCAACTCCATGATCTAACAGGCAAGCTATTATTAAGTGATAATGTAACGGCCACTAAGTTTAATATAGATGTTAATACCGTTGCCCAAGGCATCTACTACCTAACCCTGCAAACCAACGAAGGCATAACAACAAAGAAAATAGAGATAGTAAAATAATGAAAAAAGGTTGTGGCGCAAAGCGCCACAACCTTTAAAAAAGTATCCCACGCCCCAAACACCTGAATAAGTAACACAAAAAGAATAAAACCCGGTCAGACCAAAAAACATCACCCCATGCAGCACACCGCATTTCATATCACCCCCATTAAGCATATTAAGCCCGCTA
>CANJWH010000079.1 GCA_947478465.1 Bacteroidota bacterium
GATCCTTACTTCGGAGGTAACGAAGGTTTTGAAGAAGTTTTTAAAATGCTGAATGAAGCTTGCGATAAAGTAATTCAACAATTGAAATAAATGCAGGATACAAATTCAATTTTTGGAACTCTCTTTCTAATTCCAACTCCGCTTGGAGAAGAAACACCTTTTGATAAAATCTTTCCTTCCTACAATTCTGAAATAGTAAACTCAATAGATGTGTTTATTGCTGAGGATGCAAAGTCGGCAAGAAGATTTTTAAAGCAAACTGGTTTTAAAAAATCGTTTGATGAGATCACAATTCATTTATTAAATGAACACAGCAAAGAATTTGAAACTAGACATTATCTTGATCAGGCAATAGCAGGAATAAACATTGGGTTACTTTCAGATGCAGGTTGCCCTGGAATTGCCGACCCTGGTGCAAGTATTGTGAAGTTGGCTCATGAGAAAAATATTAGGGTTATTCCTTTAATTGGTCCTTCTTCTATTTTACTTGCTCTAATTTCATCAGGAATGAACGGCCAAAATTTTGCTTTTAATGGTTATCTTGAACGAGATAATCATTTACTCATAAAGCAACTGAGAGAATTGGAGAAACGATCACTGCAACAAAATCAATCTCAGATTTTTATTGAAACACCTTACCGGAATTCAAAGTTGCTGGAGACTATTTTGCAAACCTGCGGAAACGAAACACGCTTATGTATTGCTTGCGATGTCTCGCTTTCAACGGAATTTATTAAAGCCAAAACTGTCGCAGCATGGAAGAAAAATCTTCCTGATATTCATAAACGTCCTGCAGTCTTTGTTATCGGAAGATAATCCAAGTTAATTTCCTGCTCCCGGAACAATATCTAAAAGCTCTACTTCAAAAATTAAATTAGAATTAGCTGGAATCATTCCTGGTATTTCCATTGGTCCATATCCTAACTGTGAAGGAATTGTGAATACTGCCTTATCGCCTACGTTTAATAATGCAATTCCTTCATCCCAACCTCTGATTACTTTGCCTTCGCCAATGGTAAATGAAAAAGGAGTTCCTCTTTTGTATGAGTTATCAAACTCTTTTCCGTTTTCAAGTTTACCTATATAATGAACCGAAACTTTATCACCGCTTTTTGCGCGTGCACCTTCACCAAGTTCGGTAAACATGTATTGTAATCCAGATTCAGTAGTGTAGCTCTTATTCAGTTTTACATTTCTGTTTGGAGTTATTTCTTCCTGTGTTTTGCAGGAAAAGAGATTAAATAGTAAACAATAAGCAACAAGCACTGATATGCGTTTCATGTTATTTTAGTTGAATAAGTTCTACATCATAAACCAAGGTTGCACGTGCAGGAATTTTATCATCATCTCCTGTAAGACCGTGCGCAAGGTGAGGAGGGAAGATGAATTTTGCTTTGTCGCCTACTTTCAGGAGTTTTATCCCTTCTTCCAATCCGCTTTCTACTCCCCCTTTTCCAATTCTAAATTCCTTAGGTCCTGTTTTTTCAGAAGAATAACATTCAGTTCCATCTAATAAGTTAAGTGTGTATTTTAACACAGCAATTTTTCCGATTGTAGCTGCTTCACCACTTCCCTGCTGATAAATCAGGTAACGCAAACCGGTACCGGTACTTTGCATTTCCCACTTGTGACGTTTAATGTAATTCTCAATTTCTTCTGATTCTTTTGCAACCATCCCCTTATTTACATTCAACAATTGCTCATTGTATTTTTCAGGATGCTCAATTTTTTCAGGGTGTTGCTGGGTATCGCGATTACATGCCGACATAGAAGACAGAACAACTAAAAAAGAAATTGAAAGAATTCTCAACATCAGCTTTAAGTCAGAATATCTTTGTAAAGAGAAAGAATATCTTCAAATCGTTTTGTGGTTACCTCCAGTGAATCATCAGAGCGACCACCTGCTGCATTAGCATGTCCGCCCCCGTTGAAATGAGCACGAGCCATTTTGTTCACATCAATATCTCCTTCAGAGCGCAAAGAAACACGGATAATACCATCCTGTTCTGTAAATAAAGCTGCGAGCCGAATTCCCGCTACTGAAAGTGTGTAATTTACAAAACCTTCAGTATCACCGGCCTGAAAATTGAAACGTTTTAATTCCTCTTTTGAAAGTGCAATGTAACCGGCTTTGTATTCTTTGATAAATTTTAGTTTTTCAAATAAACAGTAACCAAGAAGACGCAATCTGTCTTCGGTGTAGGTATTGAAAATTCGATTATAAACCGTTGCATGATTTACACCAAGTTCCATCAGTTCGGCAACTATGCGATGTGTTGACGGATGTGTTGATGGAAATCGAAATGAGCCGGTATCAGTCAATATTCCGGAGTATAAACATTCGCCAATGATTTTAGTTAATGATTTTTTGTCACCAAGAAAATTGATGAAATCATATATCATTTCAGAAGTAGAGCTTTTTTCAGTGTCGGAAAAAGTGTAATCAGGATAAGTTGCAGGTTCAATATGGTGGTCAATCATGATTTTTACCGCATTAGATTTTTCAATTTCCTTTCCTGCATCTTCAATGCGGCTAAGGTTGTTATAGTCTAAACTGAAAATTACCTGTGCATCAGCAATAAGTTGTTTTGCTTTGTCGGTCTGTTTGTTAAAAACGGTTACAGTCTCATTTCCGGGCATCCAATGCAGAAAATGCGGATAGGAGTTGGGTGTAATAACATTAACAGTATGACCTTTTAACATCAGATAGTTGTAAAGCCCAAGCGATGAACCCATAGCATCGGCATCAGGATTTTTATGTGTGGTGATGACTATTTTCTTGGTTTCTGAAAATAAAACTATAAGATTATTAGGATCTATATTGATACTCACGTAGTCGTTTTTATAAAGAAAAGCGAAATTAACGATAATATGCGAGACAGTGCATAGGGAATATTTCTATTTTCGCGCCCGATTTGGAAAGCCCTTCGACTACGCTTAGGGTGACACATAAATTATAAACTATAACTATTAAACAATAAAATGGCAACTAACAGAACATTTACAATGATTAAACCCGATGCAGTTGGAAACAATTATATCGGTGGAATTTTAAAAATGATTAATGAAGCAGGTTTCAGAATTGTGTCAATGAAATACACTCGTCTTTCAAAAGAAAGCGCAGGGGAATTTTATGCGGTTCACAGTGCACGTCCTTTTTATGGTGAGTTGGTTGACTATATGTCATCCGGTTCAATTGTAGCAGCAATTCTTGAAAAAGAAAATGCTGTTGCAGATTTCCGTAATTTGATTGGAGCTACAGATCCAACTAAAGCGGAAGAAGGAACTATCCGTAAAATTTATGCAAAATCAATTGCAGCAAATGCTGTCCACGGTTCGGACAGTGATGAGAATGCAGCGATTGAAGGAGATTTCTTCTTTTCAAAATTGGAAAGATTTTAAGAAAAAATTCTGCTAAAAAAGAAACCCTGCCTTTGGCGGGGTTTCTTTTTTATTTAGCTTTTACTTTCTCCTTTGGATTTCTAAAAACAAACTGCCCTTCAAAAGAGTCTAATAGTATATCACTATCAGGTTGCACTTTTCCCGCAAGTATTTGTTTTGATAATTCATTCAGAATGTTTTTCTGAATGACACGTTTTATTGGTCTTGCACCAAACTGCGGGTCATAACCCATATCAGCAATAGAATCCAGTGCATAATCTGTTGCAGTTAGATTGATATTGCGTTCTGCCAGTTTTTTTCGGATAAAATCCAACTGAAGATTTACAATCTGACGCACATTCTTTTTAGTGAGCGGAGTGAACATAATGATATCGTCAATCCTGTTCAGAAATTCAGGACGCATGCTTTGCTTCAGCAATTCAAACACTTCTGCTTTTGTTGCTTCCTGAATTTCATCTGCATTTTTTTCTGTCATTTTTTCAAAACGTTCCTGTATAATGTGCGAACCAATGTTGGAAGTCATGACAATTATTGTGTTTTTGAAATTCACAACACGACCTTTGTTATCTGTTAGTCTTCCATCATCCAAAACCTGTAACAGAATGTTAAATACATCAGGGTGCGCCTTTTCAATTTCATCTAATAGTACAATTGAGTAAGGTTTTCTGCGCACTGCTTCAGTTAATTGTCCACCTTCATCATAACCCACATAGCCAGGAGGCGCGCCAACCAGACGCGAAACAGAATGGCGTTCCTGATATTCGCTCATGTCAATGCGTGTCATCGCATTCTCATTATTGAACAACATTTCAGCCAGTGCTTTTGCCAATTCAGTTTTACCTACTCCTGTAGTTCCCAGAAAAATGAATGAACCAATCGGACGCTTCTCGTCTTGCATTCCTGCGCGGCTTCTGCGGATTGCATCTGAAACTGCTGTAATTGCCTCTTCCTGTCCAACCACACGTTTATGCAATTCTTCTTCAAGGTGCAACAGTTTTTCTTTTTCACTTTGCAACATCCGAGTAACAGGAATTCCTGTCCATCGCGAAATAACACCGGCAATATCTTCTGCATCTACTTCCTCTTTTATCATGGCAGAATCACTTTGCATTTCCACAAGTTTGTCCATGCTCTTTTTTAACTTATCTTCTTCTTCTTTAATTCGTCCGTAGCGGATTTCAGCAACTTTTCCGTAATCACCTGCACGTTCGGCCTGTTCGGCCTGCAACTTAAAATTTTCAATATTTTCTTTTGCTTTCTGCACAGCTTCAACAATGTCTTTCTCACCTTGCCATTTAGCTTTTAAACGATTTCGTTCTTCCGTGAGATTAGCCAGTTCTTCGCCCAAACCTTTAAGTTTACTTACATCGTTTTCGCGCTTGATTGCTTCGCGTTCAATTTCCAACTGACGGATTTTTCGCTCAATGTTTTCCAGTTCTTCCGGAGAAGAATTGATTTCAATGCGCAGCTTTGCAGCCGCTTCGTCCATCAGGTCAATTGCTTTGTCGGGAAGGAAACGGTCATTGATATAACGTTGTGATAATTCAACTGCTGCAATAATTGCTTCATCTTTTATACGCACTTTGTGGTGAGTTTCATAGCGTTCTTTCAGTCCGCGTAAAATGGAGATAGCATCTGCCGCATCTGGTTCGTCAACTAAAACTTTCTGAAAACGTCTTTCAAGCGCTTTATCCTTCTCAAAATATTTCTGATATTCATTTAATGTAGTTGCACCTATTGCGCGCAACTCTCCCCGAGCAAGAGCTGGTTTCAAAATGTTGGCTGCATCCATTGCACCGTCACCACCACCTGCGCCAACGAGCGTGTGTATTTCGTCAATGAACAAAATGATTTCGCCTTCAGCACTGATTACTTCTTTTACTACTGATTTTAAGCGCTCTTCAAATTCGCCTTTGTATTTTGCACCTGCTATCAGTGCACCCATATCAAGCGAATAAATCTGTTTTGATTTCAGATTTTCAGGAACATCACCGTTAATGATGCGATGAGCCAAGCCTTCTGCAATAGCTGTTTTTCCGACTCCAGGTTCACCAATCAGAATTGGATTATTTTTAGTTCTGCGTGAAAGAATTTGTAACACTCTGCGTATTTCGTCATCTCTTCCTATTACAGGGTCAAGTTTACCATTCTGAGCTTGTTTGTTTAGATTAATTGCGTATTTGTTCAGAGCATTATAGGTTTCTTCTGCGCCTTGGCTCGTTACTTTTGAGCCTTTACGCAACTCTGTAATTGCAGCTTTAAGACCCTTTTCGTTTACGCCATTGTCTTTGAGCAATTGTGAAATTGTATCACCTGCTGAAAGAATTCCCAATAATAAATGCTCTATGGAAACAAACTCGTCACCAAATTCTTTCAGATATGTTGCAGCTTTTGTAATCGCTTTATTAGCACTCTGCGATAAATATTGTTCGCCACCTGAAACTTTGGCGTAGCTTAGAATAATACGGTCCAGAGCTTTGGTAAAAGACGGAATGTTTACATTCAGTTTTTTTAACAGGTAGGGTGTCACATTTTCATCAACATTAAGAATGCCTTTTAAAATATGACCATTCTCAATGCTTTGATGCCCGTCAGTCATGGCAATTTGCTGCGCCTGTTGCACCGCTTCCTGCGATTTTGTAGTAAAATTATTTAAGTTCATGTTTTTGTTGGTTTAGCCCCACCCCCGATTTTCTTTTTAATCGTTTAGGCAAAGCCGGAGATAAGAATTTTATCTGGCAAGTATCAATAATATAACCAACCCCAAAAATGATAGAAATCAGGAATAATTGGCAGGAAAACAGTTAAGTCGAATGACTATTTGGCTGAATTAAGTGTATCTGATTTTATTTCTTGAGTAGGAACTGTTGGAATCTCGCTGACTGTAAAGCGAAGCTTTTTCAAATAACCAATTCCTTCCAGTGAAATATCTTCATTATAAACAGTTCCGTCAAGCATAAATGAAATGTGTTGACATTTGTTCTGAACCGAAAAATCAACTTCAGTAGTATCTTTCCCTTTCAGAATTATTTTGCCATCATATCCACATTTGTATTCAGGAACTTCATCTCCGGTAAAGTATTTATTCAGCATGTTTATTTCACCGGAGAAGTTGCTTTTGTATATGCCTGTTACATAACCTGTGCTATCAGTAAAACGAATTTCCATTGCTGATGTGTGGTCAATAATATCTGAAATCTTTGATTGTGAGCAACTGCTGACAAGCAAAGTAAGGATTGCAAAAATTAAAATTCTCATAATCGTTTTTATTTTCGGCAGCTAAGATAAATTAATTTCTATCTACTGATTTTGCAGGGCTTTTAACTTCTCAGGATAATTTGTAATAATGCCATCAACTCCCCAATTCAATAATTTTTTCATGAGTTTCTCATCATTTACAGTCCACACATACATCTGCTGTCCGCGTTCGTGCAGTTTTTTTAAAATTCGTTTTCTTGCAAATCGGTAGTTGGGATTTATGCCTGTTACATTCTTATATTGATAAGCACTTCCGCTTTTCATTTTCCCATCTTGGTGTAAAGGAAGCAAGGGAACATTGCCGACTACTAATTTATAGACTGGCATAGAAGATTTTTCTTCCAGCATTTTTTCAACTGCAATCTGGCTGAACGATTGTAACTCGCACCAACTTTCTGCCCCGTTACGTTTTACTGCTTCAACAGTCAGTTTCTCAATTCCGGGATATACCTCGCTGCCGTCTTTTATCTCTATCAGTAGCTTTGCTTTCCCATTGATAGTGAAAAGCACCTCATCTAATGTAGGCACACGTTCGTTTTTAAATTCAGGTGCAAACCACGAGCCGGCATCTGCATTTTTTATTTCTTTCAGTGTATGATCTTTCACATTTCCTTTTAACGTGGTGGTTCGATCAAGCGTGTTGTCGTGTATTACTATTAGTTGGTTGTCGCTGCTCAAATGAACATCGAGTTCCACCACATCTGCGCCCATTTCTATAGCTTTATTAAATGATGCCAGTGTATTTTCTGGAGCATTTCCTGAAGCACCTCTGTGTGCAATATTCAGAGTTTTGTGAGTTTGTGCAGAAAGTTGGTTTGTCATAATTAATAATGCTAATAAAACTGCAAGTTTTAAATCCATTTGAATAATTCTTAATTCTTTATACTTCATATAGAATACTCTCTTCTTTTTCCGCTAATATTGCAGCCAATGACCGCGAACAATAATAGGAAGAAATTATTAAAGCTTCTTGCATTGCTGATAAAACTGGCAATTATTGGCTTTTCGTTCTGGTTCATATATAAGCAGATTTTTGTCAAGGAAGAAAACGTAGGCATTAGAAGTGGTTTAAGCAATTTTATTAATCTTCCTATTGATTACAGGCTTTTAGCATTTGCTGTTTTATTGATGCCTTTGAATTGGGGGCTTGAAGCCCTGAAATGGAAGTTATTGATTCAAAGGCTTGAGAATATTTCTTATTTGAAGTCATTTAAAGCTATTTTTTCTGGAGTAACAGTAAGTGTTTTTACTCCCAATCGCATAGGTGAATATGGTGGAAGGGTTTTTCATCTTGAGAATGCAAATATTATTAAAGCTACTTTACTTACAGTTGTAGGAAGCTATGCCCAACTGCTTGTTACGCTTGTAACAGGAATTATTAGTCTTGCATTTTTTCTGCCAAATTATGGAACACCACCTGGTTATTTTGGTCCCTCACAATATATTATTTTATATGTTTTGGGTCTGTTATTACTGGTTGCATTCAATTATTTTTTTTTAAATACCGCTGTGTTTTCATCGTTAGTTTCAAGAATGAAATTTCTTGGGAAATACCGAGCTTACGGTAAAGTCTTTAGTTTTCATCAGAGCAAAGATTTGTTAAAAATTCTTTTGCTGAGCTACAGCAGATATGCCATTTTTGCTTTGCAATTTTTTTTCTTGCTTCGTGTTTTTGATGTAAATATTTCTTTTTTTCCTGCGATGATGATGATTTCAATGAGCTATTTAGTGATGACTATGATTCCAACTATTGCTATCACAGATTTTGCGGTTCGGGGATCTGTGTCATTGTATTTCATCGGTTTGCTTTCTGCAAACGAAACTGGAATACTTTCAGCATCCTTTGTATTGTGGCTCGTTAATCTTGCGCTTCCTGCTTTCATCGGGACTTTTTTTGTTTTCAATCTCAATTTTTTCAGGCAGGATAAAGAATGACTATACTCCTTTTTATTCTGCTATTTATTCTCATGTTTGCTGGTATATTGTATGCCATTATGATGCTGGCATTTACATTCAAATGGTTGTCAGTACCGGTTTTCGAAATAGAGGGTAAAACGCCTGTAACTGCTATCACAGTTATTATTCCCGCTCGAAATGAAAAAGAGAATATTTCAATGTGTTTGCAAAATATTTTATCGCAGAATTATCCGCAAAACCTAACAGAGATAATTGTAGTAGATGATAATTCAACAGACAACACAGTTGACTTGGTTGAGAAAATAATATCAGGTAACCCTGACAGGAAAATCAGTTTGCTGAAATTGAAAGATGTAAGCACTACCGCTCTTTTCAAAAAAAGAGCCATTACTGAGGCTGTTGCTGTTTCTACCGGAAAACTAATTGTAACTACTGATGCTGATTGTAGAATGGGGAATAAATGGCTTTCTACTATTGCTGAATATTATGAATTAAATCAACCTAAAATGTTGCTCGCACCTGTAACTTTTGCGGAAGAAAAATCGGTGTTCGAAAAATTGCAGACATTGGAGTTTATAGGCTACATTGGAGTTAGTGCTGCTGCGGTTGCAATGAAAAATCCTTTGATGTGCAACGGTGCTAATTTGGCTTATGAACGCGAAACATTCAATGCTGTTGGCGGCTACAAGCACAACGATAATCTTGCTTCAGGTGATGATGTTTTCCTAATGTTGAAAATCAAGAAAATGTTTCCGGGAGACATTCATTTTCTGAAATCAAAAGAAGCAATCGTGGAAACATTTGCGCAGAAAAAATTGAATGATTTTTTTCAGCAGCGCAAACGTTGGCTGTCTAAACGTCCTGGCTATAATGACTTTTCAGTTATAGGAACTGCATTATTGGTCTATGCTTTTAATTTATTTGTAGTGCTTGGTTTTCTGCTTTCATTATTTGCAGATGGAAATTCATTTTTGATTTTATTCGCTTTCTTATTTTTACTGAAATGTTTTTCTGATTTTGTTTTTCTTTATCCTGTCGCAAAATTTTTCGGAAGAAGAGAATTACTTTGGTGGTTTTTACCTGAACAAGTTCTGGTAATTTTTTATGTCACATTAATGGGAATTATCGGTACTAATGGTAAGTATAGTTGGAAGGGCAGAGAACTGAAATAAAAATGACAAAAGCAAAAAGCACTTCACTCTCACAACTTGCCTGGCAACGCTTCAGGAAGAATGTAGTAGCTATGTTCAGTTCGTTCCTTGTAATGTTAAGTATTATTATTGCTGCATTAGGTTATCTTATTATGCCCGATTCTACGCCCAATGCTAATGAACAAATTTTGGAAATAGCTGCACAAAAACCTGGATTTACAGTAACAATTCTTAAAGTTCCTAAAATCGAAACTTCTGAAAAGCCAGGTTTTTTGAAAAAAATAATTTCAGGAGCAGAGAGAGATTATTTTTCTGTTCCTGTTTTCAAGCACCAAGTATCTGATGATACATTATTGATAGAAACTTACACTGGAGCAATACCAAATGATGGCGAATTGAAAAAATATTTACTCAAAAATTTTCGGCAACCAATAGAATCGAATTTTACAGAACGCACTTTCATTTTTGGCACCGACCGCTTTGGAAGAGATATGTTCAGCCGTATGATATTAGGTACACGTATTTCACTTGCAGTTGGTTTTATTGCTGTTATTATTTCTTTATTAGTTGGTATTTCACTTGGTGCCATTGCTGGCTTTTTCCGCGGCTGGATTGATAATATAGTAATGTGGTTTGTTACAGTGGTGTGGTCTATTCCATTGTTATTGTTAGTTATTGCTATTACCTTGGTCATGGGCAAAGGATTTTGGCAGGTTTTTGTGGCGGTAGGTTTAGCAATGTGGGTGGAGGTTGCGCGTATTGTTCGCGGACAAATTCTAGGCATACGTGAAAAGGAATTTGTAGAAGCTTGCCGTGCATTAGGTTTTTCAGGCTTCAGAACAGTTGTAAAACATATACTACCTAACATTATGGGGCCTGTTATTGTTATTTCGGCAGCTAACTTTGCCTCTGCCATATTAATTGAAGCGGGGTTAAGTTTCCTTGGAATAGGAGCACAACCTCCCATTCCAAGCTGGGGCGGAATGATTAAGGACCATTACGGATACATTATTCTTGACAAAGCCTATCTTGCTTTTATTCCCGGAATGGCTATTTTGCTCATGGTTCTTGCATTTACATTAGTTGGCAACGGCATTCGTGATGCGCTTGATGTAAAGGCTGACAAGTAAATTCTGCCACAACTGACATCATCTCTTTTAAACTCTGACATCCCCTGGTTCATGTCAGCATTCAGATTTCTGGCACGGATGAGTAAAAATATAATTTTATCAAAGAATTATAACTCTTGAAAGTATTGATTTCAGTGGTTTTTTTATACCTTTTCGCTTTTATATTGCTAAACATAAATAAGTTTGGCATGGCATGTTAGCACGGAAATTGACTACTGCAAAACCGTCAAACAAAAACAAACAATTAACAATCTTAAAAACACAAAACAATGCAAAACGAATTTAAAAAATTTCTTTACGCTGGAGTTGATTTAGCTGCAGCTGCCTCTGAAAAATTCCAAAAATCAGTAACTGAACTGGTTGAGAACGGAAAAATCTCTTCTTCTGAAGGTAAAAAATTAGTTGACGAATTCTTGGAAAAAACTGAAAAAAGAAAAGAAGAATTTGAAACTAAATTCAACGAGTTGAAAAACAAAGTTGGTTTTACTAAACAAACTGAAGAAGAACAACTTGATGTGCTTCGCAAACAAGTAGCTGATCTTGAAGCTAAAGTAAAAGCTGAAAAACACGCTACTAAAACTGCAAAAGCTACAGCTTAATTAAGCAAAGGTTTTTAATGGTAAAAGAAGGACGGTATACCCGTCCTTCTTTTTTTATATTAACCCATCGTTAAAAATATGCGCAACATCCTGTTAATCTGATTATTATTTTTATTATTTTTGTTTTCTGATATGCAAATGACATTTACAAATAATTTGTCTTTTTTGAAAAACAGTGTTCTCGCTCTGTTTTTCCTGCTTATGTTTTTTTATCAAAATTCACAAGCGCAATCACTTATTTTTGCTGGTAATGACACTGTAGTCTGTTCCAACTCACCAATTACTCTTACAGCAGTTACGCAAGGAGAATTGGGTACAAGCGTTACCCTTTCAGATGACCAATACACAGGTGTTGTACCTATAGGATTTACATTCAATTATTTTGGGGTTGATTACACTCAATGCCTGATTTCATCTAACAACTATATAACATTTAATACCGGAAGTGCTGGCGGTTATTCGCCATGGAGCATTCCGGGTGCTGTTCCCGGTAACGGAGTTACTGAATTGTACAATGCCATTATGGGACCTTGGCAGGACATTTTGCCGCCTAGCGGTGGGGCTATTCGGTATGCTATGTTTGGAACTGCACCCAACAGGATTTTTGTAACATCATTTTGTTCGGTTGCAATGTTCTCTTGCACCAGCCTTTTCTTTACAAGTCAGATAAAAATATTTGAAGGCACTAATGAGATTGAAACGCATATAGGAAGCAAACCAATTTGTGCCGCATGGAACAGCGGTCAGGCAATCCATGGTATTCAGGATGCAACTGGCGCAACTGCTTTTGTAGTTCCGGGCAGAAATGCTCCAACGCAATGGTCTGCAACTGCAGATGGTTATAAGTTTACGCCAACAGGGCCAAACACGTATACAATGACTCCAATTCCGTTTAATCCTTCAAACGTAGTGAGTATCGGAAGCGGAGCAACTGTTAACTGGACATTACTTGATGGAACAGCTGTTGGTTCCGGATTTAGTATAACTGTTCAGCCAATTCAACCCACTTATTACATTGCTTCTGTTGAATTTGAGTGCAGCAATCTAATTTATTCAGATACTGTTTTAGTAGGTATTTCCAACACTACATTAACTTCATCATCAACAGATGTTTTGTGTAATGGAGGTAACACGGGTACTGCTCTTGCAGAGGTTACGAGCACATTTGATCCATTTAATTATGTGTGGGAAAATTCAACAGGAACAGTTCTCAGAACTATGAACGGAGTAAATGCAACAGAGGACAGTATTGCAGGATTAGTTGCAGGGAGTTATACAGTTGAAATGACCGATAGCATGGGGTGTGTACTTACTGAAGTAATAGTTATCGATGAGCCTGCTGCAATTGCAGTAGATACTTCTCATACTGATATACTTTGTAACGGAGAAACTAACGGAACAGCAAGTGTTGTTGTTAGTGGCGGTACACCGGCTTATTCTGTTGATTGGAATGACCCTTCACATCAGACAGGAAATAACGCAAGCAATCTTGGCCCCGGAAATTATACTGCAACTATTACCGATGATAACGGCTGTATTTTTGATCAGGATTTTATAATTCTTCAGCCAACACCATTGGTTCTTGTTGCTACTTCTGTTACCGATACCTGCGAGCAGGGAAAAGGGACTTCAACTGTTGCCGTTTCAGGAGGAACTGCACCTTACAATTATTCATGGAGACCTGTTTCAGGTAATGATTCTATTTTATCAGGATTGTTGAAAGGAACTTATAGTGTTATTGTTACTGACGATAACGGATGTGTTGATTCCGCGAAAACAAGTGTTGGTAATATTCCTTCACCAATTGCAGATTTTCAATTCACCATTCAACCTGATGATATTTTTAAACCGTTGGTTTTCTTCGATAATGAATCGGAAGATGCCAATACTTACTTATGGGACTTTGGTGATGAGTGGAATGGAACGTCAACAGATACCAACCCCAGTTATCGCTATGATACAGCGAGAACATTCCCTGTTATACTTCTTGCTTACGGGCAGTATCCGGGTTGCGTGGATACCGCAATTCATTTTGTTACCATAAATCCGGTTTATACTTTTTATATTCCAAATGCTTTTACTCCGGGAAGTGTGGATGAGTTGAATGACACCTTTGGTCCTGTTGGAAATGCATATGATGTTGACAGCTATTATATGACCATTTATGACCGCTGGGGTAGTCTTATTTATCAGACCAGTGACTTTGTAAACGGCAAATGGGACGGGCAATCGCATCGCGACAAACACCCTGCACCTGATGGCGTTTATGTTTACCGCATTGACATAAAAACCTTCTCCGGTTTCGATAATCATAAATACGTAGGAACTGTTGCGCTCATTCGTCAGCGCTGATTTTTTGAGATGACCCCTGATTATTGTCGTGAACGAATGAATGCGCTGAATTGCTGCATTCTTATCCCTACTTACAACAACGCACAAACACTTGAAAAGGTAATCAATGATGTGGCAGAATACACTGCCAGCATAATTGTTGTGAATGACGGCAGCACCGATTCAAGTAATCATATTCTTGCAAAGTTTGATAACCGGCCTGCCGGCAGGCAAGGCATTTATGTTGTTTCTTACCTGAACAATAAAGGGAAAGGATTTGCTTTGCGCACAGGTTTTGAAGCAGCGCGCAAAAAAGGTTTTGAGTATGCAATAACAATCGATTCAGACGGACAGCATTTTGCAGATGACATTCCTGTGTTTGTTGAAAAATTAGAAACGGAGAAAGCAGCTATTATTATTGGTGCGCGAAACATGAACCAGGACTCGGTTCCCGGCAAGAGCAATTTCGGGAATAAGTTTTCCAATTTCTGGTTTAAGTTCAATACCGGAATTACTGTTCCCGACACGCAAAGCGGTTTCCGGCTGTATCCTGTTAAGTTATTAGAAGGCATAAATTTCATAACACCAAAATACGAGTTTGAAGTAGAGGTAATAGTGCGTGCAGCGTGGAAAGGCATTGGTGTAATTGCCGTTCCGGTAAAGGTTTATTATCCGCCTGCAGAGCAGCGCATCAGTCATTTTCGTCCTGTGCCGGATTTCAGCAGAGTGAGTGTGCTCAATACGTTTCTTGTTCTGATTGCCGTGCTTTACATCAAGCCCCGCGATTTTTTCAAACGATTAGTGAAAACCAATTTCAGA
>CANJWH010000080.1 GCA_947478465.1 Bacteroidota bacterium
AGTAAAACAGAAACCGGAATAAAAGCAAGAAGAAACAGAAATCGCTTCATTAACTAGCGCCTTATGGCTATCTTCTTAACACGAGTATTTTCTCCGTTCTGAATGTTTAAGAAATAAATTCCATCGGATAAATCTGCTGAAGGAATATCGGTTCTTGAACTTTTAGAAACAAAAGATTTCACTACTTGTTTTCCAGTTATATCAAAAACAGAAATAGTGTTGCTTGGATTTTTCTCAGGTACTGAAAATGAAATAAAATCAGTTGCAGGATTTGAAAAGACAACTACTTTTTCATTTGAGAAATTATTTTCTTCTACACCTAAAGCGGTAAACCATCCCAAAGAAAAATCATCAAAAATAAAATACGAGCCAGGGGAGGCTGTGGATGTTACGGTGTCTTCAATGCCGATAAGCATAGCCATTTCAGCAGGCGTACTGTCAGGAAATAAATAAGTAATAGGAACTTCAAAAGGGGTGTAGGCTGAAGCAGTATTTTTAATTCTTATTTCAGCGAAGCCCATTGGATAACCTGAAGCTGTATTAACCTGAATGCTTCCCAATACAATGTCGTTGTTTAGTTTGTTGAACTTGTAATAAAAATTCAACGTGGGGTATTGTTCAGTTACAACAAATAGGCTTGCGCTTGGTGAGCCAAAGTTAGGTGCAGTCCATGTATTGTAACTTAACACTTCGCCTTTTGCAGCTGAAAGCCCTGAATGCGCATCTGCGCTTTGTTTTATCGGATAAACTGATATTGCATAAGCATTGTTGGTAAACCAACTGTCAGGTTCAGGTCCTGTCCAGTTTTCGAAACTGAAATTTGGAAAAACATATTGCGCAAAAAGTGAATTAATACTGATGCTGAATAAAATAAAAAGTAGTGGTTTTTTCATAATGGATTATTATTGTTTTGTAAATGTAGAAATAAAAAAAGCCTCTCGATAATATCGAGAGGCTTTTTTTACAATTTATAAAATCAAATTTACTTAATCACAACCTTAGTAGTTGCCGAACCCTTTTCAAAATCAATATTTACCATGTAAATACCGGGAGCGTATTTAGTGCCGTCAATATTAACTTTATTCATGTTCAGGTTAGAATAAGCAAAAATGCTACGACCTGCAATATCAAACATACGGATATTACGGATGTTATTTCCTGTTACCGCACCGCTGATAGTAAAGGTTCCGTCAGCAGGATTAGGGAAAACAGTTACATCCTGAATACTTGCTTCTTCTACTGCTGTGTAGTTGCAGGTTCCCAATGGAGATAGCACTGCATAAGCGCGAGGAGCAAGGTACCCCATGATACTATCAATATAGCTTTTTGCTTTTGTTTCACTCATGTCAGGATTAGTTAATAAACCATTTGCATGACGAACACAGGTTGTATCCCACCAGTCCCATGGACCTGCTTGCTGACCAGGAACTACAAAAGGAAATAATCCTTCAAACCCGTCATTTACCAAATCAGCACGTTGAGTATAAACATCATTAAAATTTGCATTTGCAAAAATATCATTGTTACCAAGCATGTTTGCTCTGCGCACAGCATCATAAGAACCACTAACTTCTACCACAAAATCTCCGGTAGTTGGTACAATAACCTGCCCGAAACCATAAGGTGCAAATGGATCGCTTGGGCAGTGGAATGCTACAACAGGAGCTTCTCCTGCTTCCATCCAAGAGGAATCTCCTAATGCTCCTCCCATATTAAAGATCATTTGTGCTTCAGAGCTTAAGCCTGGATAATTGTCAACATTATTTGGAATGGTTCCACCAAAGCCATCATAGTTTCCGTAAATCAGCGTATCAACATAGGGCTCACCTGTAGTTGCATTCTGAAATTTATCTAAATAAATTTCGTTAGGCTTATTTAATGCGCCATAAGCCAATGCTACATAACCACCTGATCCGTAACCACCAACAATTACTTTATCTGGGTCACTATTCCAATAGCCCATTGTATTTGCATCGTTGCGGAAATAACGTACTGCGGTTTTAGCATCAATTAAAGCGCGATAAACAGCTTGTAGTAATGTGCTTGTGCGGGTATCCTGATCACTGCTCACTGCGTTCCATCCTTGGCGGTAAGATACTGCTGCTGCTATATATCCTCTTTTAGCAAAACGTGTACATGTTTCTTTAATTACACTGTCTTTGCGGGTTCCTGTACATTGTCCGTTTACAGGAGGAGGTAAGAAACTTCCTGTATGAAGAACAATAACAACAGGTCTGCAAACAGTTGCATCATCATTTGCAGGTTGATAAACATCCATAAAAAGGTCAATAAGTGTAGGAGTTCCGGGAAGGGTTGAATAATTTGCTCCGTATTTTACATCAGGCGTAACCTGAACTTCGGTAAATACTTCATCCAGGTAGCGCTGCTGCCCGAAAGAGTAAAATGCAGTTGTCAGCATTAATAACAAAGCTGATACGTGTAAATGTTTTTTCATGTTTTTTAGATTAATGATTAAAGGTTAATGCTGCGAAGGTAATAATTACATTGAAATTGAAAGCCTCTTTATATTCGCACAAATTTTTACATATGATACATCCTCTCCGCAAATACGAAAACATTCACATTCCTCTATGGCTTTTAAAAGATTCATGCTGGATGATGGAATGGAAAACAATGGGCGTAATAATGATTGTTCCAACCATTTTTGTAGCCATATTGCTTGCCTGGCGGACCAGGCATGATGAAGAGTTTTTTGTAAATCTTGCTATTCTTGCCTGGATAAGCGCCAACGCATTCTGGATGTGTTGCGAGTTTTTTGATTATTTGCAATACAAAGATTTTGCTGCAATTGGTTTTATTATGGGAGCAGTTTCTATTTCTATGTTTTACTATAAGCGCTTTAAAAATAAAAATGTTGTTGATGCGGTTTCTTAAATACATACTTTTGCACCGCATTTCAAATCTCATACATGTCTTCAAGGCACAATAATGCAATTAGTGCAGCTGGTTTATTAATCACACTCGGCATAATATTCGGTGATATAGGAACCTCCCCTTTGTATGTAATGAAGGCTATTATTGGGGAAGGTCAAATCATTACAAGTGAAGTTGTTCTTGGCGGGCTCTCCTGTATTTTCTGGACACTTACTCTCCAAACTACTATAAAGTATATTATCATAGTTCTCAAAGCTGATAACAAAGGCGAAGGAGGGATTTTCACTTTATTTGCTTTAGTAAGAAGGATAAAAATAAAATGGCTTTACATACCTGCAATCATTGGAGGCAGCACACTGCTTGCCGATGGAATGATTACTCCGCCCATTTCCGTTGCCTCTGCAGTTGAAGGACTAAGAGTGCTAAACGAAGATATTCCAACTATACCTATTGTTATTTTTATTCTTGCCTCACTTTTCATTATTCAGCAATTCGGGACAAAATTTGTTGGTAAATTTTTTGGTCCCGTAATGCTGGTATGGTTTAGCATGCTGGCTATTTTAGGAATAAACCAGATTACAGAAAATATTTGGGTTTTTAAGGCCATTAATCCGGTTTACGGATACAAATTACTTGTTTTACACCCCGGGGGGTTTTGGATTTTAGGTGCCGTTTTTCTTTGCACTACTGGTGCTGAAGCTTTGTACTCTGATATGGGTCATTGCGGCAGAAACAATATTCGTACTGCATGGATATTTGTAAAGGCAACACTTCTCCTCAACTATTTTGGGCAGGGGGCATGGTTATTAAATAATGAAGGTCTTAACCTGGCAGATATTAATCCTTTCTATGCCATTATGCCACCCTGGTTTTTAGTAATCGGGGTTATTATTGCCACTTTTGCTGCAATTATTGCCAGTCAGGCCATGATTAGCGGATCATTTACACTCATCAATGAAGCTATACGACTTAATTTCTGGCCAAAAGTAAAAGTGAAATTCCCTACTGACCTGAAGGGACAGATTTATATTCCTTCAGTAAACTGGATCTTATTTGCCGGTTGCATTGCTATCGTTTTATTCTTCAAAGAGTCCTCTAAAATGGAAGCAGCATATGGTTTAGCAATTGTAATTACATTTTTAATGAGTACGATGTTACTTGTTTTTTATATGATTATGAAAAGATGGAATGCCATTTTTATTGCATGCGTATTTCTTTTATATGTTACTATTGAAATATCATTTCTTATTGCTAATCTCAATAAACTTGCCCATGGAGGATGGGTTACACTTTTGATTGCATCTATATTTGTTACCGTGATGCTGGCTTGGTATCTTGCACGCAAAATAAAGAACTCGTTTGTAGAATTTGTGCACCTGAAGGATTATCTTGGTTTGCTGGCTGACTTAAGCAACGACCTAAGTGTTCCAAAGTTTGCTACTCATTTAGTTTACCTTACCAGTGCTGATAACAAAGGTGAAATTGAGGCGAAGGTGATATATTCTATTATGCAAAAACAGCCCAAAAGGGCAGACATTTATTGGTTTGTTCACGTAGATGTTACAGATGAACCTTACCGCATGGATTATACAGTGAGGCACATTGAAACCAATGATATAATAAGGGTAGATTTTAAACTTGGTTTCAGGATTGAGCCAAAGATTAACTTACTATTCCGAAAAGTTGTGGAAGACCTGGTTAAGGAAAAGGAAGTGGATATTACAAGCCGTTACGAATCCTTAAATAAAAACAACGTGATAGGCGATTTTAAATTTGTGGTATTAGAAAAATATCTTGGTTATGATACCGAAATGCCTTTTTATAAGAAGATAATTCTTGATATTTATTTTGTTTTGAAAACTTTAAGTATGAGCGAAGAGAAAGCTTTTGGACTAGACACAAGTTCAGTGTTGGTCGAAAAAGTTCCTATGGCTATTGCTCCGGTTCAGGATGTGAAACTCAGAAGGGTTCACTAGAAAATTCTTTGTCAAATTCTTTACACTAAAAAATTCAAGCATAATTTGATATTTACCACATTTAATAAAACATAAAACCCATGGCATACCAAAACGTACTTACCGAAAACAGAGAAGGTATTTTAATCATCACCATCAACCGCCCAGACAAATTGAATGCACTTAACGGGCAAACATTGAGTGAAATTCAGGACGTGATGCATGATTTAGTAAAGGACGATTCGGTTAAAGCTGCAATCATTACAGGCTCAGGAAACAAAGCATTTGTGGCGGGTGCCGACATCAGCGGTTTTCAGGGAATGGATAAAACATCGGGTAGCAAACTTGCTTCCGTAGGTCAGAATATTTTATTCTTAATTGAGAATTGCCCTAAACCCATTGTGGCAGCCGTAAACGGTTTTGCATTGGGCGGTGGTTGTGAACTTGCAATGGCTTGCCATTTCCGCTTGGCATCAGAAAACGCAAAGTTTGGTCAGCCCGAAGTAAACCTTGGTTTAATACCCGGCTATGGCGGAACACAGCGTCTGATACAACTCATAGGCAAAGGTAAAGCAATGGAACTGCTGATGACTGCCGATATGATTGGCGCACAGGAAGCCCTGCAATTAGGCTTGGTAAATTATGTCACTTCTTCAGACGATTTATTACCTAAAACAATTGAGTTGTTGAAAAAAATAATGGGCAAATCCCCTTTTGCAATTTCGCGGGTAATTGATTGCGTAAACAAATACTTTGAACCGGGCAACGATGGTTTTCGTTTTGAATACGAAGAGTTTGGCGCCTGCTGCGAAACCGAAGATTTTAAAGAAGGCACCGCAGCTTTCTTAGAAAAGCGTAAGGCAAATTTTACCGGGAAATAATTTTCAAATTCTGAATGGTTTCAGAAGTTTGAATTTTCAGAAAATACATTCCACAGCTTAGCATGTGGTTTTCAAAAATGCAGATTTGGTTTTTGTCTTTATGAACTACAGCAGTTTTTTGAAAAATGTTTTTCCCTGAAACATCCTGTATTGAAATGAAAATGGTTTCTACTTTTTCAGAAAAATAAGAAACGGTTAAATCATCAGTAAACGGATTTGGAAAGGCGGATGTTTTGATATCTGAAGTAAAATTTTCGGGAGCACCTGTTACAAAATCATCATTGCAAAGTGTGATATCTCCTCCTGCATCGTAACGAACTCTTGCGGGAATACTTCCTGTATTTCCTGCATTGGGATAACCGATGGTTGGCCAGTTTCCGGAGTTAGTCCAGAAATCGGGAGCGGAGGTTAAGTAGTAAGAATTAACATTCACGGTTCCTGTTCCTGATGGTGTAACCGTTCCCCGGATATTGTTTCCGTGTTGAATGTGATTGGTTCCGGTAATAACATAATTGCCCATGAACAGACCGGTGTTGGGCGCATCGTTGCCCACAAAATTTTGCATGTTGCTGTCGTAGCCGTTGGAGTTGGTCATTATAATTCCATACAGTGTTGCACGGTTGCGGAAATACGTATTGTAAGGTCCGGCCGGCCCCCAGTAGTGATCGATTTGTATGTTCTCAACCATGTTGCCTTCAAACAAATTGGCAAAAGGAAAATGTCCGTGTACTGAAATATCACCACCGGCATTGCTGGGTGTTTCGCTACGAAATTCGTCAAGCGAATAATTGTATCCGAATACATTTCCGTTGGCTCCCTGCTTCACCATCATGGCGTGGCGCAGGTGTTTGAACGCATTGTTTTCAACCAGACAAAGTCCGCTGTGGCTGATAATAGTAACACCATAGCCACGGGTTCCGCTTCCGTCATAAGTAAAGGCTTCATGGAAATAGCTGCTGCGCACTTCAATGTTGGTGCTTGCATCAATCATTACATGGCTGCCTACACTTTTGTTTCCTTCAATTCCTTTTATCCAGCAGTTGGCTGCGCTTGAAAATGAAATATTATAACCGGCACCACTAGCGGGTTCGTCAACACGTTCAATATTCATACACTCAATTCCTACATTCATTTTTGGAGTCATTTTTCGCAGGTGAGGATTTAGCGAGGCATCGTAATCAATTCGTATTTGTTGGTTAAGGGTAAGAGTTGTTCCGGCAATGGCAGTAATCTTTGCTATTTGACCTACGCAGTAGGGCGCCCATGATGCGGGGTTGGTATCCCATGTTCCGTTGGTTTGGCGCAGTTCAATGTAATCGCCTTCTGCAAAAAAGTTTTCGTAAACACCATCAATAATAAGTTGCGTTGAACCTTTTGTATAACCCGAAATAACAGCAACTTCAGTTGAATTAATACTGCCTGTAATGTTGAAACCATCAATTGCAGATCCACCCATATTTAATTTTATGAAGGTAGATGTTACACCTTCGCCACGCAAAACAACATCGGAAGGAATATTTACGGTGGAAGTAATTTTATAACTGCCGGCAGGAAAAAATATTACTCCAGGTTGGTTATTTAAAGAAGCAATAGCGGCAAGAACTGCTGCTCTGTCATCCGCAATACCATCTCCAACTGCACCAAAATCCATAACACTAACAATAGTTGCCGGATCAGGAAAATTTCCAGGATAACCTGCATTAGACCAGTCAACAAGGTTGGATTCCGGAATTATTTGTGCAGTTGAACAAAGGCTCAAGCAAAGCAACAGAATGGAGTAGAGGATTTTTTTCATGGATAATTGATACGCAAACATCAGCATTAATGTTCAATTCAATACTTTTAAGCCATGATATTAATAACAGGCGCAACGGGGTTAGTAGGTTCTCATCTTTTAGTGGAGTTGCTCAAACAAGGTAAACAAGTTCGTGCGCTGAAACGCACAGGTTCTGATACTTCAAACGTTGATAAGATATTTGCTCATTACAATATAGCTAAACCCGATAAATCTGTTTGGGTTGAAGGCGATGTAACAGATTATTTTTCGTTGCTCGATGCAATGGAAGGAGTAGAGCAGGTTTACCATTGTGCTGCAATGGTTTCTTTTGCAGGAAGTGCAGAGGAAATAATGATGAAAGTGAATGCCGAAGGCACGGCCAATGTGGTTAATGCTGCAATGGAAAAAGGAGTAAAAAAATTATGTCACGTTAGTTCCACTGCAGCATTGGGTAGAGCAGATAACGACAAAATTATTACAGAAGAAACGGTCTGGAAAATCTCGAATAAAAACTCTGTTTACGCGATAAGTAAATATGCTGCCGAACGAGAAGTATGGCGCGCAACAGAAGAGGGTCTTGATGCTGTTATTGTAAATCCCTCCATCATTATCGGCCCAGGAGATTTGACAAAAAGCAGTGGTAGAATGATACAGAGTGTTCGCAAGGGTTTGAAGTTTTATACTGGTGGAGCCAACGCTTTTACTGATGTTCGTGATGTGGCAAAATTGATGATTGCTTTAATGGAAAGTGAAATCAAAAACGAACGCTTTATTCTTGCTGCCGAAAATCTGGACTACAAAAAAGTATTTGAACTGATTGCTGCTGCATTGAATAAACCGGCACCAACTATTCGTGCAACAGCATTAATGTCTGCGTTAGCATGGAGAGCGGCTTGGTTTGCAGGATTATTTACTAATTCAAATCCTTTCATTACCCGCGAAACAGCTATGACAGGGCAGCAACGCAATGTTTACAGCAACAAAAAAGTAAAAGAAAAACTGAATTGGAATTTTATTCCAGTGAAAGAAGCAATTGAGAATGCTTGTAAATTCTCATGAAGTTATTGGTCTTTAGAATAGGTGACAGAATTTTCAAGATGCGTCAGTTTCACTAGCACGCTATCATAAATCTCGTTCAAAGACTCATTATCTATTGCATAATAGCGCAGTGAACTTTCGTAATCTTCTTTATTGATGTTATGCTTTTTCATCACCGTTTCAAATAAAGTTTTGTATTCGGTATCAGCGCTGTCAGGTTTTAACACATTCATGTTATGAGCAGCTTCCACTAGATATAAATCTACCTGCACATCCACTAATTGCTTTTTCTCCAGAATGTGTCCGGGAGTTTCAACACTCTTTTGTTTGCAAGAAAAAACAAGAACTACAAGTGCTGCTAAAATCAGTTTCTTCATCTTTCAAATGTCATTCGTCTGCCTTTTATGCTCTCATCAAAATGTCCGTTTTGATAAGCCAGATGCCCGTTTACAAAGGTGTGTGTTATGCCTGATGAAAATTGTTGTCCTTCAAAAATGCTCCAACCGCATTTGTATAAAATATTCCCCTTAGACACTGTCCAGGGTTTTTCTAAGTCAACTAAAACTAAATCTGCAAAGAGCCCTTCACGAATGTAGCCACGGTTTTCTATCTGAAAACAATCTGCCACCGCATGACTCATTTTTTCTGCAATTTTTTCAAGTGAGATTTTCCCTTGCTTATAAAATTCAAGCATTGCAGGCAGGGCGTGTTGAACCAATGGTCCGCCTGAAGGTGCTTTCAGATAATTGTTTTGCTTTTCTTCCCAGGTATGTGGTGCGTGGTCGGTAGCAATAATATCAATGCGATTATCCAAAACAGCTTTCAGGATTTCATCTCTATCACTAGTAGATTTCACAGCAGGATTCCATTTCAATAAATTGCCTTTTGTTTTGTAATAACTTTCGTCAAACCAAAGGTGATGAATGCAGGCTTCAGCTGTAATTCGTTTTTCTTTTAGAGGTGTCTTATTGTCGAATAATCCACATTCTTTTGCAGTAGAGATATGCAAAATGTGTAAACGAGTATTGTGCTTTTTTGCTAATGAAAATGCGAAGGAAGAACTTTTATAACAAGCTTCAACATTGCGAATTAAAGGATGCGCTTCAATTGGAATATTTTCACCATATTTCTGTTTGTAGAGTTCTGTATTATGTCTTATTGTTGCCTCATCCTCGCAATGAGTTGCAATCAACATTGGCGAGCGAGAAAAAATTCCTTCTAATGTTTTTTCATTGTCCACCAACATGTTTCCTGTGGATGCACCCATGAAAATTTTTATTCCACAAACATTCTTTTCATCTGTCTTTAGAACCTCTTCAATATTGTCGTTGGATACTCCCATGAAAAAGGAATAGTTGGCCATTGAAACCTGAGCTGCACGCTGATACTTTTGTTCCAGTAATTCTTGTGTAAGCGTGTTAGGAACAGTATTAGGCATTTCCATATAGGAAGTAATTCCGCCTGCTACTGCAGCTTTTGCTTCGCTATAAATTTCTCCTTTGTGTGTTAATCCGGGTTCACGGAAATGCACCTGATCATCAATTGCACCAGGCATAAGATATTTTCCTTCGGCATTTATTTCGGTTGCGTTTTGTGCCTTTATTTCACTACCAATTTTGGAAATAATCCCATTTTCAAGCAACACATCTGAAGTGAATATTTTTCCTTCGTTTACAATGTTTGCATTACGGATGATGTAGTTCACTCTTATACTGTTTTGTGTTTAGTTCTGCTATAGCTGCGAAAAAAGCTTTTCCATTTTATCTCCAGCACACCAAAAAAAGCTTCTCTGAAAATGCCGCTGCTCATCTTTGATTCTCCAAGTGTGCGGTCAGTAAAAATTATGGGAACTTCCACAATATTAAAACCGAATTTCCATGCTGTGAATTTCATTTCTATCTGGAAAGCATAACCGAAAAATTTGATTTTATCCAACGGAATTGTTTCAAGTACTTCGCGTTTGTAGCATTTAAAACCTGCAGTGGTATCACGTATTTTCATGCCCGTAATAAAACGTACATAAGCCGATGCGTAATAAGACATCAGCACTCTGCCCATTGGCCAGTTTACCACATTTACTCCAGTAATGTAGCGCGAACCGATTGCCAATTCTGCACCACCTTTTGCGCAGGCATTGTAGAGTTTTAATAAGTCTTCAGGATTGTGAGAGAAGTCTGCATCCATCTCAAAAAAATATTCGTAACCGCGTTGCAAACCCCATTTGAACCCGTGAATGTATGCTGTTCCTAAACCAAGTTTTCCGCTGCGCTCTTCCAAAAATAATTTTCCTGAAAATTCTTTTTGTAATGATTTTACTATTCCTGCTGTTCCATCTGGAGAGCCGTCATCAACAATCAGCAAATGAAAATCTTTTGCCAATGAAAACACTTTGCGAATCATCGCATCAATGTTTTCTTTTTCATTGTAAGTTGGTATAATGACAATACTGTCGGACATGGTCGGCTAAATTAGTCCAAAAAGCGTAATTGAAAATGAAAATAATGTTAATCTCGGAAGAGTTTTTTCTTCAATAGGAAAAAGTAAACAGCCAGTGCTAAAATTGAACCAACTGTATTCGCAAAAAAATCCAGAATATCGGCTTTACGGTTTTCAAACCAGAATTGCTGCATCAGTTCGGTTGCTCCTCCATAAATTATAGCAACCACAATAGAGGCAGGCAGAAAATATTTTTGAAAAAAAATGCCTCTTTTCTGTTTGAAAAATCCCCAAAACAAAAAAATGGTAAGCGTAAAAAAGAGGAAGGCATGCCCAGCCTTATCAAAACTTAACAATTTCCAGTTGGGAATATCCTGTCCGGGAATAGCGCACAGCCAAAGTATCACCAGCGCCCATAAAAATGCCGGTGTAAAATACTTCAAGAGAATTAAGCTCCTATAAGTTTTTTGTAGTCGTCAGCTGAAAGCAGAGACGCAACCTCAGCGGCATTCGATAATTTTACTTTAATCATCCAGCCTGCTCCATAAGGATCTTTGTTCACTGTTTCGGGATTTTTTTCAACTGATGAATTCATTTCCAAAACTTCGCCTGAAAGCGGCATAAACAAATCTGAAACAGTTTTCACAGCTTCTACTGTTCCGAAAACTGCTTCTTTGTCAACATTATCACCTACAGTGTTGATGTCAACAAAAACGATATCACCCAATTCGCTTTGCGCGAAGTCAGTGATGCCTATTGTGGCGGTATCGCCTTCTACTAAAACCCACTCGTGGTCTTTAGTGTATTTAAGATTTGCAGGAACGTTCATTTTAAATTAATTTTTGCCAAAAGTATATTTTTTTGAATTCGTTATGGTGTGATGTGGAAAATATTATTCAGCTATTACAAAAGTTTCCCAACCGCCATAAATTCCATTGTATTTTTCAGTAAGTTCAAAAAGCTGAAGTACTGATTTATCAATCGTATCAAGGTCGGTTTTGTTTTCTTCTGAAATCTGTAAAATGTAAGGATGTGTTTTCTGAGTTTTATCAATTGTATTTTTTTCAACCATAAAATTTCCCCCTTTTAATGCTTTAATAAAATCAGTAACATCTTTCTTCTTAGCAAAGTTCATCCAGTGGTCAATGTGATGCGGTACTTCAGGATTGTCGCCATTTTCAGTCAGTGCCCCTACTATACGTTGGTTGTAGATTAATTGTAACTCCAGAGGTGTCGGATATAAAAAGTCAAAATATAGAGTCCAGCTTTCATCATAACGTTGGCCAAGTTTGTATTTGTATTGTGAGTAGTTTTTGAAGAAGTCTTCTATAAAAAAATCAAGACTGTCAAGGCTTTTAGCATAAAAATAAAAACAACGTTGTCCTTTGGTAGTTGTTCTGCCTGCATAAATTGTGTTAGCCTTTGCTTGCAAAACGATTCCCAGTTCATCTTCGAGTTTGTTCAGTGTTTCATTTTCTTTTTCCAAAGGAAATCCTACAGTATCACTTTGATTAAAAGGAATAATAATCCAGAAACAATAAGTTTTATCTGCCAGAGGAGCAGTATCGTTCAATGCCAGATTTAAACCTACAGAAGCGGGTTTATCATCAATTTTGGTAAAGTAAAAATCCCAGTCTTGTTGTTGGGAAAATGCATAGAGCGGTAAGATTAACCACAGAGAAACGGAGAGAATAATATTAAAAAGTTTCTTCATTATGCTTTTTTCAAAACCTTTGAAACAGGCAACCACGAAGCCAACAGTCCGATTGCAAATACTGTCAGAAAAATATAAAGAAAATCAGTTGCCTGCATTTTTACAGGATAAGCTTCTACCACGAATGAACCACTGCCTTCTAATTTTATTAATCCAAAATACTGCTGAGCTGCGCAGATAATAAAACCCAGCAGCAGTCCGATTAGTGCTCCTGACATTGAAATCATCATTCCCTCATTGATGAAAATTCTTCTGAGAAGAGATGTTTCTGCTCCCATGTTTCTGAGAATTCCGATATCTTTCTTCTTATCTAAAATCAACATCATAAGAGAACCTGTGATATTGAAGATGGCAATCATCAGAATAAATGTGAGAATAAGATAAACTGCCCATTTTTCGGATTTCAGGATTTTGTAAAATAGCTCGTGCTGCTCAAAACGGTCTTTTACAGTGAATGAATTTCCTAATATATTTTTCAGGTTTTCTTTTGTGTCTTCAAGGTCTGTTGCGGGTTTCAAACCAATTTCGATACTACTGACTTTGTTTTCGTAGTCCAATAAATTTGCTGCAAAACGTTTTGGAACCAACACATATTTCTGGTCGTATTCCATTTGTATAGAAAACGTACCTGATGGGAAAATGGTTTTTATATTAAATGCTTCGGCAGGATTTAATGAGCCTTTTTTTCCGTGTTTAGGTACATAAATTTCAATAGGATTAAGGTAATCTTTGATGTTTGCAGAAAGGTAATATTCAACACCAAGTCCAAGTACTGCAAAGTCAGTTGAACCTTGCTCCAGCAAAAGTTCACCACGTCTCATCATGGTGTCAACGCCTGTCATTTTTATAAATGAGCTGTCAACGCCTTTTATTCGTGCAATATATTGCTTGTCTTTGTATTTCAGCAGAGCGTTTTCTTCAATTACTTCGCTGTAATATGCAACCCCAGGAATGCTTGCAACTGCATCTTTTGGAAACGTTTTTGTGTCAATAGTTTTACCTTCGGCAGGCATAATGCGAATATCCGGTTCAAAGGCATTGTATAGCGAAACCACCACTTCTTCCAATCCATTAAAAACCGAAAGAATAACTACCAGTGCGGCAGTAACTAATGTAACTCCGCAAACCGAAACCAGAGAAATAATATTAATCGCGTTGTACGATTTTTTAGAAAACATATATCGTTTGGCGATGAAGAGGGAGAGATTCATTTCGTTTCAAAAATAATCATTCCCCTCTCAAGTAATCTGAAAGGGTTGAAGTGTTTACTTCCAGGCTTTTACTATTAATCCTGTTCCTGTTGGATGTTTCAATGTGATATCAAAATAATTCAGCACAAATGAAATCGGATAAGTAACCAGATAATAAAATGGAAGAATGATGAAAAACAGTTTGCTTGCACCAAGCATAAGGATTGGATATTTCATAGAAAGTCTCCATGAAATTTTTCCGGGAGCGCCATACGAATAACGCGCCTCCACTTTGCTGAAACCTGCTTCTTTCAATTTGTTTTCAATCTCTGTTATGTTGTATCCGTCACGCACGTGCTCTTCAATAAAAGACGAATCATCGTCTTCGTGTACGTCAGAGCCGCCCTGGTCTGAAGGCGTTGATATCAGAATCATTCCTCCCTTTTTCATGGAAGCAACAAAGTTTTTAAACACCAGCACATCTTCCAGAATATGTTCCATCACATCCACTGACAAAACCAAATCATAACTATCGGGTTTTACAAATTTAGTAAGGTCAGCAACTTCAA
>CANJWH010000081.1 GCA_947478465.1 Bacteroidota bacterium
ATCTAAAGCTCAAATTCAAGTAATTCACAACTCAGCAGATGCTGCTGCAGCAACTGTGGATGTATATCTTGGAAGTGATTTAGTACTTAACAATTTTGCATTCCGCACAGCTAGTTCTTTCTTAGAAGTACCTGCAGGTGTTGAAATTGAAGTGTCAATTGCTCCTGCAAACAGCACATCAGTTGGTGATGCAATTGCAACATTCCCTTACTCATTGACTTCAGGTGAAAAATACATCATCGTTGCTAACGGTATTGTAAGTCCAACAGGTTATTCACCTGCAACTCCATTTGATTTGTATGTATACCCAATGGGTCAGGATGAAGCCATTGTATCAACAAACACAGATGTATTGGTATTCCATGGTTCAACAGATGCTCCAACCGTTTCTGTATGGGAAACATCCGGAACTCCAGCAGAATTGTTTAACGATTTCAGCTATGGTGATTTTGAAGGATATCTTCAATTACCAACTGCTGATTATATAGTGGAAGTAAGAGACAATGCAGGAACTACACCGGTAGCTGCTTACCAGGCTCCGCTTGCAACATTGGGTCTTGATGGACAAGCATTGGTTGTAGTTGCTTCAGGTTTCTTAAACCCTGACAACAACAGTAACGGTGCAGATTTCGGATTATGGGCTGCATTAAGCACAGGTGGTGCATTAGTAGAACTGCCGGGTGCAAGCTTAACCGGAGTTGAAGAAAATACATCTATCAAAGGATTGAACATTTATCCTAACCCTGCACAAAATGTATTGAATATCAATTTCAGCTCTGAAGAATCGACTGATGTAACCGTTAACATTATCAATGCAAACGGTGCACTGGTTCAGACAACTTCACTGGACAATGCAAATGCAGGAAACCGTGTTATCACAATTTCTACAGAAGAATTTGCAGCAGGAATTTACAACCTGAGCCTTGTAACTTCTAATGGCACTGAAACGAGAAATTTTGTAGTGGTTAAATAAAGTCTTCTTGTTTCACAAGAACCCGCGGCTTCACACAGCGCGGGTTCTTTTTTTTTATATCATTGCTTTGTGATTAGTTTTATAAAAAAGGTAATTCTTTTTCCTGTTATTTTTCTTTTCTCATCGTGTGGTGTATTTACAGATATACCTTTTCAGATAGCAAAAAGAAAAGCACCCTATGATATGATTATTGTTCCGGGGTTTCCTTATGAAAAAAGGCCTGATCTTAATACAATTTACAAGGTGCGTATTTTTTGGGCATATCACCTATATAAAACAGGCATAACCAATAATGTGATGTTCTCAGGTTCGGCTGTCCATACTCCTTATGTTGAAGCTAAAGTAATGGCTGAGTTTGCAAAGCAAATGGGAATTCCGGAAGAACATATTTTTATTGAAGACAGCGCAGAACACAGCACCGAAAATTTATTTTACGGGTATCAGCTTTCAAAAAAAATGGGATTTAATAAAATTGCTGTTGCAACCGATCCGTTTCAATCCGGCATGATTTCTTTCCTTACCAGAAAAGACAAATTACCGGTTGATTATATTCCCGCAAAGATTGAGACCATTGCTGTGAAATACTGGAATACCTTCAAGTTCAATATAGATGACAAAAATGCATTCAAGGAAAACTTCGTTCCACTTGTTGAAAGAATTTCTAAAGAAGAACGCATGAAGGGAACTCACGGAGAACGTTTCAGGGAAAGAAAGAACAATCCTAAAACGGATTAACTACGCTATTTCAGCACTACCCTTTCAGTCATTACAGAATCCTCGGTTGAAACCGTAAACAAATAAATACCTTTTGCCCAGGCTTCGGTATTTATAGAAAATACAGGAGTTGACAATGTTTTCTTATTCCCTGAATACACTTCCTGCCCCATAGCATTTACTATTTTTATAGTTACTGCATCAGTTGCATAAGCTGTTAAATCAACTGTTACTTTATCAGTTGCAGGATTTGGATAAACAGTAAATCCTTTTTCATTCAACTCTTGCGAAAAGATACCGGTTGAAGCACTGTCCTGATTCCATGCATAATCAATACTGATAGAATCAATATCAATACTTGCATAATAAACCCATTGATCACTTACTGTATCTAAATACCATTCTTCATTAAATTGAGAAGAATCTATAACAGTTTGAAATTCATCAAAGCTGCCATACATAGCAGAATCACCTACCACAAACACCCATGATTGTCCTTCTGGATTATCACATGCAATTAGATTATTAATCTCAGTAGTGCAACTTCTTCTAACGCCAACATAGCCTTTGTCTTGTCTTCCTAACAACCAGTTCCCGCTATTTCTAATTTCATCAAAATCTGTATCTTTCCAATGCAGCGCAACTGCAAAATCAGTGTAGCCAAAAAACGGAAGTGTTGGGTCAGGACGATACATAGCCAATGCAACATTACTTACCTGTTTAACATAAGGAAGGTGACTGTTTTCAAGCGTTCTAGCATCCCAATCAAGCACTTCACCGGAAGATGTAAAAACAGCAGTAGTGCCTGCATTAACAACAACAGGAAATTGCTGATAACCCAGTTTACCTTTCCAATAATCCTGAACGGATGATAACGTTACTGAGTTATGTTTGAAAATAGCAATGTCTTCTTCCATAAGAACCGAACTCTTTGAAATAGCGCTTGCACCTTCTGCCAATGTTGGAAAATCATTTATGTTTAAAGTCTGGAACTGTGTAAATGCTGCAAAATCATTATGATTCCACAAATTAGAATCCTCTATCAACTTTCCGGATTCATAGGCAACCAAGGGATGAAAATAGGTGCCGGCACTCCATTGCGCCAGCACTCTGTCAACATCAGAAAGTTCGCTGTTAATTGCAAAACTGCTTTCCAAAGAATGACCTATAGAATAAATGGTATCTAATTCAGGAACCCACGAATCGATAATATCATCAACGGGAATAGTGGAAGTAGCCAAAAAACCTCCGGCATGTGAAGTTGATCCCGGAACCTCACCAAAACCCGTAAGCAGATAAATAAGGTTATTGTGATTTTGTCCATATGCATTGTCATACTTGCCAAAATAATTTCTTCCGGCTGTAGGAAAGAATACTCCTTTATCATTAGTAAGCATCAATATATCTTTAAGCAGAATTTGCGAGGCCTGAGTAGCAAGATCTTTTATTTCCTGATCCTCTGCAAAATCTGCAAGGTTTAGTAATCCGCTCAAACAATAAGGCGCATAAACAGACGAAAAGAATTCATAAAAACCATACTGAACCTTCATTCGCAAAAAATGCCTCAATCTGGTGTCAAGAGTTGCATCAACAGGTCTTCCGTAGCGCTCATGAAGCAGCCAGTCTGAACCCATCCACATGATATGATGATTTTCTGACCAATAGGTTCTTTGTACTTCATTTTCTGTAAGCCAGTAAGGAACAGAGTTCAATACCGGTAGTATCTGAGCATCATAAGTTCCATTTGTAAAGTATAGAACCCTTATGAGTTTTACGATGTCAAAATCGCTTGTCAAACCTGAAGCAATTCCACTTAACAAACTGTCTAAATAAGCAGGATCAACCGTTCCGCTATTATATGCCTGAATTGTTATTGCATCTTCAATTGGGTTGGCAATAGCATTAGAAATATAGTCCGATCTTCGTTGCTCATAAATTGGGTTGTTAGCTAATGTTGATTGAAAATTAATTGCGGTAAAAACCGAAATCAGGAGTAATAAATGCCAGGTAGAAAACTTCATAAGGATAGTTATTATTTTAAATCAAATATAAATTTCTAATGAATAGGATTATAAATTATTCGCCATAAGTTTTCTTAGATTGGCTGAGAAGAAACTGTTTCAGGATAAAGATCACTTCCTGAATCTTGCCGGCAAATCACCAAAGAAATCAATCAATTTCCTCAGCACATCAAAATAAAGTGTAAACATGAGCGTAATTGTCATTACCCATATCACCAGCATATTTGCCCAAAAAGTATCAATGTAAATTCCAAAGAAAGGTTTCTGAGGAGCAAAAAACTGTGCGCGCAAAACAGAAGAATGATGAGGATCAACATAAATAGGATCTATCCGTTGAATAAGACGTCCACCTCGTTCTGTCATTTTATCAATATCATTCTTGTTGGTCACCAGCTCCATCAAACTCTCGTTGGTATATTCAATTTTCATGTTCACAAACTCAGCTTTCATTTCAGCTGTCTTGCTAAACTGTGTATTCAATTTATCTACCGCATTAAAAGCATCATTACTTTGTTTTTGATAATACCTCCTCAGCAAATCAAAATACGCCTGTGTCTGCACGGCAATATTTTCGGTAAAATGTTTGTAATCTAAGCTGTCCAACTTATTAAAAGGAACTCTAACACGAGTAAGTTTCAACTCATCACGAATCTCATCCTGCACTAATTTCAAATCCTTTTCAATGCTTACTCTCTTCGAAGGGTCAGAAAGGTTAGAAGATGCGAAATCAATTTTCCCTTTTAGCTTTCCAATCCAGAAATTGTTTTTAAAATCTGCCTGACTTTTCTTTTTGTTCAGTTCAAAAAACTGCTTTTCGTATTTGTTAGATTTAAACTGATTTACAGCAAGTGCCTCATAAGCCCAGCGCGAAGCCATCACCTCGCCCGCCAATGGTACTGTGCTGTGTGAAGCAAAATTAGGATTCAGTTTATCAAACTTTACAATTACACCACTGAGCAATAACTGTGGAATAATGAGGAAAGGAATAAGGATGTAAATAGTTACAGCTGAATTAAAACTTGAAGAAATATTTAATCCCAACAAATTGGCAAAACAAAATGAAGAAAAGAGAATCATAAAATAATCCAGATTCATCCCTTTTATTTCTAAAATCCAATTACCTAATAATATAAAACTTATTGCCTGAACAGAGGAAAGAAAAAACATAATCCCAACTTTTGAAACAAGGTAACTCCAGCGGCTAAGGTTTAAGAATGCTTCGCGTTTTAAAATCTTTTGGTCACGGATAATTTCTTCAGCACTTACGGTTAATCCAATAAAGAGAGCCACAACAACGCACATAAACATGTAAGCCGGAATATTGTCATTGTGGTAATAGACATAACTTGTTTCTTCGCTGCTTGAGTATTTCACCAGATAGGCAAGAATAAAGGCCAATAAGGGAGCTTCCAGTAAATTAATAACAAGGTATTGTGTATTCGAAAGTTTTGAAAGCACATCACGTTTTACAAAAACCTTAATTTGACTTAAAAGAGAAGGCACTTTATAGGATGCAGGAATTTCAGCGTATTGCTTTGCTGTATTTACAGCTTCGGGCTTAAATTTAGTTGTGTATTTCTCGTTCCACTCTTTTGGCGTAATCTTTCTGTTCTCTGTAATCTGTCCATATTCATCCACCACCTTTGTTTCAATGGTATTGAAAATCTGTTCGGGATTAACGTTACCGCAACTTTCACATTCTACCTCATCACTGTTTACCTGACCTGTTTCTGTTTTAAAATAACTTACAGCATCAATCGGATTGCCATGAAATAGCGGATAGCCACCGGTATCCAATATCAGCAGTTTATCAAACATTTTAAAAATATCACTTGATGGCTGGTGAATTACAACAAAAACAAGTTTGTTTTTGAGCGTTAATTCCTTCAGTAAGTCCATGATATTTTCCGAATCACGAGAGGAAAGACCTGAAGTTGGTTCATCAACAAAAAGAACTGTTGGTTCGCGAATTAATTCCAGGGCAATATTTAAACGTTTACGTTGGCCACCACTTATTTTTTTGTTCAATGGACTGCCCACTTTCATATTCCGAATCTCATACAGACCTAAACTTTTTAGCATTTCAATCACCATTTTGGTGATGCGAAATTTGCTATAGCCATCAAAACAAAGTTGTGCGTTATAAAAAAGATTTTGGAAAACGGTAAGGTCTTCCATCAGCAAATCATCCTGAGAAATATATCCTATAACACCTTCCGCTTTTTTCTTGTCGCGGTGTATATCAATACCGTTAATTGTTACGCTTCCGTTTGTTGGCGGAATACTTCCGTTCAGAATGCTTAATATGGTTGATTTACCTGCACCGCTCGCGCCCATTATTCCAATCAACTTCCCTGTTTCTTCCCGAAAAGAAATATCGTGTATACCTGTTTTACCTCCAGGAAATTTGTAGCAAACATTATTTACTGAAAACTCCAGCGTTGCCTGCGCAGAATCTTTCATAAACTGAGCAACAATATCACTGTAATATACAGCCGACATTTTTTTGCTTTTTACTGAAGAACCTGAATTAAAAATATAAGAACGGTTTTTCAGAATCGGTTGTCCGTTCATGTAAACCTCATCGTCACCAAGGTAACGGAGGAAATACATGTTTACACTTGCGGCACGCATTACACGAACTTGCCCGCTTAATCCTTCCGAAACAATCTGATGTACTTTCCCATCCGTAATTTTAGTTCCCGAAATAATCAGGAAGTCATTTGAATCAGGAAGTAAATCTTCAGGATGAGTAACAAACCATAGGCAGCGGATAAACTCCTGACTGTCGATATTAAACGTTTCCGAAACGGTGGAAACAAACTCCATTTCTTCGGGCGAACTCTTTTGCTCAGAATTTACATACTCCACCAACCGCAATAAAACAACCATCTTCTGTTTCTGTGTCAATTCTGAATTTATCTGAGTACAGATTTTCAAAACTTTAACAGAGTTTACAGAAGTCTTTTTCTTCTTACCTGTATCTTCCTGTCCGGCTTTTCCACGGTACTGCTCAATAAACGAATCGAAAACTTTAAGATACTCCTCAACCTTTTCGCTGTTCAGTTGCTGGCGAAGAAAAAGAGCTACCACATCACGTCCGCGACTGCCATCAGCCTGTGGATTGGTGATGAGCGCAAAAAGCTGCATTAACGCTTTGAGTATTCTTTCGCTCATTAGTTTATATCTACAAAAAAGACATTACCGCTCTCGCAATAATGTCTTTTCGCTTTTTATTTTTTTAGTTCTATTTCTGCTTAAAACCAACTAATAACACAGCGCAACCAGAAGTTCCGCCTGTTGAATTAAGTTGCGCTTCAATAGTGCAATTCAATGTTGAATTTAATTTAAAATCCCAGTGAGGCGCATTTTTATGTTCACTGTTGGTGAACAATAAATTACGTTCCTGATCGTAAATAGAGAAAATCAGATTTCCATCGCTGAAACCGCTGCAAGCTGCAATACGGTAAATGCTTCCTCCAAAAAAGGTTGCGCTGAATTCAGCTACTTCCTGATTAACAAGCAAAGCTCTGTATGATTGTCCGTCAGAAATAAACTGGTCTGTAATGTTTTTTCTGCAAAGACTGGCAATAGAATCACACTGCGCATTTGCGGTAAAGAAACCTGAAAAGGCTATAATAAATGTAATGAGTGTCTTTTTCATAATAGGTTTTTATTTTTTCGGTTTATCCTACAATTGAATTTCTGATTGCGGCAATTTTGTCGCCTATAGCTTTCAGATGTTCTTTAGTAATAGTAACTTTTGAAGTACTGTTAATGGTGGTTATTTTATTGGCCTCATCCGTTGTTGGTTTCACGTATTTGTATTCTACTGCAACAGCATCAAAATCATAAGCCAGTTCATACAACTGATCCAAAAGTGCAGCTACTTCTTCCTGACCGCGATAAGGATTTAACGCCTTAATCAAATTATCCAATGTATATTTTTGCTCTCCAAGTCTCTCCAAAACTCTGGGATTGTTGCTGCTCTGAGCTATAGTAGTAGTAAAATACAGTGTTTCAATCCATCCACCAGCAAGTATAAGAACACCAATATCTTTTTTGTCATTGTCTTTCAGGAAAGCATCAGAAGCACTGTATGCATCGCCTACCATTGCCAGCATTGAATCTTTTTTACCAAGATTATTCTGAAAACGGTCAACTGTTTTAGCATCAAACGCACCTAAAATTCCAAGTTCATCAGAGAGTTTGCGAACGGCTTTCATATAACCAAGTGCATCCTGACTGTTATCGTAAAGCGTTACATAACCAACGTCAGCTCCATAAACTCCAACGTTCAATGCTTTTTTGTATTTGGTAGTATATTTCTCAGAATTTTTTGCTGTATTTAGCATAGCATTATTATACTTTGCTCCTGTTTCTTTAATAAGCATTGATGTTTGAACAGGAGAAGGAATGCTGAACAAAGCACCACCAACACTCACTACCTGATTGGCAGTATCCGGTGGAGTTGGTCCATCGGGATTGGGTTTAGGGTCTCTGTCGCAACCATCGCATCCCGCTAAAAAGAGAGAAGCAATTGCAGCTGACCACACTAATGTTCTGAGCTTTGGAAAAGTTGAAGATAGAATCATCGTTCAGGTTTATTTAAGGTTTTTAACTGATTTTAATAAAAATCAATAGGCAAATATAACGGTAAAGCTATGCTAAGGTTACCATGTCAGGCATATTTTTTCTCGAAATTATTAACAAGTCAGTTTAAACCTGTTTTAACGCCTCTTCCAATAACTGCTTTTTATCAATAGGAACCACACCAGCTTTTTCACAAACAAGTCCGCCTGCTAGGTTGGCCAATTCTGCTAAGGCTTTGCTATCCGATTTTGCACCAAGACAAAGCGCGGCAATTGCAATAACCGTATCACCTGCACCTGAAACGTCAATTACATTTCGTTTATGCGCAGGCAAAATATGTTTGTTTTTTCCGTCTGATATATAAACTCCGTTTTCTGAAAGCGTGAGGAGCACCATTCCTGCATTCAATGTTTTTCTCAGAGCTTCTGCTGACTTCTCTACCTCTGCCCTATTTTTAGGGTTAAGGCTTTTCAGTTTTAAACCTTCTTTCAATTCTTTAAGGTTAGGCTTAAATAGTGTAACTCCATTATAGGAAAGGAAATTTCTTTTTTTTGGGTCAACGGCAACAGGAATATTTGTTTTCGCTGCAAGCTTCACAACTTCTTTAATCAGATTAGGGGTTATACAACCTTTATCATAGTCTTCAAAAACCACAACACTGATTTTTTGCTTTCTAATAATAGAAGAAATTTTTTGAACCATTTTTTTTTCTTCTGATGAAGAAATCTCATTTGAAATTTCTTCGTCTAGACGTAGCACATGGCTGTTATCACAAATAATTCTGGTTTTAATTGTTGTAGGTCTGTTTTTAATTGGCAACAAGCCTTCAATTGAAAGTTTATTCTTCTTAAAAAGATTTTCTAATGTCTTTGCATTTGCATCATCACCAATAATGGCACAAAGTACAGGTTTTGCTCCCAGCGATTGAATATTCAAAGCCACATTTGCAGCTCCACCTAAACGTTCCTCCTTTCCAATAACAGTTACCACAGGAACAGGTGCTTCGGGCGACATGCGTTCAATTTTCCCTTTAATATAGGAGTCAATCATTACATCACCAATAATCAGGATGGTTTGATTGGCAAATGATTTAAATAAATCCGAAACCGATTTATTAGCTGTCATTTAACAGGCTTCAAATGAGCAACAGCTTCTTTAATTCTTTTTGCAGCTTCAATTAATCGCTTGTCTGAAGTTGCATATGAAATACGAATATACCCTGGTGCACCAAACGCCTCACCGGGAACCAACCCTACATGTGCTTTGTTCAAGAGATACATGCACAAATCATCTGCATTCTTTATTAAGGTTTCGCCATCTGTGGTATTCAGTAAAGCAGATATTTCAGGGAAAATATAAAACGCACCATCGGGAACATTTAATTTGAACCCGGGTATTTCTTTCAACAACGAAAGCATAAGATCGCGTCTCTGAAAAAACTTAACTCTCATTTCCTCTACAACATTTGGCGGTGATTCTAATGCCGCAATTGCAGCACGTTGAGAAATAGAACTGGCACCGGAAGTAAACTGACCCTGCATTTTATCGCAGGCTTTGGCTATATATTGCGGGGCACCAATAAATCCAAGTCTCCAGCCTGTCATAGCATATGCTTTTGAAACACCATTAATTGTAACAACCTGTTCTTTTATAAAATCAAATTGTGCAATGCTCTCGTGTTTGCCAATAAAATTTATGTGCTCATAAATCTCGTCCGAAACAATAATGATATTTGGATGCTTTGCAATAACTCTTGCAATTGCTTCCAGTTCTTCCTTTAAGTAAAGTGAGCCTGTTGGATTAGAAGGCGAACTATAAATCAACATTCTGGTTTTAGCAGTAATTGCATTTTCAATCTGCGCAGCACTTACTTTAAAATCAGTATCAATGGTTGAAGGAATTAGAACAGGTACACCTTCTGCCAGTTTTATAATCTCCAGATAACTTACCCAATAAGGAGTTGGCACAAGCACCTCATCACCGGGATTGATTAAACTCAACACCACATTAGCAATACTTTGTTTGGCTCCTGTTGAAACCACAACCTGATCAGGTGTATAATCCAATCCGTTTTGCTCTTTAAATTTTTTAGCAATCACCTTCCTCAAATCAAGGTAACCTGCAACGGGTGGGTAAAATGAATAGTTATCGTCAATAGCTTTTTTAGCTGCCGTTTTTACAATATCAGGTGTATTAAAATCGGGCTCACCCAATGCAAGGGATATAATGTCAATGCCTTTTTCAGCAAGTTCGCGGCTTTTACGCGACATGGCAATGGTTTGCGATTCGGCAAGAGAATTTATGCGGTCAGATAGTTTGTTCATACTGCACAAACCTACATGAAATTTGAATTACTGCAAAAGGTATGAGTTTAGTACTTTTTAGTAATAAGTTTTTTTATTATAAATCCAGCTACTACCTTTGCTTGCTTCTCACCCTCTGTCATTGCTTTTTGATAATGAATACCTGCATAAATTCTGCTCATTGAAGCTTCATAAGCTGCTTCATTAAATGAATTAAATTTTCTGACGGATAGATTATAAGGCACTTCTGTTGAGTCAACAAAACTGATTTTATCACCGATTAAATCAGTTAATACTGTTGCTACTGCATTTGAAATAACAGCATGTCCGATGGTATGCTCAGGAAAAGGAGGAGTTTCAAAAATGGGTCGCCAATCAGTGTTTATATAACGGTTGATATAGGTTTCAGGGCGCATTAAATTACTACTGTATTTCTCATCCCAACAAGAAATAAAACCATCATATATCGCAATTGAAGTAAGGGCATAAATCCTGGAACATTCAAGTAGATTAAATTCTCTTTGCTTTGAAACAATTTTAGCAATGTTTAACCAATGTCCACCCGGACTAAGTTTCCTTGACATGTACATAAAGTGTCCAGATGCCTCATTATGCGAAGGACTATCGTCCCAGAATTTTGCAATCTCCAATTTTTCGGTTGTGAGTTCATTCACTGTTTTATAAACAAAGTAATTCTGCTTGTAAAAATCGGAAGCTGTGTTAGTGCTGAATTCGAAAGGTGGTGACGGTTTAAACTGGTCTGCAGTTTTCATAACCATCGGTCGTATCTTATTCCAGTTAGGTTCAAGTGCATCCATATAAGCAGGCGGGGTTGGCTCCCAAGTACCAGGAATACCTTTCAACTCATAGCGCTTCATGGTTTTGAGTTGAGTAAAATTATCCTTCTTAATCCATCCAATTATAGAGTCTGCTAAGTCATTTGCATATTTTTTTGAGTTTTCAATTATATCATTATCAACATTATCCATTTCCAACTTATTTAATAATTCTTTTTCTGCTGCATCTGTTACATATACCCGATAAACTAATGACCGGGCTACTTTACTGAATGCAACAACTGCTGAATACCTGAAATCGTAATTTAGTTTAGCATCAGGTTTTGGAAGTTCGTCAAGCCCACTAAGTTGTTTCCCAAGAGAAGTATAATCTGTTGAAGTATTTATCAACGATTCATAAGCAGTTATGCTGCAATATGCATAAATACGACTTGCCTGTGGCGGATTAAAACCATCCTGAATAATGGCTTGCGAAAGTTGTTCAACTAATCGATGAAGAATATTTGCGTTTGCAGTATCAGAAACTCCGGCAATAGAATTTTGCGAAAACAATAATGAAATAACAACTAAAGTCATTTTATAACTTTTCATTACTTACCTAATTCTATAATTTTTATTCAAAGAAAACACCTGCATTAAATCGTTATTATTTCCAACCAAAAATAGTTTTTCGTTTTTTACAGAATGAATTTGCACAAGCGATTTTGCATTTCCGGGAACATAAAAACCACTCTCATTCACAGTTAGACTTTTAAAGCCACACTTACCATCACCCTTTAATACTAAGCCATTACCAGCATCATACCTACCTGCATAGGAATGAAATCCAAAGTTATTTCCAACTGCAATTACATCCAGGTTTTTGTCGTTATCCAAATCCTGAATAACAATACTATTGATTGGAAAGAGTTGCGCCTCTGCAGGTAATTCAGAAATATTAAAAACTTCATTTCCTTTATTCTCAATATATACACTTGCAAACAACTGCGATTCAAGTTTCTTTGCATTCTTTATTCTCTCTGCTCCAAAATAATCTTCTACTCCTTTACTCACAAAATCTTTGTAGTTGATATATTTTCTTTTCAGTGAAATTACCTGGTCGAGCAAGACATCACGGTCATGCAACGGAGTATTTCTGCCATTTATATAATTACACATTACAGCATCAATAGTTCCATTGCCATCAAAGTCTTCTGCATACACACACATTGGTTCTTTTTCTGAAACTTTGAAACGAGTATTCAGTCCGATATTTCCGGCTATGTAATCCATATCACCATCATTATCAAAGTCGCCTTGAGCAATACTGTTCCACCATCCGGAAGTTTTTCCAAAACCAATTTGTTCTGTGATGTTGACAAACTTGCCATTGACATTCTTAAAAAAAGTAAGGGGCATCCATTCGCCAACCACTATCAAGTCAATTTGTTTGTCATTATTAAAATCAGTCAACAAGGCAGATTTAACCAACCCGATTTTTGAAAGTCCGGAAGCAAGCTGTTCAGTAACATCAGTGAATTTTCCGTTTACGTTTTTAAATAAATAACTGTTAGTAGATAAGGGATAGCTTCCCGGAATTGCTTTACCACCAATAAATACATCTGTCCAACCGTCATTATCAAAATCAGTTGCCGCTATGCAGGAACCATCACTCAAACTTTGCGGAAATACATCAGTTGCTTTTGTGAAAATTCCTTTACCATCATTGATGTAACATCGTGAACCAAGACTTCCCAAATTATTACTACCTGATTCATTGCTGCCCGAAACAACAAGCAAATCAGGATATTTATCATTATTTACATCTGCAAAAACAGATGCCACATCTTCTGCAACTTTATCAACTGTAAATGGAGTATTAGTTGATTTTTTAAAATCGCCTTCTGCATTTTGCAAATACAATGCACCTTCTGCATTTGTTGCTCCGCCAACAAAAAAATCTTCAAGGCTGTCACCGTTTACATCGGCAACTGCAATACACGGGCCTTCCTGAGATAGTTTATGCAGCAATAATGGTTCGCGTTTAAAATCGTTGTAATTATTTTCAACATGTTTAAAAACTATGCCTCTATTATTCTCTTGTTCAGCAAACAATTTTGCATTTCTAATTATTAGTTCTGTTGCTGTATTTTCAATAAAGCCTTCAGAACTTTTGACTTTTACAAATTGATTAGACTTTACATTATATATTATCTGCCTTCGTCCATCAGGGAATTGAATTATTAGAGAATCAATTATATCGATTTTTGCATCAACTCCAAAGTGAATAACTGGCTCTGTTCCTGATTGAAAGCCACGTGTATTTAGTAATTCGGCATATTGTTTTTGACCTTTGTAGTAAATCCACGCTTTAGTTCCTATCACTGTTCTATTCTCCATATCACTAACTGGAATAATTCGTAAAAAATTATTGGATTTAAATTCTGTTGAATTATTTTTATAGAGAAAAGAAACCGTATCCATGTTATTCATCACCAGATCCAAATCGCCATCGTTATCCAAATCTCCGTAAGCAAGGCCGTTTGAATTCACGGTCTGTTCAAAACCCCATTCATGTATTTTACTACTAAAAGTTAAGTTGCTATTATTTTTGAAAATATAATTCTGTAGGCGCAGCAAAGGCATTTTGTCAAAGGCATGGAATAAATCTTTTGCAAAATTTTCTTTCTCGCCATTCTTCATAATTGAATCCATCTGGTAAATGGCAAAATCATTGTCCATAATATTCCTCCTGATTCCATTTGTGACAAATACATCTTTGAAACCATCGTTGTCAAATTCCGCAAAGATTGGAGTCCAGCTCCAGTCGGTGTGTGCAATGCCCGCGTAGTAAGCAATGTCGCTGAAAGTTCCATTACCGTTATTCAGCTGTAATGTATTTCTCACAAGCTGGTGATGAAAACCTTCACGCGCAAGTTTATCGTGATAATCGTTGGTGTGACCGGGCTGATTTTTTTGTTTTACAGGATCTTCAGGGTACATATCTGCAACCATAACATCAGGTAAACCATCGTTATTAAAA
>CANJWH010000082.1 GCA_947478465.1 Bacteroidota bacterium
AGTTGGTCGGCAGGCTTTGATTTTGTTCCTGTGCATAATATGGTATATGCTTTCTCTGATGAAATTGCAGCAGCAAATTCGGCAATTTCAGCTTCATTGCTTTCATTCAGTTCAGAAGAAATAAAAATAATATCACATACTATCGGTTCACTTCCAGTAGTTTTACTTTGAATAGCCTCAAATGTATCAACATTGATAGAGAACTGTATTCTGTCAACCTTTGCGTCAATGCTAAGAGGAAAACCGGCTGTAGCTTTCTGCTCCTGATTTTCACCGCTTAACCAATTAAGTAATGGAGCTAATTTGTGAGCCTCGGGTTTGTCAAGACAAACCACATTCACTAACCAATTAGTTTTATCTAAAACGTTACGGAATGTTGTAACCGAGTCAGAAAACTGGCGCGAATGGCTTTGAAAACCACCCTCATTGAAAATTCCTAAAAACTCATTGTAAAGCCCGAAAACTTTATTGTCTGCTGACAGCATACGATTTAAATTTTAACGTGCGAATATCTGAAAAAAATCAGAGTAAAAGATACGACTTTTTTCAATGTTTACAAAAAGTCGAATTATATCAGATTGACTTAATCAATAAACGAAAATAACCTGTTCCAGCGGATTTTCTTGAGGAAACTTTCGTTTTTATCTAATGAAAGCCAGATAAAAACAGCTTTACCTACAATATGATCTTCGGGAACAAAGCCCCAAAAACGGCTGTCTGCTGAGTTGTGGCGGTTATCACCCATCATAAAATAATAATCCATTTTAAAGGTATAACTGGTTGCTTCTTTTCCGTTAATCAGAATTTTGCCTGTTGAAGTGTCGAGTGTATTTCCTTCATAAACAGTGATGATGCGCTCATAAATAGGAAGATTTTTTGCAGTCAGTTCAATGATTGCTCCTTTTTTAGGGATTACAAGCGGACCAAAATTATCTACGTTCCAGGGGTAAGCAGGTGTATGCGGAAAAATGTAATCAGCAAAAACATCTTTAGTCATGTTAGCTTCTTCTACACTTATTACGTTGTCAAATTGTTTCACCTTTTCTGCAACCGGTTTGGTCATTCGCAAGCTCCACTCACCCAGATTAGTTATAGGCGAACCTTCAGTAATATCTAGCTTCTTAAGATTTTTAGGATTAAAACCTGTTCCGTCTGTTTTTACATTGTAAGCAAATTGCATTTCAGGTGGATTTACATTTGCTTTGCTATTCAGGTAAACCTGCTTATCAACAATAAGGAGCGTATCACCGGGAATAGCAATGCAACGCTTGATATAATTCTCGCGCTTGTCTACCGGACGAAAATCTTCCATCGGGTAATTGAACACCACCACATCGTTATTTTTTATTTTTCCGAAACCCGGCAAACGTCTGTAATCCCATTTAATCCAATCAAGATAGGACTTAGTACTTTTTGTCAACGGCATGGTATGATGCGCAAACGGAAACGACAACGGTGTATTAGGAATACGAGGTCCGTAGCTTAGCTTGCTAACAAAAAGAAAATCGCCAATCAGCAATGACTTTTCCATTGACGAAGTAGGAATAGTATATGCCTCAATCGTAAACATACGGATGAATGTTGCGGCAACAACAGCAAATACAATGGCATCAACCCATTCACGGGTGGCTGATTTTTTCTTTTTATTATCAATAGTCAGGTAAAAAGCTGTTATCAGTCCCTGAGAAACTACAAAGAAGGTAAGCGCCTGCACCACACTTACCCCGGCCGAACCGATTAGTATGTATAAGAACATCAGCACACTCAATACTGAAAGTGATATAAACCAGATTTTTTGTTTAGTTGTCAGTCTGTCAAAACGTTGTTTCATGTTTATTTATTAGTCAATTAGTATTTAATAATTTCATCAACGAATAGCTAATCTGTTACGAATATACGAATGAAAACAGGCTATAACTATTCGTAAATTCGCAGCTCCATTCGTTATTCGTTGATAGCTTTCACATAAAGCTCAACATGTCGTGCATGGTAAAAACTCCACGCTTATCACGCACCCACTCTGCTGCCATTACTGCACCCAATGCAAAGCCTTTACGGTTGTGCGCGTTATGCTTCAATTCAATTTCATCAATGTCTGAACTCCAGGTTACGGTATGCGTTCCGGGAACTTTGTCAATGCGCTTTGAAACTATTCCAAGCACACCTTCTTCATCTGTAGCGTTATTGACCCATGATTTTTTCCTGTCGTATTTTTCAATAATTCCTTCAGCAAGTTTTATAGCTGTTCCACTTGGCGAATCTAATTTTTCGGTGTGATGAATTTCTTCCATCTTCACATTATAGCCATCCTGCTTTTTCATCATTAAGGCTAGTTTGTTGTTGATTTCAAAAAAGATATTCACGCCAATGCTGAAGTTAGAAGCATAAAACAAAGTCTGCCCGTTTTTCTCGCATACCTGTTTCACATGGTCTAACTGTTCCATCCAACCGGTTGTGCCAACCACCACCGGAACATTTACATCAAAACTGTGGAAGATATTCTGAATAGTGCTTTTCGGTGTACTGAACTCTATGGCTACATCTGCACTGGCAAGCAATGACTTTGCTTTTGTCCAGTCACTTTCCACATCAATTCTGAGAATGATTTCATGCCCTCTTTCAAGAGCAATTTTCTCAATTTCCTTTCCCATTTTTCCGTAACCGAGAAGAGCAATCTTCATAGAATGATAAATTTATTAACGGCAAATGTAAAGGATAGAACGCTGATTGTTATGTTTATTAAGATATTTTGTGATTCGCTCTATTTCAGAACAAACGTAACCCTTGCTCCCGTATATGGTTGCGCATTATAACCCATACTTCTGAACTCAGGCTGCACACGCATACTCAGGTTATCGCTTACATCAAAATCATAGAGGTGAGCGTCTACTGCTGCGTCAATGAGGTTCATTACATACAAAAGACCAATACCGATATAGCACAGGTCGCGGTTGCGTCTGTAATAATCTGTGTTGCTTAACAACTCTGCATCTGAAACAACACCGTTAAACTCATCAATAGTAAGCGAATCCGTGTCAACACGGTAACCGTATGCTGTTTTAAAACGGTGAAACTCGGTTGTGTTGAATATTACACCATAGGTAAGCGCTGCAAAGCCACCATAGATGATAGGAACTTTCCAGTATTTTTTATTGTAGCATTGTCCCAATCCCGGCAAGGCAAGCGACATCAGCGTTGCTTTGGTGGGCGAGTGTTTTTTCTTTACAGCAAGTGTGTCGTTCTTCTGTGCAAAAGCCGTGATGGCGAAAATCAGAACAAAAAAAGTTATAAATAATTTCTTCATTTTGCCTGAATGATAGTTGTGTAACTCAGAGTGTAATCGAGAAGCCATTATAATTCCCCTTCGACTAAGCTCAGGGTGACAACCAAACTACCGCGATGTATAAAGTAGAAGTTTTGCCCTAAGACTCTATTTTTGAAATTATATTTCTCAACTCGCGCTCTGAGTTAAACTGAATGGTAATTGTTCCGTTTCCTGCGCGGGTTGCTTTCAACTTTACTTTTGCATCTAGAATTACGGAAAGGGCTTCATTTATTTTCTGTAACTCAAAAGACAAGGGCATTGCAGAAGCAGGAAGAGTTTTCTTCACATGATTTTTTAATCCGCGCACTACATCTTCCACTTCGCGCACCGAAAGTTCTTTGTCTAAAATCTGCTGAAAAGCTTCTTTCTGTTTAGCAGGGTCTTCAATATTAATCAACGAACGGGCATGACCCATTGAAATCTTTTTGTCTCGAATTGCCAACTGAATTTCAGGCGGCAACTTTAATAAGCGCAAATAGTTGGCAACTGTTGAACGTTGTTTGCCAACGCGCTCACTTAATTCTTCCTGTGTAAGTTTTACTTCTTCTACCAAACGCTGATAGCTGATGGCAATTTCAATGGCATCTAAATCTTCGCGCTGAATATTTTCAACCAAGGCCATTTCCAGCATACTCTGGTCGTTGGCAATGCGGATAAAAGCAGGAACTTCTTTTAAACCCGCAAGCTGCGATGCACGAAACCTTCTTTCGCCCGAAATAATCTGGTATTTATCGTGCCCCATTTTACGCACGGTAATGGGCTGAATAACTCCCAACGATTTAATAGAAGCCGAAAGTTCTTCCAGAGCTTGTTGCTCAAAATGCGTACGCGGCTGAAAAGGATTTATTTCAATGCTGCTGATAGGAATAGTGCTTACCGAACCAGCCACTTTTGTTGCTGCTCCCGAATCAATACCTGTGGTTATATCCGTTCCTGCATCTTCAAGCAAGGCACTTAATCCCCTGCCCAATGCGCTTTTTTTATTGTTGCTCATTTTCTTCTACGTCAATAATTTTTTCACTTTCCTTCATGCGTGTCAATTCATTTCTCTGAAGAATTTCACGTGCAAAGTTAAGGTAATTGGTTGCGCCTTTTGATTCGGCATCGTACATAATAACTGATTCGCCAAAACTCGGAGCTTCGCCCAACTTGGTATTGCGGTGTATAATGGTATCAAACACCATGTGCTGAAAGTGTGTTTTTACTTCTTCCACCACCTGGTTGCTTAAGCGCAAACGTGAATCATACATGGTAAGCAAAATGCCTTCCATGTCCAATGCAGGGTTAAGGCGGGTTTGTACAATTTTAATGGTATTGAGCAATTTGCCCAATCCTTCTAATGCAAAATACTCGCACTGTACCGGAATAATTACTGAATCGGAAGCGCAAAGACTGTTAAGGGTAATTAAGCCTAACGAAGGCGAACAATCAATGATGATAAAATCGTAATCGTCTTTTAGTTTAGCTAACTGCGCTTTCAGCATCTGCTCACGGTTGGGCAGGTTTACCAATTCTATTTCGGCACCAATTAGGTCAACATGGCCGGGAATAAGGCTAAGGTTAGGTGTGCTAGTAATAAGCACAGCATCTTTAGGCTCTGTTTCGCCTATTACTACCTCATAAATACTTAACTTAATGTTCTTGGGGTCAAAGCCAACTCCCGAAGTAGCATTTGCCTGCGGGTCGGCATCTATCAACAACACTTTATGCTCCAGCACAGCAAGACTGGCTGCAAGATTAATAGCAGTAGTAGTTTTACCCACCCCGCCTTTTTGATTGGCAATTGAAATTATTTTGCCCATTGTTTTTCTCTCCTTTTAAAAATGAAACGCAAATTTAATCGAAAAAAACACCAAAGCCTTTATTGTTGAAAAGTTGTTGGGGTAAAAAACAAAAAGCCCACGCAAATGCGTGGGCTTTTAAAAATGATTTATATTTTTTATTTGTAAATATGAACCCAGGCTTTGTGACTGTCACCCGGCTCCTGAAGTCCTGAAGCACGTACTTTCTTCATTTCTTTCAGTGCAGGATCAAGTGCATCAAAATGCTCAGAATACACATAGTACCATCCTCTTTCGGTATTGTGAACTATAATGGCTTTTACCCCTTTCTTACCCCACAAAGCCAAATCTTTTTCTGCACGTTTTACATCTTTAAATGATTCAATTACTACATAATATCCTTTTTCAAGTGATACTTCGTTGTAAGAGCCATCTTCACCTTTTATCATACGTTTAAGGATGTCTTTCACCTTCATGGTATCAAGAGGTGCAGATTTCTGGTTTTCAATTTTCTTGTTCAGGTCATTGATATCTTTTTCCAGTTTTTCAATGCGCTGCTCGTGATTATCCAGTTTGCCGTTTTGAGAAGCATCACTTTCTTTCAACCTTGCCTGTTCAGCTTTAAGGCTGTCAAGCTGCTCAATCATGCTAAGCTGATTGTTTTTCAAATCATCAATAGCTTTTTCCAATTCATCATTTTTGTTCTTGTTGCCCGACAAGCGGAAACCTGCCATAATCTCATGTGTACCATTTCCGCGTGAAGCAATACCGCTGCTGCCTGCAAACTCATAAGCATATGCTACAGTAAACTGGTCAGCAATTTTAAATCCTAATGAAGGAATTATACCACCTGATGTGCGGTAAGTAGCGCCCAACCAAATAATGTCTTTGTAGCTAAGGTTCAAACTACCGTCAACCTGTGTTACTTTTGAGCTGTTACGCAATAAAACAGAAGGCTGAATAAACCATTTGTCTTTGATTTTGAATTTGTAACCCAAATATCCAACCATTGCTCTGCGCAAAGTAAATTTACGAGGATCCTGGCTAGATGCTGCATAGCTGATTTGTGTTTCAAAAAGCTGAGGAATAGCAAAACCAAGTTCTAAACCTTTAAGGTTATAACGTAAACCGAAGTCAACATTTAAAGTTGTTCCGTTAATAACTGTTCCGTTTTGAAGAAGCGGGTCAGAGTTATCGTCAACAACTGCATTGCCAAGATTTATTCTATTGTCAACAAAACCCAAAGAAGCTCCGAAAGCAATGCTGTGAACTATCTTTTTAGAGAAATGGAAACGGTGTGAGTAGGTAAAACTTCCGGCAATGCGCTGATACAAATCGGTGCGGTCGCTTGAAATTGTTCCTCCTATTCCTATGTTGTTTCCTTTTCCTATTGGCGTGTGAACGCTAAGGTTGTTGGTTACGGGCGCTCCTTCTAATCCAACCCACTGTCTGCGGTGGTTAAGGAAACCTACAAGGTAACCCTGATCACCTGCGTTGGCAGGGTTAAACAGGTAACGATTATTGTAATACAAATCATTCAACGGAAGTTGCTGCGCAAAACCTGCAAATGCAATGATTGAGAGGCAGAGGGCGCTGATTAATTTTTTCAGGTAGTTATAGTTCATAATGCTGTGTTTTAATTTCGTTTATATGTTTTCTGTTACCTGTTATTAGTTTTTGTTTCTGAGAATTGAAATTGCTCCGTCATATTCTTTTTCGGTTCCGCTGCAGGTTACTACATAGTAATAGGTTGCTTCCGGAAGTTTTTCTCCTTTGTACGTTCCGTCCCAATCGTTTTGGTAAGCGGTAGAAGAATAAACTTCAACACCCCAACGGTTGAAAACTTTAACCACGCAATCTGAATACAGGTTTACGTTTTTAATTTTCCAGAAATCATTTACTCCGTCACCGTTTGGTGTAAACAGGTTTACAGTCTCCAATGTGTAATCAGGATTAACCGTTACAACAACATCAGCTGTGTTTGTACATCCGTTATCATCTGTTCCTGTAACAACATAAGTAATAGTTTCAAGCGGAGAAACTGAAGTAGGGTCAACTGCATTTGCATTATCTAAATACGTATCAGGAACCCAGTTATAGTAAGTAGCTCCTGCTGCCCATAAGTTAGCATTGTATCCAAGGCTAACAGTTGTGTCGTTGCTTGCTGTAACGTTAGGCAAAGGCCAAACGGTAACATCCATTGTATCTTTTTGCTGACAACCGTGTTCATCATAAACGTTTACAATATATTGTCCTGTTTCGGTAACTGTTATTGTTGCTGTTGTAGCAGTAGTAGACCAGATTGCACCTTGTCCGTTCGCAAGTTCAACTGAAAGGTCAACGCTTCCACCATCGCAGAAGGCAAGCGGACCTGCTGCTGCAATATGCGGAGTTGGCAATGCCCAAACATTTACGTTTGCTGTTGCAGTATCGCGGCAACCTTCAGTACTTGAAACCACTAACATTACAGGGTAAAGTCCTGCCCAGCCATATTGGTGTGAAGGGCTTTGTGCTACACTTGCATCGTTATCTCCATATGTCCAGAGGTAACCTTCAATGTTTGAGCCACCTGATGTTGATGTGTTCACAAAGTCTGTAATAAACCCTGTGCAAACTTCATTGTATGTAAATGATGCACTTGGACCCGGGTTAATAGTAATTGATTGAGTAGCTGAATTTACACAACCATAAGAAGATGTTCCTGTAAGATTGATTGTGTAGGTTCCTTCAGAAGCATAAATGTGCGAAGGGTTAACAGCACTGGAGAATTGAGTATCTCCGAATGACCACAGGTAATCTATTGAGCCAACCTGATTAGAGCTTTGATTTAAGAATTGAACCGGAGCGCCTTCGCACTCACCGGTAAAGTTGAAAATAATAACCGGCAGCGGAGCAATGGTAACAAAGTCAGTAGTTTCGGACGTACACCCTTGGTCTGTTGTTACCTGAAGAGTTACAGGATAAAATCCTGCACTAAGAAATTCAAAATCAACTTCTGCGCCTGTTTCATCACCAAAAATATTGTCATTGTTAAAATCCCATGTGTATCCAGTAACATTTCCGGATATAACGTTTGCGCTTGCAGTGAAATGAGTTATATCACCGATACAAACGTTTTCAAATGTAAATGTTGCATTTGGAAGCGGGTTAACTGTTACAGTGTTGTAAACCTGTGATACGCATCCTAAATCAGAAACAACCTGCAGGCCTGCAGTATATGTTCCTGAATTCTGGAAATCATGTGTTACGGTTTGTCCGTTTCCATCATTGAAAAAACTGTTGTTATCAAAATCCCAGTTCCATGAAGCAATGCTGCCTGAAGCAATTGTGCTGGTACTTGTTAAAGTTGTTGGCTCGCCTTTGCAAACATCATTTGCAGAAAACGCAGCATTTGGCAGAGGATTTACAACAACGTTCAAATAAACAGATGCTGTCTCAGACAAGTCAGTTGTTACCTGCAATCCGATTGGAAAAGTTCCTGAAGAAGGGAGAATTCCATTGATGCTGGCACCTGTTGCATTGTCAAAGTTTCCATCATTATCCAAATCCCAGTTCCATGAAACTATGTTTCCGCTGGTAGTTGTTGATGTGCTTGTTACAATCGTTGTACTTCCTTCGCAAACCGTTGTTGAGGTAAAACTCGCTGTCACATTTCCTCCCGCAAAACTTTTAACGGAAAGGATTGATAGCAGCCCCATTCCTATTGCTTTAACGTATGATTTATTCATTCTTTTTTGATTAGTTTATATGATAATTTGTACCTGTAAAATTTCTTATTAATAAACCGCCCCGTTTTTCAACGAAAAACGGGGCGGTTATATTGTTGACTACTTGTCAACTGTAATTCGTTTAACTTCTGTTCCTGTTTGTGATATAAACTGAACTATGTAAATACCAGCGGCCAATTCAATATCAGAGTAGTTGCGAACAAATTTATCCGCATTTACAGTGAACTGTTCTGCCATCAGCAATTTACCTTCAATTGTCATCACATTAACCTGAATATCACCTATTATTCCTGTGCTGGTATAGTTTAATGTAAACTGACCATGGTTAGGGTTAGGGTAAACATTCAGAACACTTGCATTTGCATTAGGATCGTTAATTCCTATGTTGTTGGTATCAATAACATAAGTAATTGTGTCGCTGCCGCATGCATTGGTTACAATCAGAGTAACTGTGTAAGTTCCTCCGGCTGCATATGGGTGAACAGGGTTCTGGTCTGTAGAAGTTGTTCCGTCACCAAAGTTCCAGTTGTAGCTGGTTCCGTTAACTGACTGGTTGCTGAACTGAACCACAGAACCTGAAGCAAACCAATTGAATGCTGCAACAGGTAATGGGTTGGTGTAACCAACTTCAACTTCAATACTAGCAGTGCAACCAGATGCATCAGTAACTGTAACCAGATTTGTTCCTGAAGTTACGTTAGCGAATACTCCAGTGTTATTGCTGTTACCATTTGATGTGTAAGTATAAGGCTCTGATCCGCCAGCTGCTTCAACAGTGAACGAACCGTTATCTTGCCCTTCGCATGTTGAAGGCGAAGAAGATACTGCAGATACTGAAAGGACAGAAGGCTGAGTAACTACAACAATTGAAGCTACTTCACATCCATTGTCATCACGTACTACAACAGTATATGTTCCGGGAGCAAGGTTGGTAAATGAACCCGAAGACTGATAAGTAATACCTCCGTTAAATGAATACTCATAAGGAGCACCACCACCGGTTGCAGTTACATCAATCATTCCGTCACCTTGTCCATTGCAAGATACAGGAGTTGCAGTTGTTTGAATAGTCAGCAATTCAACCGGCTCAGCAACAGTTACAGTAATGTCAGTTGAGCAACCATTTGCATCCTGAACAGTGATAGTATAATCACCGGCATCAAGATTTGCAAACACATTGCTGCTCTGCCATGTATCACCACCGTCATTTGAGTACTGATAAGCACCTGTACCACCATTGGCAGATACTACAACTGAACCTGAAGCATCACCTGTGCAGGCAACATTCTGAACTTCAGTTGTTGCAGTAAGTGCTTCAGCTGGTTCTGTAATAACCACACCTTCTGAAACCGAGCAACCATTTTCATCTCTTACAACCAGTACATAAGTTCCAGCAGTTAATCCGCTGAATGAACCGTTAGGCTGGAAGGTATTACCACCGTCAACAGAATATTCTAAAGCACCTGTACCTCCGGTTGCTGTAACTTCAATAGAACCTGAAGCATCACCATTACATAATACAGGTTGTGAAGTAGCATCTATTACAATCTCGTTAGGCTCGCTAACTGTAACTGTAATGTCTGCAGTACAACCATTGTCATCTGTAACAGTTACAACATGGCTACCGGCAGCTAATCCTTCAAATACTCCTGATCCTTGTGAAGCACCTCCGTCAATTGAATAGCTATAAGGTTCAGTTCCACCAGTTGCAGAAACTTCTGCGGCACCTGAAGCCTGACCAAAACAAATTGCATTAGTTGTGCTTTCAATAGAAGCAACTAATTCTTCAGGTTCGCCTACAGTAACTGCTGCATTTGCTGAACAACCGTTTGCAGTTGTAACAGAAATCAGATAATTACCTGCAGCTAATCCGCTGAATACATTACTTGATTGCAGTGGTCCACCGTTAATTGAATACTCAACAGGGGCAGTACCAACTGTTACATCAACAGTAATGCTACCATTTGATTCTCCGTAGCATAATGCATCTGCAACTGTAGTTGTAAACTCAGGAGTTGGATCAACTGTAACAGTATGTGTTATGGTGTACTCGCAACCCCAGTTGGTAGTTACAGTTAATGTTACATCATAATCACCCGCAACGTTATATACGTGTGTTGGATTAACATCGGTATTTATTCCGCTGCCATCGTTAAATTCCCACTCATAGCTTGCAATTGATGTTCCAAGTGAAGGATCAACTGAAGCTGTTGATGTGAAATAAATAATCTCTCCGATACAAGTCGGGAAGTAAGTGAAATCAGCTACCGGGCTTGGAGTAACAGTGATAGTAAAGCTGCAGATAGTTTCATTTCCTGAAGCATCTGTTGCTGTAAACTCAACTGTGTTAACTCCCGCAGGGAAGTCAGAACCGCTTGGTAAACCTTGTGTCTGAACAACAGTTACGCCAGGGCAATTATCAGTTGCAACCGGAGCATCAAACGTTGTAGACTCATCATTTTCACAAGCAATGATATCAGTAGGACAAAGTGAAAACACCGGAGCCTCTGCATCAGTAACTATTACTTCAAAACTGCAGAAAGAAACGTTTCCATATTGGTCTTCAGCAGTGTATTCCTGCAAAGTTGTTCCGATAGGGAATACATCACCAGCGGTATAACCTGTTCCATCTGTTTGTGTAACGGTAACAGGTCCTGTGCAGTTGTCAGGTGTATTACCCATGTCATTCAGGCTAAACACAAAATCAACACCATTTGAAGCATCCCATGGACCTCCTGTGTTATCAGCAAGAACACCATCACTTCCGTAGTCACCCAAAGTGCTAACTTCCCAGAAGTAATCAAATCCAGCTGTTCCGTTTGCTACAACACTCACCCAATAAGGCGTTCCTCCATTGCTTCCGCAAAGAGTAACAGGTGTTGAAAGATTAAAGTTGTATTCGTAAACATCAAATCCAAAGTTTGAACCCTGATACGAAGTAGTCCATTCTGATGGTGTAACGTTAACAGTATTTAGCACATTACCTGGCTCTCCGTTATTGTCATCATAGAAAATAACATCAAAGTCAGAAGCCGCTTCAGGATCTGTAACAAGGAAATTAGCTGTAACATTTCCGATATCATTACATTCTCCGTCTGCAACCACAAAGTTGTCAGCACCAATGTTAGGGAAAGCATAATTTGAAACAAAGCCATTTTCAAAGGCATTACCAAATTGCTGAGCAACTTGCTCAAATCCGGTTGGAGCATCATAGTTAACAGTTGCACCGCAAACACCTAAGTCATTATCAACTTCAATGTCCGCAGAACAAGTAATACTTGGTGCTTCAACATCAGAAACAACTACATCAAAACTGCAGGTGGTTGTGTTACCTGAAGCATCTGTAATTTCAAAAGTATTTGTTGTTGTTCCAACTGGGTATTCTGAACCGCTTGGCAATCCTGAGGTTTGAACAGCTGCTGCAGGGTCAGTTCCAACTACAGGAGCAAAGTTAAGTGTCCAGCTGTTTACAAAACCTTCGTCTATAGTTGCCATATCAGTAGCATATAATGTCCAGGTTCCATTAGGGTCTGAACCAACAGATAATCCGGCTAAATTACCTGATTCTGCAGTAAAGTCTCCGCTGTATGCAGGGAAACTACCACATGAACCACCATTTAACGGGTTTCCTGTTCCTGTAACAAAACAAACATCTAAATCAGTACCACCACATGGAGGACCGCTCATCAGAGTAATCTGGTCACCAGTTGGTGATTCTAAAACAAATTCAAGATCAGCAACCCACGTATGAGTAACATTCAGACAAATGCTCTGAAGCACTACATCAGTTCCAAGAGTTGTTCCAACTCCGGAAACAGATTGAGAACCTGTATTGGTTGTATTATCAGTAATAGCAATAGAAGAACCAACAAAAGGAACAGCATCTCCTAAAACTGGAACACCAGGAAGAGTGCAATTATCTGAGAATTCTAATGGGTCGAATGAAACAACCGCACCACATTGACCCGGGTCATTATCTGCAAAAATATCAGATGGGCAGTTAGCAAATACAGGGAACTCATCGTCTGTAACAACAACCACAACATCACAAGAAGCAGCGTTGCCACTTGGGTCAGTTACAGTCCATGTTACAATAGTTGTTCCAACTGGGTAAACATCACTTGCATCATTGGTTCCGTTAAAACTGTTTGTAAGTGTTAAAGGACAGTTGTCAGATGATGCAGGAGGAGCAATTGTAATTGCTGCACCGCAAACACCAGGATCATTGGTAGAAGTATACATTGTAAGTACATTATACGAAGAACCGTTTATATCAAATACAAAGTTATCTCCGTTATTTACCCATCCAGTTCCGTCCAGGTTAAATTGGCCATTGCTGCCATATTGACCCAACGAACTGAATTCCCAATAAAAATTATCCACTGGATTTTCACCCTGAACCGAGAACCAATAAGTAGTTCCACTAGGTCCACCACACAAAGTAGTTATAGAAGGAAGTGTAAGATCAAAACGATAAACATCAATACCAAAAGCATTACCTATTAATGTAGTAGTCCAGTCACCTGGTGAAAGAACCTGTGATGATACTATTGAGCCCGGCTCACCTGATGCATTGCTGTAGAAATTAACATACATTGCGCTGGTGCTTCCAGGATTGCTGCTTAAGAAGTTAGCAGAAATGCTGTTTATATCAAAGCAGGTATTAGCAGCAACACTTAAGTCATCAGCACTAATTCCGTTGCCGTTTATCCAAAGAGCATTAGAAATACGTCCGTCTTCAAAACCATTACTTACTTGTGTTATTGTAAGAGGTGATGGAGGATTTGATCCGCAGCTGATAGTTGGTACTTCAATATCATTAACTATTACATCAAAGCTGCAAGTTGCAACATTACCATAAACGTCAGTTGCCTGATAGGTTTCAGTATTTGTTCCTACAGGGAATGCAGCACCAGAACCTAAGCCGGCTGTTTGCTCAGTAAGAGTTCCTGTGTTAATATTTAATACCCAGTGCATATCAGGGAAGCCAATATCAGCAACGCTGGTTGGCTCAGTAATAAAGCAATCAGCAGCTGAAAGGTAGGTGTCACCTGTTTGTCCAAGGTTGTTAGTACCCACAAACAAACTATTGCCTGCAACCTGACCATCAGGTGTGAAGAACTCAACTACTAATATAGTTCCGGCAGGAACAGTTAGTTGGTTAGTTAAAGGAATATTCAGAACAGAAGCTGTCTGATCTGCTACTGTAACTGCTTCTGTTGCCAGTAAAGTTAAATTAGCAAAT
>CANJWH010000083.1 GCA_947478465.1 Bacteroidota bacterium
ATAGCAGCCTACCACAGCAACAAATGCATCTGGATTATTGCGTAATGCCTGACGTACAATATTGCGACATTTGGTATCGGCATGGTCTGTAACTGAACAGGTGTTAATTACATATACATCGGCAGGCTTTTCAAAATCTGTTTTTGTAAAACCATCTTTTTCAAATTGTCGAGCAATGGTAGAAGTCTCTGAAAAATTCAGTTTACATCCGAGTGTGTAAAATGCTACAGTTCTGGTGCTGTTCATGAGGGGCGCAAAGATAAACCGATTTCCTGTATTTTTACCCCAATGAACTATTCTCATGAATTCCTTGAATAAAAATATATTGAATGAGTAAAAAACTGCTTACTGCAGACGAGTATTTAGATGGCATTCTTAAGGGTGATAGCGTTACCCTTGCGCGCGCTATTACACTAATTGAAAGTAATGCTCAAGAACATGCTCAACTTGCATCAGAGGTATTGTTGAAATGTATACCTTATGCAGGTAAATCAATACGAGTAGGTATTAGCGGGGTTCCTGGAGTAGGCAAAAGTTCATTCATTGAAGCCCTTGGAAAAACTCTTACTGCAAAAGGAAAAAAGATTGCAGTTCTTGCCATCGATCCCAGCAGTGGAAGAAGTAAAGGCAGTATCATGGGCGACAAAACCAGAATGGAAATACTTTCGGCTGATAAAAATGCATTTATTCGCCCATCACCAACATCTGGAACCTTGGGTGGTGTAGCTTTAAAAACCCGTGAAACAATTGTATTGTGTGAGGCAGCAGGCTATGATATTATTTTTATTGAAACTGTTGGGGTAGGACAAAGTGAAATCTCAGTGAGTTCTATGATTGACTTTTTTCTTTTGCTTGTTCTGGCAGGGGCTGGTGATGAGCTGCAAGGAATTAAAAAGGGTATAATGGAAATGGCAGACGCCATTGCTGTTTCAAAAGCCGATGGTGATAATATAAAACCTTCTATTAAAGCAAAAGCAGAATACATCAATGCGCTTCATCTTTTGCCACCCTCTGCTTCTGGGTGGATTCCTAAGGTAACTTCTTGCTCTTCGCAATCAGGCGAAGGTGTAAAAGAAATCTGGAAAATGATTGAACATTATGTTACTCTTACAAAAGAAAATCATTGGTTTGAGAAAAATCGCACACAGCAAAATCTTTACTGGATGCATGAAACGGTCAGTGAAACTATTAAGCACCGGTTTTATTCTGATACCAGAACTCAGGAGAAAATAAAACACCTAGAGCAAGATGTAATTGCCGGAAAATTATCTTCATTTGAGGCTGCAAGATTATTATTAGAATAATTACTAATCATAACCATAAAGCTTTATCACCAATCATATATTTCTATACTTGTTTTTCCAATATTATACGAATGAAAAAACTCTTTTTGCTTTTTGTTACCTTTTCAATTTCAGTTATTAGTTGCCGCGAAGATGTTTATCAACAACCTGTAGTAAATCCAGAGCAACCAACAGCTACAGCTAAACTAATAACGGATTGGTTAGATAATTTAGTTGTGTTTGTTCGCGAAACAGAATTGTCAGGACCTGAAGCTTCACGCGTGTTTGCATACTGCGGAGTGGCAATGTATGAAGGGATTTACCGTGCTTACCCAACACGTAGATCATTGGCTGGGCAACTGAACGGATTGAGCACTTTACCCCAACCTACATCGGCAGAATATAACTGGGGTATAGTTGCCAGCACTGCTGAACGCGTTGTGGCATCTTATCTTTTCAATGATGCAAGTGTTGAGGTTCGTCAAACCATTATTTCACTTAATGAAATTCACATCAGTAATTTCCGTCAACTGGGAATTTCACAAGAAATTGTTCAACGATCTAAAAGCTACGGGACAGATTTAGGAAATGCCATTACTGCCTGGTCTGTTATAGATGGTATTGCAACACAGGCAAATTGTAATTATACAATTCCGCAAGGTGCAGGTTTGTGGGAACCAACCTTCCCTCAATTCTCAGCTCCCTTACTTCCTTGTTGGACAGATATGCGCCCGTTTGTAATAGATCCGGGAAATCTTTTTGTTAACTGTAATCCCGGTATGCCAACTGCTTTTTCAAGCGATATAAATTCTGATTTTTATGCAACCGCACTTGATGTTTATAACACGGTAAATTCTGCTACTGATGAACAGGAGAAAATTGCCCGTTTCTGGGAAGATGCAATTGGAACGGTAACTCCTCCTGGACACGCCATTTCTATTCTCAGTCAGGTTATTAAAACCAAAAATATAAATGAAGAAATTGCATTGGAAGCCTATGTAAAATCAGGGCTTGCATTGGCTGATTGTTATATTTCTTGCTGGACATTAATTTATGACTACAATGTATTGCGTCCTTCTACTTTTATTCAGGAATATATAGACCCGGCCTGGCAGCCCTTGTTTTACAATCCTAATTATCCTGCTTATACTTCAATGCATTCGGTTTGTGCAAATGCAGCAGCTCAGGTAATGTCTTCAACAATTGGTGAAGATGTGGTATTTACAGACAATACTCATGCGTTGTATGGTTTAGCGCCACGTTACTTTAATTCATTTTATGAATATGCTGATGAAGCAGAATTAGCAGAGCTTTATGCCGGTTTCAATTATCGCTCGGCCATTGATAATGGACAATATCAAGGGCGCTGTATTGGACAGATCATAAACGATTTGAATTTTAAAGAGTAGTCCAGTCTTATAATTTCAATAATTAACATTTCCATAAAATCAAATTACGACATTTGCGCCCACTAAATTATTGATATGAAAAACTACCTGTTTCTTATTTCTGCTCTTCTGCTTTTTTCATGTGCCGAGAAAACTCAAACACAGGCACAAACGCCAAAACCTAAAAATATTATTCTTCTAATTGGAGATGGAATGGGACTTGCACAGGTTTATGCTGGAATGGTTGCAAATGGAGATGCCTTAAATATTGAGCGTTTCAAGCACATCGGTTTCCATAAATCATATTCTTCTGATAATATTATTACCGATTCAGCAGCCGGAGCAACTGCTTTTTCCTGCGGAGAAAAAACTTACAATGGTGCTATTGGTGTTGGTCCGGATAGTCTTGCACGCGAAACTATATTAGAAACTGCAGAAAAGAAAGGTTTAGCTACTGCTTTAGTTGCTACTTCATCTGTAACACATGCAACACCTGCAAGTTTTATAGCTCATCAAAAAAGCCGTGCCTTGGATGAAAATATTGCACAGGATTTTTTGAAAACCGATGTAGATGTATTTATCGGTGGCGGTAAAGATTATTTTGAAAAGCGAAGCGACAGTATTAATCTGCTTGATAAATTAAAAGCTAAAGGCTACGGAATTGCAACCGGAGATGTAGAAATTCTTGCATTCACAGGTAATAAACTTGCCGGTTTTATTGCACCTCTTCAACCCGACAGTGCAACCGGAACGCGCGGTGATATTTTGCATAAAGCCACACAAAAAGCAATTGAAATAGTCAGCAAAAATCCACAAGGCTTTTTTATGATGGCTGAAGGTTCGCAGATTGATTGGGGTGGACATGCCAACAAACAAACCTACATCATTCAGGAGATGCTTGACTTTGACAAAGCTATTGGCAAAGCGCTTGATTTTGCAGAGAAAGATGGGAATACATTAGTGATTGTAACTGCTGATCATGAAACAGGCGGCTTCGCTATTATGGGCGGTTCAATTAAAGACCGCATTGTAGAAAGTGCATTTACAACCACACATCATACAGGCGTTATGATTCCTGTTTATGCTTATGGCCCGGGAGCGGAAGAGTTTGGCGGAATATATCAGAACACTGACATCTATCATAAGATGATGAGCCTGCTGGGATTGAAAAAATAGCTTTTAAAATCCTTTCTTTGTAGCCGATGTCGGCTAAAAAAGTAATTGTTATTGGAGCAGGTTTTTCGGGGCTTTCAGCAGCATGCTGTCTGGCGCAAAAAGGTTTTGATGTAACAGTTCTTGAAAAGAATAATGATACAGGCGGCAGAGGCAGGAAATCCGAAGTTGAAGGATTTATGTTCGACATGGGCCCAAGTTGGTATTGGATGCCGGAAGTATTTGAGAAGTTTTTTAATCGTTTTGGTAAATCAACTTCCGATTATTATTCGCTGAAACGGCTTTCTCCTTCTTATCGCGTATTCTTTAAAGATGATGAAAACGATATCCCTGCCGAAAAGGAAAAGTTATTTGCTCTCTTTGAATCATTAGAAAGCGGGAGCAGTAAAAAGCTGCAACAATTCCTTACCGAAGCAGAATATAAATATGAAAAAGGTGTGAACGAATTTGTTTACAAACCTTCGCTTTCTTTGTTTGAGTTTGCTGATGTAAATTTGCTTTTGTCACTATTCAGACTGAATATGTTCAGTTCGTTCAGTAAGTATATCCGTAGGTATTTCAGTCACCCGAAATTATTACAACTGTTGGAGTTTCCTGTATTGTTTTTAGGAGCAAAACCCGAAAATACTCCTGCACTTTACAGCATGATGAATTATGCCGATATGATATTAGGTACCTGGTATCCCGATGGAGGTATGTATAAAATTGCTGAGGCTATGACCAAGCTTGCTGAAGAATTAGGCGTAAAAATTTACACAGGCGAAAACGTTGAAAAAATAAATGTAGAGAGTGGAAACGTAAAATCAGTTGTCAGCAACGGGATAGAAATTTTTGCAGATATAATTATCTCAGGTGCAGATTACAATCATACAGAACAAAGATTGCTGGACGAGCAATATAGGGCATATTCTGCTGACTATTGGGAAAGTTGTACGATGTCTCCTTCCGCTCTTATTTTTTATCTTGGAGTAAATAAAAGAGTAGATAATTTATTGCACCATAATTTGTTTTTTGATACAGATTTTACAGTTCATGCAACTGAAATTTACGATAAGCCTCAATGGCCATCTCACCCGCTTTTTTATGTTTGCTGTCCTTCAAAAACAGATGAAACAGTTGCGCCTGAAGGAATGGAGAATTTGTTTATTCTTATACCTGTTGCTGTAGGATTAGAAGATAATGAAGTAACACGAGAAAAATATTTTGAAATGGTGATTGGTAGAATTGAAAACCGCACAGGACAAAATATTCGCGAACACATTATTTACAAAAGAACATATGCTCATCTTGATTTTATTTCGGACTATAATTCATTTAAAGGTAATGCATACGGATTGGCGAATACACTTTTTCAAACAGCTGTTTTAAAGCCGCGTATCAAAAGCCGGAAAGTGAAGAACCTTTATTTTACAGGGCAATTGACCGTTCCCGGTCCGGGTGTTCCACCTTCAATTATTTCTGGTCAGGTTGTGGCTGAACTGATTGAGAAGGAGTTTCTTTTTCCTTAGTCAGGTACTTTCGATGGTAAACATCAATGGTAACAATTGCTGCCATAAAGCCCCAGAATGGTGCAGATGCTTTGTCGGTATCTAAGAAGTTGTTGAGCAAGCCGTGAACAAAATAGGTCATAAGGCCAAGCAACATACTCATTACATAAAACTTCATACTCTTATCCTCTAATCTGAAATACAACTTAATTGCTGTATAGCTGGAGAGAATAACAATAAGCAAAAACGAAATAGCTCCAAACAATCCTGATTCGCTTAAAGGGCCAATGTATTCGCTGTGGGCATTTCCTTTATCACCGGCATTTGTACTGATGCTGGTAATTTCCTGAGAGCTTTGATAAGGAGCATATTTAAACATGTAGGTTCCGGGCCCCCAACCTAAGAATGGTCTTTCCTCAAACATTCTAAGAGCGCTGCTCCAGCGATTTAAACGTTCCAGATTTGACGCATCAGAAGAAATATTCGAAATGGATTGAACGTGCTCGGCAAGGTCGGCAGAGGAATCCTGACGGTTCTTTTCCAGTTTCATAATAATCTGTTCACGCAACGCACCAAGCAAACCAAAAAATACCAATGAAATAATAAATACTGTGCGGAATTTTATTCTCAGTTTCATGGTCATAAAAACACCAAATGCAAAAATTAAACTTACCCAAGCCGCGCGGGTGTATGAAAGTATTAAAGCCAAAGTAAACAGCCCGATTAAAGGAATAATGACTAATCTGAAACTGCGGCTAATTCTTGGGCTGAATAGTGTGCCGATAAGGAAAGGATAAAACATAGCCAGAATAGCACCATAAGAAGTGTGGTCGTTGAAGAATGGTGACATTACCCAGTGGGCAGGCTGCTCCAGAAAACCATACATGCCGTGATGGATAATGGTGTAAAGAATAATTCCGGTAAATGAAATGATGAAGGTCCAGATGTAAACATTTATTTTATCTGGGTTTTTGAATATCTGTGTGGTGATAAAATAGAATGTAACAACATACCACAAACGCGCTACAAAAAACTTGAGCGAAACGAGCGGCATTTCACTGGTAATGGTTGCAAGGCCTATCCAGAATAGGTTAATGGTAATGGCTATGGTAACCGGATGCTTCATAATATCACGGTCAAATTTCTGTTCCATGAGCAGTTTGAAAAAGAACAAAAGCATAGCGCCAAACAACAGCGGGTCGGTTGGTAAAGTCATACCCACACCACCTAAACCAACATCAGTAAGGTTGATTGATAAAGGTGTGCAGAACACAATAAACAGAACAAGTTTATCAAGAGACAAAAGAGATAACAGCACTAGGAATAGTGCAACCGGCAGTAGCGGTAGATAGAAAAACTCAAACGCAATAAGAACAGCATTCAATGCTATAAATAAGCCGCAGGCTATGTAAATCCAACGCAGTTTATTTTGTTCGGTTAATGTCATTGGCTTTTAGCTCTTGGCTGTTAGCTTTTGGCTTTAGTTTTTGCTGGTGTTGTAATTTTCAATAACGCTTATCACGATTAATGAAAATAACAATGTTGAAAGCGTTGAAATAACAACAATCAGCCAACGAACGGGGTATGATTTTTTGTCAGCAACAAAAGGGCTTGTCACTACATTGCAGTAGGTCAGGTTTTTCTCCACATCGCGTAATGCATTTTCATATTGCACTTTTAAATCATTATAAGTACCTCTTATTCTCCAGATATGTTCGTTCAGTGCTACAAATTCTCCGCCTTTTTCTTTTAGATTTTTCAACATCGCAGTAACTTCGTTGTCACCTTTTCCTGATGATGATTTTAAATAGTTTTGAGTTGCATAGCGTGTTTGCAATGGATAATCAAGTAGTCCGTAGTTGATACGTAGATCTTTGATCATAATATCCAAAGAATCCATTTCATGGCGTTTATCTTCTAACTGTTTTTTCAGGATAGTTACAAGTTCCATTGCTTTTTCCTTTTGCAAGTTGCGCTCTTTCTGGTTAAATAGTTCAATCATGCGATTTACTATATCTCTTGCTATAACCGGATTTGGATGCAATGCTTCAATTTGTACCGAAACCAACTCGGTTTTATCAATGGTTATGTTCTCGTTAAATTCTTTTATGAGTTTGGTTTTGTATGATTTATCCTTGGTCGTGTCAATGCCATAGGTTTCGTAAAGATTAAACTCATTGGCAATTTGTGTTTTAATATCATCGGATTGAAAAACCTGAACCATTTGTTCATCCGGTGTTTCACTACCGAAAGCAATAATGTTTGCAGGGTATATTACAGCTGTTGATTTGTACTTTGGTTTTATAAACCAAGGCATAGAAAATATAGTTGATAGTAAAAGCGTTGCACAGGTAACAATAACCAATTGCTTTTGATATTTCTGTATTATTTTCAGAATGTTAGTGTTGTCAAAATATTCACTCATAGAAGTTGAATTATTTATCGCCTATTTTTTTAAAATTTTCAAGTGCTACTATAACCAATATGCTGAGCAGAAAAGCTGAAACTGTTGTTATTACTACTATTAGCCAGCGCACGGGGTATGATTTCTTCTCGGCTTTAAAGGCATTGTTTACCACAAATTTGTGAGGCAGTACTTGTTCGGCATCCACCTTAGCTTCCTGGTATTTGGCACGCAGATGACTGAGTTGTTCTTTCTCATATTCCAACATGTCGCGGATAGATACATAAGCACCTCCATACTGAGATAATATTTTCAGTTTCTCTTCCAGTTGTTTGGTTGCACCGGTTTTGCCTTCCATAATGGATTTGGCATAGTATTCATTAAAACGTTCGGCCTGTGATTCATAATCGTTAATACCCATGTTGCGCAGTTCATTTAACGAATCTTCCAGTGCTTTTACATAATCACGCATTTCAAAATATTCGGCCTGCGCAATGTTCATTGCTTTAAAGGCACGCTCTTTCTGCATTCTGTTTTTTGCTGTATCCAGCAAGGCGGCAATATCATTGGCAATATCGGCTGCCAGTTGCGCATCGGTATCATACACATCTATTTTTACAGACATAAACTCGGTTCGCTTAAAGCTGATATTGCTCTCGTATTCTTTAAACAACTTGGTGTATTTATATTGCGAGGTGGTGTCAATATCATAGTGGTTCATTAAGTCGTATTTCTCAACCACTTTTGTGCGTATTTCATCTGAATTCAAAATCTGAATCATTTGCTCGGCCTGCTCTTCTTCACCAAACTCAAGCAGGTCTTGCTTGGTTTGCGCATTTTTACTCAACAGTGATTTGGACACCGAAGCCGTGGAAGTAGGGAATAGGATAACCGTTGATTTATACTTGGGAGGTATAAAAAACGGCATGGAGAAGATGACTGCCGACACGGCTGCAGCCACCGAAATAATAGTTAAAGGCTTGCGCCATTTGTATAAAAAGAGAATGAGGTTTGATGAGTCAAAATCAAAGCCTTCACCGGTTTTTTCTGCCATTATGCGTTGTTGTCTTTTTGTGGGGACGGCAAAAGTATAAATTTATTTGAAAGGGGGCTGACTGGGCTTGATTTTGGTGTTAGGGCAATTTTCTATTTTTGTCTCAATTAGAAAGTAATTATTTATGAACGAACAACATAGTCAAGAAAAAGAATACACCAACGGTGAACTAACCGTAGTATGGAAACAACACCTGTGTGCCCATTCGGCCAACTGTGTAAAAAACCTTGCCTCTGTTTTTAAACCTCGTGAGCGCCCATGGATAAACCTTGATAACGCAACAACCCCTGAAATAAAAATGGCAATTGACACCTGCCCATCGGGTGCGTTGAGCTATAGGGATAATTTGTAGCAGTATCGTCATTGCGAGAGTAGCGAAGCAATCTCATAATAAGAAGAGGTAGTTCCATCAGGAGATTACTTCGGGAAAAACCCTCGCAATGAAGGTTTTTTTGATTACAAATTTTATTATGTTTGCGCCCTCAATAAACAAAAACACATTATGGGAAGAGGTGATATCAAATCAAAAAAAGGAAAAATTTCAAACGGTTCTTACGGTGTAAGACGTAAACGCAAACAGGCAAAGAAATATGTAGCAGGTGGTGCAGCAAAAGCAAAACCGGCAACAACATTGTTTCCTGACGAAGAAGTAAAAAAAGTAGCTAAAAAAGCGGCTCCTAAAAAAGCAGCAAAAGCTGAAGGAGAAGAAGCACCAAAGAAAAAAGCTGCTCCTAAAAAGAAAAAAACAGAAGAATAATACGTTTCGGGTTTCCTGAAATCACACCAGAGCCGCCTTGAATATCAGGGCGGCTTTGTTGTTTCGTTCTAGCTCGCGGTAGAGCAACAATAGTTCTTTGGCCGTTATCGTTTCATTGAATTCAATGCCGGCAGTGTTGAGTAAACCTTTTGCAGCCACCTCAATACTTTGTTGACCATAGTAATTATCACGGGCAAAGTGCACAAACTTTAAGACCATAAAATTACCAAACCAGCGGAAGAAGCGGTTAACAAATTGTTCCTTTGATTTTACGTTACAGTTTATCTCCGTAAGTTTATTCTCCACATCATTGTCCGATAAAAAAGCAAGCAGGGCAGGAGAGAGGTGTTGTATTTTTTGTTGGATAGTATCAACCTTTAATGCGTGCAATTCAGGAACCAGTTCAACCAGTTCTGCTAAATCTGTGAATGTTTTCGGATGATACGTTGGCAGGTTGTTTGTTCCCTCTTCCAGCCATTTATTTATAGCCTTTCCCGTTCCAAAGGGCACCCGTTCCGATGGGCGTGGTGATGGAAACACGGTGGTTTCATTTAGTTCAGTAAAATCACCCAGGGGAAACAGTTTGGTAAGAAAATAAAAATCCTCACCCGCCTTGCGCTTGTTCATACCGCCCTGCTGCTGATATATTTTTGTGCGCACCGCCATGCTCGACCCAATCGTGTGCCACGCAAACGGATACCCACTGAAACGCAGTCCGCAATTATAGTAGCGCAAAAACAATTCGTAACGGATAATGCCTTCGTAAACTTCGGGCGCAAACTCATCTCCCTCCAGATGATGCTCAAAATAAATGGAACACCCTGTTGCGGAAGGATGCAACAGAAAGTGATGTTCCAGAGCAGTCAGGTAATTGCTCTCCACCGTGCAATCTGAGTCAAGACAAACAATAACACCGTTTTCGTTTTCAATAGCATCAAACCTGCGCACCGCTTCGTCCATGCCTATTTTGCGGGCAAGTCCAACTCCTGCATCTTTTGCGGGTAAATCATTTTTGATGATATAAAAATAGCGCAGAGCAACACTTTCGTTTTTTATTATCCAGCGTTCCAGTTCTACTTCGGTAAACGTGTTTTCTTTTAAAATTTCTTTGCTGCTGTTTTCCGCAGCGTTAATTACAACTATTACTTCAATATTGCATTTGGGCAAGGTGCAGGCCGCTAAAGCGTTCAGGGTTTTCACCAGATGCGGCTCGTTTTGACATGGAATAACAATCACCATCCCAAGCCCCGGCAAAGGCGCTTCAAGGATTTGTTTTTCGCAAAAGGCACTTTTATCCAAATAGAGATTACTCATCACCTATAACTTATAACTCATAACTTGACTAAGGCGCTAACCGCGAAATCTTCCACGCCCCATCACCTTGTAGGTTAAATACAAGCCTGTCGTGCATGCGTCCGGTGCGCCCCTGCCAGAATTCTATTTCTTCGGGAGTCAGCAAAAAACCACCCCAGTGTGGCGGGCGGGGAATGGTTTTGCCTTCATACAGTTTGGCGTAATGTTCAAAGTTTTTTACTAATACTTCGCGGCTTTCAATTACCTCGCTCTGTGGCGAAGCCCATGCACCCAGTTGACTTTCGCGTGGGCGTGTTGCAAAATATTCGTCCGAAAATTCAGGGCTGCACTTTTCAGCTTTGCCTGAAATCTTCACTTGCCGCTCTAACTGATACCAGAAGAAATTTAAAGAAGCATACGGATTTCCGGCAAGCTGTTTTCCTTTGTTGCTGGTGTAATTGGTGAAGAATGCAAATTTGCCTTCGTCTACTCCGCGCAGCAAAACAATGCGTGAGGCAGGTTTACCTTCTGCTGTAACGGTTGAAAGTGTCATGGCATTGGGTTCGGGCTGCCCGGCTTCAATGCCTTCTTTCATCCATTTTAAAAACTGGAGTACAGGGTTTTGCTCCACATCGTTTTCACTCAACTGATGTTTTGAATAATCGCTGCGTATGAGCGAAAGAAGTTTTGCGGTTTCGTCCTGATTTTCTGACATGGAGACAAAAGTATTTATTCGTGACGAGTTTCTTCTTTCCACAGCTGATATTTTTGCTGAAGAATATCAATCGGGTCTTTTCCTGCTGGATGGTTATTTACGTTTATCTGTAAAAAATAATCACCTTCCTTATCTGATGGTTTTGCTACTCTTATATAGGCAGACATAGATGAAATACCTTCTGTTAAGCACCGTGTGTCTGCACCCGGAATTTTTGCTGCCAGCATAGCAGCCATAATCTTTTCAGCCAGTGTGCCTGAACTTCTGTTAAAAGCATGCTCCATTGAGTCGAGCACAAATTTTCCTGCAAGTATATTTCCCTGAATACAGTAATTATTTCCGATTATATGACTTTTAAATGCGTTGCATGAAACCCCTGTAAATGCTGCAGTGCGAATAATCCCTTTTTCGTCAATATCAGCAATTCCATATTGTCTTTGTTCAATTCTGTTGTTTACATCATTTTTTTTTAGCCAGCTGATAATTTCTTCAGGTGATAAACCCTGAAGCATTTTCTGCTTTGCGTTTTTCTGATTTTCGGGATTATAATTTGCCTGTGTATTGATTGCACCCTTCCCGGGAATAATTGTACTTATAACAATTACTCCGCTATCAGGATGCGCATTTTGAATACAGGATGCTCCCGCACTACCTATTTCTCCTGTAATTGAATCAATGGCAATTATTGAGAAAGTATCTTGAGCAAAGCACTGAACCGAAATAATTAATAAAAGAGAATAAAACAGTAGTTTCATTTACTTCACTGAAGATAATTCCTTTGCCCTGCTTTCAGCTGCTGCAATGGCTTCCTGCAATATTTCGCCAAAGTTTTTTGCTTTAAAAACATTGAAAGCTGCTTCTGTTGTTCCTCCTTTTGAAGCAACGGCTTTTATTAATTCATCAGGCGTTTGTGTTGCCTGGTTTAATAAATGAAAAGAACCCAGCATAGTTTGCTTTACAAGCATGGATGCAACGGAAGGTTCAATGCCGAGCTTAACACCGGCTTCGGTCATTTGCTGAACAATGTAAAAGAAATAAGCAGGTCCGCTGCCGCTCAATGCGGTTACAGCATCCAGCAGGTTTTCATCTTCCAGATAAACACTGCGGCCGGTGCTGTTCAGCAGGTTTTCGGCCATGCGAAGTTGTTTGGGATTTACTTTTTCGGCAGCAGTGTATGCCGTTATTCCCATTCCTAATTGTGCAGGCGAATTGGGCATGGCGCGCACAATGTTATCGTGCTTCAATGCCGCTGAGATATAGCTTATTTTCTTTCCTGCCATGATAGAAAGCACAAGGTTTTTTTCTGTAAGAACAGATGACAATTCTTTTTCGGCAACCGAAAAATCCTGTGGCTTTACACTCAGTATCACTACATCGTAATCACTTATTTCGTTGGTAATGGAGCCTGCTATTTTGCCAATGTTCATGCCGGCTAACTGTGCAGCACGTTCTGCACTTTTTTCAATCAGTAAAAGGTTTTCGGGAGTAACAAGATTGTATTTTAGGAAAGAACGGGCATAGGCTAAACCCATGTTTCCGCAGCCGAGAATTGCTATTTTCATATTTTTTATTTTAACCGCAAAGGTCGCAAAGGTTTCGCAAAGTGCGCAAAGCAATTTGAGTGAATGTCTATTTTTTGCTGACGATTATTTTCTTTGTCAGCATTTCTGTATCAGTAAAGATGCAGAGATTGTATATCCCTGATGCGAATTGTGAAACATCAACAGTTCCCCTCTCTTTTTGGAGATAGATTTGAGGTGAGACAACTAGTTTTCCTGTTACATCATAAATCCTGACTTCTCTCATCGCTTTACTGCATTCAATAGTCAAAATATTTTCAGCAGGGTTTGGATAAACATTCAACCCTTCGACTACGCTCAGGGTGACATCCGTCACCATCTCATTGCAGTAATAATAAGCCCTAAAACCAAACGAGTTAGTACTTACATCGGATTTGAAACGCAGTGTTAAGGAGCCTGTGCTGGTGGTAAAATTGCCGGGTGTGTTGGTTCCGGTGTAAGAGCCAATAAATGGTGCTGCGTTGCTGCTACCATCATAGAGCCATAGTGTATCGTAATTTGCTTCTGTTGAAAACGAAAAGAAAGTGAGGTCTATGGTCGAGGCGTTAGCAGGCGAAATGGTATAGGTATAATTTTCGTTGTCGTAATAATTTTGTGAAGGACCGCCCATATCGTAAAGCGTATCGTTGCAGGCGGGGGAATAACAATCTGTAAAATTTTCTTCTATCTTGTTCCAGAAATCTAAGTAACCGTCATCATACCCCAATGCCCAGATGCCAATGCCTGCCAGTCCGCGCAGGTTTACCATTTCAAATCGTTTACCTAACGTGTAAGGCGAGTTGATAAAACACTGTCTCCAGTTTCCTCCGCTCTGATAAGTAAAATATCCTGACTTGCTCCCCGCATGGTACTGATGATTACTGTATGTTCCGCTGTTGTCGCGC
>CANJWH010000084.1 GCA_947478465.1 Bacteroidota bacterium
CAGCTAATTGCACAGGCCTGCAGGTTCAACATACCATCTATGTTATTGATCCGCCAATGGGGCTTGCCTTTGGAACTAATGCTTCGTGTTTTGGTGTTTGTGACGGAGAGGCAACGCTGGATATACAAATAGCTCCGCATGCTAATTATGATATTTTGTGGGACGACCCTGATAACCAACCACAGCAGTTGCTACCGGGCTTTGTGCAAATAATTATGCGGTAGAGGTATCTGATGTTTACGGATGTTTTACTTCTTTTTCTGAGGTTATTGTAAACGAACCCGCAGAAATAGTAGTGCAAGCCGGTTCTGATATTCAAATTTGTGATGGCAGCCAGTGGCCGATATGGGATGCTGCCATTGTAAGCGGAGGGCAGGCACCCTTTACCTATTTGTGGACACCGAGCGACAGCCTAGACAATGATACCATACTAAACCCCATTATTACCGCAGGACCAGGTGCCTATGGAGTTTACACGCTTACAGTAACCGATGCCGATGGCTGCAGCGGAAGTAATGATTTGCAGGTAACGCAAAGCCCCGGAATAATTACAGGCACTGTGCTTAATTCACAGTCAGGTTCGGGGATTCCCGGTATGACTGTTCATCTGATAAAAAGAGGCAACCCCGATACCCAATGGGAAGAATATGGTTCCACAATTACTGACGGCACCGGGTTTTATCAGTTTCCCAACCTTCCGCTGGTTGATTATATTGTGTTGGCCGAACAGGCTACAGGACCTTTTATTTATATGCCTACTTATTATCATGCTACCGATGCTGTTTTTGATTGGGTAGAAGCCCAGGTTACAAGTGTAGAATGCGGAACAATGTATGCCAACACGGATATACATATGATACCCATACCGGATCCTCAAGGTACCTGCACTTTTGAGGGGTATGTTTATCTGGTTACCATTGGCAAAACTCAAACCGAAGACCCTATTCCTTTGATTGATGTAATTGTTAAAAAAACACCACCTGGTAATGCTATTGCTTGGACCCAAACGGGCGATGGTAGTCAGGCACCCATTTTGAATTTAGGTCAGTTCAGGTTTGAAAATATGCCCGCATCACTTGACTCTACCTACAGCTTTGTGGTAAATATTCCGGGGTTAGGAATGCAAAGCAATTACAGTATTGAAGTTGCATTTGATGATTCGCTTTACGGTAACCTCAACTTTTATGTAGATACCACTCCCGGAACAGGCGGTATTTTTACATACAATCCACTTGGTGTTGAGTCTATAAAATACAAACCGCATGAAATGATGGCCTACCCAAATCCATTTGCTGATAATTGCGAGTTGCGTTTTACAAACACTGAAAACACCCGCTTCACCTTTACCCTGTTTGATGTTACGGGTAAACAAATTTTGCGCGACCAACAGGAGCAAGGCAATACCTATACTATAAATACACAAACCCTTGACCAAGGCATTTACATAGCCGAAGTAAAAACGGGTGATGAGGTGTTCAGAACAAGGGTGATGAAAAAGTAGGATAAAAAAACATTAAAGAAAAGCCTCTTGCAAATTTTTGCGAGGGGCTTTTCTTTTTCAAATAATGTTTTTTTAAAGTGAAAACTTATTTCAAAATGTATCGTTGAACGACACATCTAATTTCCCCCTTTATGTCCGAATCTAAAAGTTATTACCTGTTCAAGAAGCTTAGCAACGACAGGCTGAGCCTTATTTTTAACGGAGAAGTAAACGACAAAATCACAGACGGAATCATTCGTCTTACCGATTTTAATGTCAACAGCCTTGAAGATTTATCAAAAATGCGCAACCGTGTAAACTATATCATGGTTGAGTGTTTTCAAAATCTGGTGCGCCACGGCAAACCGGATGATAGTGAGGGGTTGAATGATAGCACCTTGTTCTCAACCCGTGTTATAGGTCAGGCAAATTACATCAGCTCCATCAACCTGATTGACGCCAATAGAGCAGACATGCTTAAAGAAAAACTACACAAACTCAATACCCTTGAAAAAGATAAACTGAAAGCACTGTATTTCGAAATTCTTGAAAACAAACAATTCAGCGATAAAGAAGGAGCAGGATTGGGGCTTATTGAAATTGCACGTAAAGCCGGCCAGCCAATTGACCACTCCATAGAAAACATAAACGAGAAGTTTTATAATTTTTACCTATCACTTAAACTGGCCTCACGCGAAGACCTGATGGACCGCAACCATGGCGAAACCCTGCGTTTTACCCGCCAGTTTGATGATGAGATAAAGAACTCAAACATTTTAATGGTTTATAAAGGTGATTTCTCAAAAGAATCAATTCTGCCCATCATCAATATCATTCAGGAGCGTATGTATTCGCCTGACGAAAGTTCGAGAGGCAAAAGTCTTTATTCTATTTTGGTTGAATTGCTGCAAAATGTTTCGCGCCATTCATTAGACACCCAAAACAAAGAAGGTCTTTTTATGATTACCTTTCACGACAATACCTACACCATCAGCGCAGGTAACATGATAACAGCAGAAACAAAAAACATTCTTGCCGAAAAAATTGAAAGCCTTAACAAACTCAATAACTACGAATTGAAAGACCTTTACAAAAAGACATTGAAAGAAGGCATGTTCAGTGAAAAAGGTGGAGGCGGACTGGGCCTTATTGAAATTGCCCGCGAATGCAGTGGTCCTCTTAACGTAACATTTGATGACGCAGACAACAACCTAACTTTTTTTACCCTAAACGTAACGTTTTAATACACCATGGCAGAAGTAATAAATATACCCGCAACAGAAGATACACCGGCTATAAGACTGGATGCCGGAAAAGGTCAAATAGAAATTTCAGGCAAAGCTCTGCCAGAAGATTCGCTGGCATTTTTCAAACCGGTTTACGAGTGGCTGAATGAATATTATCAGTCTCCTCTTAACTCTACTGAATTGCACTTGCGTTTAGATTATATCAACTCAGCATCAACCCGTCACCTCTTCAACATCATAAGCGGCATGCAGGATTTAATTGACAAACAAATGAATGCTAAAGTAATCTGGCATTGCAAAAGCAGTGACGAAATGATGAAAACAAAAGGTGAAGAATTGCAAAGTATTGTTGATATTCCATTTGAAATAAAGGAAGTATAATATTAGTCATGTTGTCCGCCTCAGGCGGATTCTGCATCTCAATATATAATAATAAAGACCCTGAAACAAGTTCAGGGTGTCGCTTAAAACAATGAATTACAGAACACGATACTTTATTTACGGAGCCATTTTCGGTTGCTTTTTTCCTGTTATCTCAAGCATAGTTGATTTACTTGTTCAGGGGCTACCCTTTGGCATTGATAGTATTTTGCAGGTCCAGCGCACCCAACCTTTACATTGGGTAATTGACAGTGCACCACTTTTTCTGGGAGTTTTTGCCATGCTGGCCGGAATAAAGCAGGATGAGGTAATGCAAATGAATCAAAATCTGGAAAAGAAAGTTCAGGAACGAACACTTGACTTGCATGAAAAAAACAGTGAATTATCATTGGCACAAAAAGACCTGAGTAAATCACTTGAAAAAATATCACAAAGTATTGACTATGCGCAGCGCATACAAATGGCACTGATTTCAAATGCAGAACAAATGAAATCCGATTTTCCGGGTTCGTTCTTTTTGTTTCGCCCGCGTGATGTGGTAAGTGGTGATTTTTTGTGGTACCATCGCTCCAATGGATACGTGTATTTGGCAGCTGTAGATTGCACAGGGCATGGTGTTCCGGGAGCTTTTATGTCATTGATTGGGTATTGCCTGTTAAATAAAATTACCAGCGAACATAAACATGCCGGCACTGCCGAAATTCTGGATACCATTCACATTGAGATTCAAAAAATTCTGAATCAAAAACGCGACTCAGAGGTGCATGATGGAATGGAAATGGCGCTTTGCCGTATTGACACTAAAAATAAAACAGTTGATTTTTCAGGTGCAGGAATGGGACTTTGTTATATAGGAGTTAATGGAGAAATGCGGGAAGTGAAAGCAGATTTCTTTAGTCTTGGTGGTTTTCACTTTAAACCTAATTTCAAATATTCCACACAAACTATTCCTTACAACACAGGTGATCGTTTCTATATGTTCAGCGATGGAATTACGGACCAGTTTAATGATAAAGATGAAAAATTCGGTCTCACACGTTTGCGCAAAAACATGGCATTGCACTCTAACAAACCTGCTGCTGACCAGGAAAAAATATTTGCGTCTGAAATAGATAACTGGAAAAAATCTACCCGTCAGTTAGATGATATGATGCTGGCAGGAATAGCCTTGTAGTTTATTTTCCTCCTTCTGCACCATCTGATGCAGGCGCAGTTGACATAGAAGCAAGATCTCTGTCAAACAAATAAAGTCCGCCTTTATCATCACCCAGCAATTCTAATTTATCAAGAATAGTAAGTGCCTGTTTTTCTTCTTCCATTTGTTCTGTAACATACCATTGCAGGAAGTTGTGTGTAGTATAATCCTTCTCTTTCAGGCAGGCGTCTACCAGTTTATTGATTTCGCGGGTAACGGTTAATTCATGTTTCAGCAAATCGTCAAAAACCTCCTTTACATTTTTGAATTTTGATTTTGGAGGTTTTGAACCGCCAACAGCAGCCTGTCCGCCACGTTCGTTTATAAAATGAAATAGTTTAAGCATGTGCACACGCTCCTCATCCGCTTGTCCGTAAAGAAATCCCGAAACTCCGTTCAGACCTTTTGCTTCAGCCCACGAGGCCATAGCAAGATAAAATTGTGAAGATTCAAATTCAAGCTGCACCTGTTCGTTCAGCAGTTTTTCTATATTTTTTGACAACATAAGTTTCCGTTTTTTAGGGATTACAAAACTAACAAATTACCGCCTGAAAAGTTTTAGAGTCCATATCTTTCCTTCAACACATTAAGGTGATGAAGCTCATGGCCTGCAATAATATAAACCAATGCAATAACAGATGCAGGATTATTGTTGGCTGTTCCTTTTCGTTCAAACATTTTTTCGTCAAATGATTTAACAAGATGAATAGTGCTTTGTCTTAAAGACAAAAATTCTTCCACAACATCCGAAAGTGTTCTTTTTTCAGCAGCATAGTTTTCAGCCCACAAGTTTTCATCATAGCCCGGAAGAGGAGTGGTATCGGCTCTTGCAATGCTCAATGCGCGATAAGCAAAAACCCGCTCAGTGTCTGACATGTGCATAATCACTTGCTTAACGCTCCATTTTCCGGAAGCATAGCGGTAATCACCTTTCTCTTCAGCAATAGATTTTAAAAAATGCTGCGTTGTTTTATAATTGCTTTCAAGTGCCGCTAAAACATCATCACCTTTTACAAGCGAAATATATGTTTCATAATAAGCGTTGTAATCGCCCGGTTGTGGTCTCATTTTCTAGGTTGCAAAAATAGATGCATCGTTTTTGAATGCTTTGAATTCAAGCGCATTTCCACTCGGGTCAAGAAAAAACATAGTCGCTTGTTCGCCTACCTGTCCTTTAAAACGGATGTAAGGTTCAATGATAAATTTAATGTTGTTGGCTTTCAGATTTTCAGCCAGTTTTTCCCATTGTTCCATTTCCAGAATTACGCCCCAATGCAGCACAGGAACATTTTTGCCATCAACAGCACTGCCCTCAACCTTGCGTGTTTCCGAAGGTTTTAAGTGTGCCGAAAGCTGATGCCCGAAAAAATCAAAATCAATCCAGTTTACATCGGTACGGCCAACTTTGCAGCCAAGAATTTCGGTGTAGAATTTTTTTGTTTCCTGTAAATCTTTTACCGGAAAGGCAAGGTGAAACGGCCGGATACCCATAAGAATTGTTTATATAATTTTCACAATAATAGAGAAAACTATAAATCAATCCAACGCTTTTTTATTAAACAGAATATAACCTACGTTGAATAAAAACGACCAGTTGTTGGTTTGTTTGTCGTAAAAATTTGCGCTGAAACTCACAGGTGCAATGGGAGAACTGAACACTAAAGCAAACGAAGCCATAAAGCGAGGCATCTTTATTTTATCAGCATAAGAAGCTGTAAAATCATCATTGCGGATTATCTCGCGCCAAGGCTGAAATGCATATCCTTCAATTCGTAGATCAAGGTTTTTAAGAATTTCAAAAACATTTCGTGCACCTAAACCCACATATTGATTAGCCCTGAAATCAGGATAAAACAGAGTACTGCTTTCGGGGAAAGGTTGAAAGGCATGAGCAAACTGAATGGTTGAAGAATAGTTGGAAAAGAATGGCTGCGAACTATAAACGGCTTCGGCATAAATACCGAGTTTATAAAAGCTGTAACTTTTCAGGTAAGTGTCAAAAACTACTTTTGCCTGTATCCAGCGCTTGAAGTCAACGGCACGCATATCGATTTTGCCTGTTGAGCCCGGATTTTCATACACATCTGCCTGCACATAACGCACCCGCATATTTAAATACCGGCCCTTGTTTGCATATTGTTTGCGGTTGTGTGTATTGGTTTCGTAAGATGCGTTAGTAGACAAAAACTTAAAAGTTAAATCATCAGAGGTGTCGGTTTGCAAGAAACTTTTTGTCTGATAATACTGGTTAACGATTTGTCCGCCATTGAGGCCTATTACAACTTTCCCTTTGTAGGTAGCCGGCATCCCTGCTGAAATTTCGCCATAGGTATCTGTTGAAATCAGGAAAGAAGGTTTTATGGTTTCAAAAAAAGTAGAGGCGCTGTTAAAATAGTTCCACTGATTAATGGTTGCTCCGGCTTCAAGATAAAACGGAACCACAGATGGGATATCAATTCTGCCTTTGAGTTGTCCTGAAGTATAAAACCTGCCGAAATAGGTGTTGGCTGAAATGCTTACTGCTGCGAAGCCCAGATATTTATATTGTAAACCAATGAATGCATTGTTGATTGAGCGCGAAGAAAAATTTCCACCAAACTGCGCAATAAAATCATTGTCTTTCTGGATGTCAAGATACAGGTCGTAAAGCCCGCTGGTGCGGTTAAACTTTGCGCGGGGATATATTTTTTTGATTTTATCATCAGCCACTAATTTAAAATAGCGCTTCCGCAAATCTGTAACAGTTATATTTTCATTTTTCTTCTTTTTCAGACTGCGTTCAACATACAGCGCTTCATAGCGGGTAAGTCCGTTGATGTAGATGTTGTCAAAAACAAGCGCATCTTTTTTGTTCAGAAAATTAGTGCGTTTGATTGTACGTTCTTCTACCGAAACACGTCTTGCAATAGCTGCCTTTATTTCAGGCATTCGTTTCATTGTTTCTTTATAGCCTTCATCAATTACGTATTTCGATTGGCTGAAATCAAAAAGTCCGATGTCGTTCAGTTGAGGTTCAATAATAATTCCGTTTTCGCAAATTACACTGTAATCGGTTTTCATCATCAGCATGTTTTTGATTTGGCTGATTACATTGTCTTCATCAGGCGGTGCAGTATTTGCGGCAACGGTGCTTCCTATTATCATATCAGGATAAAAGTCTTCCATCACCACATCAGCGGGGAAGTTGTTATACAAACCACCATCAAATAAAACCTGCCCGTCAACAGTAATTGGTTTCAGATAAAAAGGATAAGAAATAGTTGAACGAATAGCCTCTGAGAGATCCCCTTTTCTGAAAATTACCTGCTTCTTGTTTGCCACATCAGCAGCCACACAGCGGAAGGGAATAAACAAACTGTCGAAGTTATAATTGCAAGCTGCTGAAGCACCGGCAGCCAATTCCATCAATGAGTAGTCCATTGGAAAAGGCGACATAATGTTTGTTGGCAATACGGCTTTAAACACTGAATCTTTGCTACGGTTAAATCGCAGAGAAATCCAATCCGATTTTTCTTCTTTAGATTTAAAATAGTAGATAAACTGTTCTTCAATAATTCCTTTGCTCATGTTTATGAATTGCTGAGAACGGACAAATTCTTCCATTTCTGCTGGAGTCATTCCTGCTGCATACATGCCACCAACCAGGCCACCGGCCGAAGTTCCTGCTATATAATCAATAGGAATATTGTTTTCTTCCAAGGCTTTGAGCACACCAATATGTACCATGCCACTGCTGCCCCCACCGCTTAATACAACACCAACTTTTTGTGCAAAAGAAAAGCAGGAGCACGCTGTTATAAAAATAAAACCAAGAATACTTTTTCTGACAAAAGCAGCAAAAAACATAACAGCAGGAAAGAGTGAGAAGAAGAATTTCGGCTGTAAAATTAAGAAAGATAAATGCGTGTTTACAACAAAGTCAAAACATTTTCAGGCGGTCTTCCAATCACCGCTTTATTTCCTTTTACCACTATGGGGCGTTCAATCAATATAGGATTTTTAACTAAAACCTCCATCCACTTTTCATCGCTCAGTTTTTTTTCTTTGTATTTTTCAATAAACAGCGGTTCTTTTTTGCGGATAATTTCCTGAACACTTAATCCCAGTTTTTTTAGCAATGATTTCAGTTCTGTTGCCGAAGGTGGTGTTTTCAGATATTCCACAATTTCAGGTTTCTTTTTTTCAATCAGTGCCAGTGTTTCACGGCTTTTAGTGCAGCGCGGGTTATGGTAAATGATTATATTTTCTTTTGATTTCATTGGATTATTTTTGTCATGCTGAACTTGTTTCAGCATCTCAGACCCTGAAACAAGTTCAGCATGACGGAAGTTAGTTTTTGCCATATTCCATTAAATAGGTTTTGATAAAATCATAAAGGTCTCCATCCAGCACTCCCTGTGCATTGGATGTTTCGTAATCGGTACGTAGGTCTTTTACCAATTTGTAAGGGTGCAACACATAATTCCGGATTTGCGAACCCCACTCAATTTTTTTCTTGGAACCTTCAATAATGTCACTTGCCTCTCTGCGTTTACGCATCTCCATTTCATACAACTGCGATTTCAAAAGTTTGATCGCATTCTCCTTATTCTGCATCTGTGAGCGGCTTTCCTGGTTTTTGATAATAATGCCGGTTGGCTTATGAAGCAGACGCACAGCTGTTTCTACTTTGTTTACGTTTTGTCCGCCTGCACCACCTGAACGGAAGGTTTCAAATTCCAGATCACCGGGATTTACATCAATCTCAATACTGTCGTCAATTAATGGATAAGCATAAACCGAAGCAAAAGAAGTATGGCGTTTTGCATTGGCATCAAAAGGTGAAATGCGCACCAAACGGTGAACACCATTTTCGCCTTTCAAATACCCATAAGCATATTCACCTTCAATATGTATGGTTGCCGATTTTATTCCTGCCACATCGCCATCCTGCATATCAACATCAATTACTTTGAACCCGTTTTTTTCGGCCCACATCCTGTACATGCGCAAAAGCATGGCTGCCCAATCACAACTTTCTGTTCCTCCAGCACCTGCATTAATGCTGATAACACAATCCAAATGGTCCTCTTTTCCACTCAGCATGTTCTTGAATTCTAAATCTTCAATAACCTTTTGGGTGGTTTTGTATTGTTGCTCTAATTCTTCTTCGCTTACCTCATTGGCCTTGAAGAAATCATACATCACAGCAAGGTCATCGCGCGATGCCTCCGCATTTTTAAAAGCATTGGTCCATGCTTTTTTTGAATTAATTTTCTTGAATAGTCCTTCGGCTTTTTCGGGGTCGTCCCAAAAGCCGGGTGCGGTTGTTGTTTCTTCCTCTTCCGCTATCTCACGCAGTTTTCTGTCGATGTCAAAGATGCCTCCTCAGAGCCTCTACGCGCCCGTTAATCTCTTGAATATTGTCTACTGTTACCATGGCGCGAAAATACAGTTTAATTTAAAATTGTCACCCTGAATTTATTTCAGGGTCTTTCATCAGCACATGCTGGCTCAATGTCCACTGGACATTACCCGGATGCTGAAACAATCCCGATAACTATCGGGACAGCATGACGAAAGAAATTATTTCTTCAGCATTTTTTCTACAACGCTTCTCACTAAATCATTTTCAAAGCCTTTGCCTACAAGAAAAGTCATCAGTTTATATTTCTTTTTCAGCGGGTGTTTTTCTTTTATGAGTTTTGATTTTTTCTCTGCTGATTCCTGTAACGTTTTCATGTATTCTTTTTCATCAATCTCCTGAAGTCCGCTTTTAATGCAGTAATCGGTGATACGGTGCTTCTTCAATTCGTACTTTATTTTCACCCGCCCCCATTTTTTTATTCTGAATTTACCACGCGCAAAAGTTCTGGCGAAACGTTCTTCATTAATAAAGCCCTCGGAAATCAATTGTGAAATAATCTGCTCTACCTCTTTCTGATGCAGCTCCCAGTCATAGAGTTTATCGCGCACCTGTTGCTGGCAACGCTCTTCATAGGCACAATACTTCCGGGCTTTTTCTAATTGTTCGTCCATTGGTTTAACCGCAAAGGACGCAAAGTTTTTTCTTTACCGCAAAGGCACAAAAGGCACAAAGAAAAACAGGTAGCTTTGCCTCGTTTTTATGAAAAACAAAAAAGCCCTCGCACTTCTTTTCACAGCCAATGCTATTTCCGGTTTTGCACAGGGTATCAGTATGCTGGCTATTCCCTGGTATTTTACAACCGAGCTAAATGATCCTGGTGCATTTGGAACTATGTATGCGGCTGTTACTTTCCTCACTATTTTCTGGAGTTTATATTGCGGAACATTAGTTGACCGTTTTCCACGAAAAAACATTTTTCTTGTTGCTTCACTTTCAGGTGGTATAATTCTGGGGGCAGTTGCGCTTTGTGGCTATTTAACAGGTAGTATTCCTGTGTTGCTGGTGATGTTTGTTTTTGCGGCCACCATGTTCAATTACAATATTCATTATCCAACCTTGTATGCCTTCGGACAAGAACTCACAACCAAAGATTATTACCGCAAAGTAACTTCCTATATTGAAATTATGGGACAGAGCACCAGCGTTCTTGCCGGAGCAATAGCTGCCATACTTTTATCGGGAACACAAAACGGGGTTTTTGATTTGCTGGGCCTGCAAATTCATTTGCCGCTTGATATTCCTAAATGGAATTTGCACGATATTTTTATGCTGGATGCCGCCACTTATTTTATTGCCTTTGTACTCATTCTGTTTATCAGATATACCCCTGTTGAACAATTGGAAATTGACCGCGATACCATTTACAAACGGGTAATTTCAGGAATAAAATTTTTGAAAGAACGACCTATGATTTTTCTCTTCGGAAATTGTTCTTACAATATTTTTGTAATTCTTCTGGTAGAGATTCATTTACTGCTTCCAATCTATGTTGACAGACACTTGAATGAAGGTGCAGATGTGTATGCTTCATCCGAAATCTACTATGCACTTGGGGCTTTACTTGCAGGATTCGGAACTAATTATTTAATGCGGTTTATGAATGAGGTAAAAGCCATTATTGCAAAAATGTTGCTCACCACTTTTGTTTTAGTTCTTTGCGCATTTACTCAAAGTGTCGGGGTATTTTTTGCGATTTCATTTCTGATTGGAATTACAAATGCCGGCACTCGGATTTTACGTGTTACCTGGTTGTTCCACCATATTCCTAACAACCTGATTGGAAGAACCGGAGGCGTTTTTCATGTGATCAATATTTTGCTGCGCTCAGGTTTTATCGCCTTGTTCTCTATTCCGTTTTTTTCACAAGGAAGTAATATTACCTGGGCCTATTTTATCTGCGGAGTGTTTGTGTTGATAAGTGCATTGCCACTTATCGTTTACAGAAAACAAATGGAAATGTAATTTTAGTGCGGCAGTTTATCTCTCAGCAAACCGTAGACAAAGGTTCCAAGCGTAGCGCTGATTAGCACCGCTGCAAATACAGTTGCGCCTGTGCCTATAAGCATATAAACCGGTCCCGGGCAGGCGCCTGTTAATGCCCAGCCCAGGCCGAAAATAATTCCTCCAAACAAATAATTCTTCCAGGCTTTTGTTTTTTCAGGAGGACTTATTTTTTCGCCTTCCATATTTCTCCAACCGAAATTTTTGATAAGAAATAATGCAATTGCTCCCAGTACAACTGCAGAACCTATAACACCATACATGTGAAACCCCTGAAAGCGGAACATCTCCTGTATGCGATACCACGAAATGATTTCTCCTTTGGTAAGCGTAATGCCAAACAGTACTCCCGTTAATATGAATTTGATGTATTTCATTTTTTTCTAAACGTCATGCTGTCCCGATAGCTATCGGGATTGTTTCAGCATCTTCTTAGGACCCTGAAACAAGTTCAGGGTGACGGAGTTTTCATAATTTTAAAATATAAGGTAAAATGAACCAAGTCATAACTAATCCGCCAATAAAAAAACCGATGGTTGCAATCAGAGAAGGCAATTGCAGATTACTTAATCCGCTTATGGAATGTCCTGATGTGCAGCCTGCCGCATAACGTGTTCCAAAGCCAATCAGAAAACCGCCCACAACCATAAAGACAAATCCCTTCAGGGTAAACAGACTTTCCCAACTGAAAATAGATGTGGGTAAATATTCGTTTCCATTTTGAACAATACCAAGGGTCTGTAAATCTGAAACTGTGGCTTCTGAAATGGCTATTGGTTCTGTATTCGGGAAAAACTGTGTCGCAATAAAAGCACCAATAATTGCTCCTCCCAGAAAAAGTAAATTCCACAATTGTTCTTTCCAGTTGAAATTAAAAAAATCAGAAAATTTTCCTGCACCGCAAGCTGCACAAATGGTGCGCATAGATGAAGAGGCAGAAAAACTTTTTCCAAAATATATCATCATCAACATCACCAGAGCGATAAGAGGACCACATACAAACCAAGGCCAGGGCTGGCTCAAAAACTCAATCATATTCTTTTCGGGCGCAAATATAGTTGAATAAATTAATCTACAAATTCAGTAGAGTATTGTGCTTGCATCGATATTTCTAATGGAGAAGTACCAGAAGCCTGTAATCCCTTTTATATTTTACTTTTGCCGCGTGAAAGTTAGACAGAATATCCCTAATGCCATAACCAGCATGAATCTGTTATGCGGTTGTTTGTCAATTGCTGCATCGTTTGACGGGTATGATAATGCACCGGCTCTATTCATTCTTGCTGCTGCCGGCTTTGATTTTTTTGATGGACTTGCCGCCCGCATTTTAAATGTGCAGAGCGCTATAGGAAAACAACTTGATTCGCTGGCCGATGTTATTTCATTTGGCGTTGCACCCTCTATCATTCTTGTTATGTTGCTTCGTCAGAAATTGGGACTGAATCCTCATGAAGGAGCTTTTTTGGCTGCGGGTGTAAAAACAGTTCAATACTTTCCTTTAGTGCTGGTAATTTTTTCTGCCATGCGTTTAGCTAAGTTTAATATTGATACACGGCAATATGATTCATTTATTGGTGTCCCCACTCCCGCCAATGCTATTTTTATTGCATCGCTTCCGCTTATTATTCAATCCAATAATTCAACACTTTTTCCGGGGCTTCTTTTTCCTCCGGGCTATAATCCGGTTTCTGAATTTATTGCAGGACTTACTGAAATTCCGGCTGTTATTATTGGGTACAGTGTTGTAATGAGCTATCTTCTTGTTTCAGAACTTCCACTCTTTGCGCTTAAATTTAAAACACTTTCGTGGGAAGAGAATAAGGTAGTATTCATATTCCTTATTATTTCGCTGTTACTTTTCTTCATTTTAAATGTGGCCGCTATTCCAATCATAGTCATATTATACATAGTTTTGTCCGTTATTAATAATCAAATTAATCCCGTTCATCTTCCACCTTTTGGCGAGAGCAACGAAAACAAAAAATAAATTACCGATGAAATTTAAAGCAGAAATTGATGTAATGCCCCTGAAAGAATTACTTGATCCACAGGGAAAAGCTGTAGGAGCAGGAATGAAAAATTTAGGTCTTACCGAAATTCATGATGTGCGCATTGGCAAACATATTACGCTTGAATTTGAAGCTGCTACCAAAGAAGCTGCTACCGAAAAAGTAGAGCAGGCCTGCAAAAAATTATTAGCTAACCAGATAATGGAAAGCTA
>CANJWH010000085.1 GCA_947478465.1 Bacteroidota bacterium
CGGGTTTTACGTTTGATCTGGCGAACTAATGCGCTCGCACTTTGATTGTTTTGTGTTTCCATTTTGTGAGATTTTTTAAAGTTTGGTTTTCCAAAATCCCACATTAAATTTACACCTAATTTAGTCCACTTTACGCTGACGATTTACAGAGGGCAATGAACAATCCCACCCGCATGAAAGTTATAGAAAGAGCTTCAATAAAATTAGCTGAAAAAGTAAACTCTATTTGTCCTGAGTGCAATACACCAGGTTTTGGAATAACAGATGTAAAGCCTGGCCTGCCTTGTGAATTATGTAATTATCCAACACGATCTACATTGAGTTATATCTATACCTGCATTAAATGTACTCATACAAAAGAAGATAATTATCCGAATAAAAAATATGTAGAAGATCCAATGTGTTGTGATAATTGTAATCCCTAAATAATACTGTGATAACAACTGATATAGATAAGGCAAAACAGGCATTACTGCTGAATGATATTATTGCAATGCCAACTGAAACTGTTTATGGATTAGCAGGAAATGCATATAACGAAAGTGCTATAAAAAAAATATTCGCGTTAAAAGGAAGACCTTTTTATAATCCATTAATAGTGCACATTAAGTCTTCTTTATTTTTAAATAATGTTGCAAGAGAAATTCCTGAATTAGCCATAAAGTTAGCTGAACATTATTGGCCTGGGCCATTAACATTAGTGTTAAAAAAACAACCTCATATTCCTGACATAGTAACATCAGGAAAGGATACAGTTGCTGTCAGAGTGCCAAATCATGCACTAGCATTAGAACTTTTAAATCAGCTTGACTTTCCTTTAGCTGCTCCGAGCGCAAACCCCTTTGGATCTATTAGTCCAACTTCGGCTGAGCATGTTTCAAATTATTTTAAAGACGAACTTGATTTAATTTTAGAAGGTGGTGAATGCGAAAGGGGTGTAGAATCCACTATTATAGGATTTGAAAATAATAAACCTATACTTTACAGACACGGATCTATTTCAATTGAAGAGATTGAGAAGTTAATTGGCAAAATAAATATTGCTGTAAAGAATGACAGCAACCCTATTTCTCCCGGAATGCTATCACGTCATTATGCACCATCTACTATTACTTACCTGACAAACAATATACCTGAATTATTAAAATCTTTTCAGGGAAGAAAAATAGGATTACTATTATTTAATAAAGAAATTACGTCAAAAGCTATTCAAGTTCAGGAAGTCCTATCCAAAACAGGGGATTTAAATGACGCAGCTAAAAATTTATATGAGGCATTGCATCGTTTAGATAAAAATAATCTAGACATTATTATTGCTGAAAGGTTTCCGGATGAAGGATTAGGAAAAACCATAAATGACAGGCTGCAAAGGGCTGCAAAGGGCTGCAAAGGAATAACTCATTAAGAAATAGAGATTAGATATTTAAGAAACAACTAAATACAAACCGACAATAAAATATAATGAACTTTAATCTTCTTATTGAAAATCTAACCAATCCAGCTTTACTTTTTTTTGTCCTAGGTATCGTAGCAGTATATTTAAAAAGCGACCTGGAAATCCCGCCAAACTCTTCAAAATTCATTTCGCTTTATCTGCTGTTTGCAATTGGCTTTAAAGGTGGACAAGAATTGTCACACGAAACATTTACAAGTGAAATTGCATGGTCAATGATATTTGGAATTTTCATTTCATTAATTATTCCACTCTACACATTCTTTATACTTAAGAAAAAACTGAACGTATTTGATGCCGGAGCTATTGCTGCGGCTTATGGCTCAGTAAGCGCAGTAACATTTGTTACAGCAGTTTCTTACCTTGAATCACAACAATTAATTCTCCACGGTCACATGGTAGCAATTATGGCTTTAATGGAATCACCAGCAATTATTATAGGCCTATTATTAATATCAATATTTAATAAAGAAGAAACAAATAAGATTAATAAAAGAGAGGTTATAAAACACTCCTTTACAAACGGAAGTGTGTTGCTTATTCTTGGAAGTTTGATTATAGGATACTTAGCAAACGCCAAACAGGCGGAAGGAATAAAACCATTTACCAACGACCTTTTTAAAGGCTTTCTTGCTATTTTTCTTTTAGACATGGGGATAACGAGTGGCAAAAAGTTAAAATCATTTTTTTCATTCGGATGGTTTCCTTTCATTTTCGCAATCTTAATTCCACTGATTAATGGGTGCATTATTGCAATGGTAACTTCATTTGTAACGCAAGACATAACCAATCGCTTTATGTTTGCCATCTTAGCTGCAAGTGCATCGTACATTGCAGTACCCGCTGCAATGAAAATATCTGCACCTAAAGCAAATCCTGGATTATTTTTACCTATGGCACTTGCAGTTACTTTCCCTGTTAATATAACTATTGGAATGCCCATCTATTTTCTAATTGTTCAAAATACTTGAACCCATTTGTTAATTGACGGGGGGCTATGCATGGCTTTGCCAATTTAAATTACAATATAAAAAGAAAATCTAATTACGCTAACACATAAATATGCTAAAAGAATATTTTAAAGACAATCTTAACAGTTTTCAGTCTAAAACAGAAATTCAGAAACTTACGTTTTATCCCATGATGTTTCAGGCGGCAAGAGTAATGAGGATTACCGGTATTTTAAATGAAACTTATATTAACCGCCATAATGGGATTGATTCAGAAAAAATAGCATCAAAATTAAATTTACCCCATTATGGGGTTAAGGTTTTGTTGGAGGTAAGTCTAACAATAGGCTTGGTTTTCTTAAAAGAAGAAGGTAAATATTGCATAACTAAAATGGGATATTTGTTATTGAACGACAAGGCAACTATAGTTAACTTGAATTTTTCCCATGATATATGTTATAAAGCGATGTATCATCTTGAAGAATCAATTAAAAAGAAAAAACCAATTGGCTTAAAAGAAATTGGTCTTGATAAATACAGCACCATTTACCCAGGTTTGTCGGAACTTCCTGAACCAATAAAGACAAGTTGGTTTGAATTTGATCATTATTATTCAGACATAGCATTTCCCGAAGCTCTGAAAATCGTTTTCATAGACAAGCCTCTTCATATCCTTGACATTGGTGGTAACACAGGAAAATGGAGTATGGCTTGTTGCAGGTATGATAAAAATGTTAGAATGACAATTATTGACCTTCCCGGACAATTAGACAGTGCCAAAGAAAATATTGAAGCAAACAATCTGCAAAACAGGATTTTTGGAAAAGCCGGAGATGTATTGAGCAATAATCTTAAGCTACCAGCAGACTTTGACACTATTTGGATGAGCCAATTTTTGGATTGTTTTTCCGAAGAGCAGATCGTTAAAATTCTCACTAATATATGCAATGAGATGAGTGTAAATACTAATGTATTTATTCTTGAATTGTTTTGGGACAGGCAGAAAGATTTAGCAGCAGCGTATTGCTTACATGGCATCTCATTATATTTTTCTGCTGTGGCAAACGGCAATAGTAAAATGTATCATTCTAAGGATTTTTATAAACTAATCGAACAAGCAGGACTTAAGGTTGTTTCTGATACAGATCATGTTGGTGAATTTCACACACTTTTAAAATGCAAAAAGGTATTTTAAGGAAATTTTGATTTGAAAAATATTAATGACTAATTAAATTTTCAAATCGATTCAGAAACTAAACTGAAAATAAGAAAAAAAACGAGTTGATAATGAATTTATTTCTAAAATTAAAGCAGATCAATAGCTATATTGATATAGGTAGGATGAAGAAAATCGTCATATTATTGCTTATTGGTGGGAGTTTCTTTCCCTGCATATCTCAAACCTCGCAACGCTTAGAATCAAACTATCATATTCAATTAGGTGACACTAAGTTAAAATTTGGCAATTGGGAGGCTGCCTTGCATGACTATACAAATGCAATTGCTACAGACAATTCTAATGCTGAAGCATTTATGAAGAGGGCTTACCTAAACGAAATCACGCAAAGATTTCAGGCAGCAATTGAAGATTTTAATGTTGCAATTAAACTAAATCCTTTGTCAATTTATTTTTACGATAAGAGAGCAAAAGCCAAAATTCTGGCAATGGATTATAAAGGTGCAATAGATGATATTAATAAAGCGGTATCTCTAAATCCTGATAATTCTGATTTAATTGAACATAGGATAGATGATTTTATCCTCATGGGAGAATACGAGATGGCATTGTCAGATATTGATTCTCTTATAAAAAACGATTCTAATTCTACAGATTTAGTATTAAAAAAAGCTCTGGTCTATTTCCTTGAAAATGATTTTACTTCCTGTAAACAAATTCTTGAAAAATTAATTAAAGCTGACACCATTAGTTCAATTGCCTATGATTTAGAAGGAATGGTATATTTAAAAACGGAACAATATGAAGATGCTATTAGTTCATTTACAAAAGCGATTGAAATTAATCCTGAATTTGCATTAGCTTACTATAATAGAGCAATTGCAAATCGTGCAATTGCAAAAAATGAAGAATCCAGAAATGACATTAATAAGGCAATTGAAATCAGTCATGATAACTCTAACATTTACTTTGTCAGAGCACTAATAAAAAAGGAGGCTGGAGATATTGATGGGGCACTAACTGATTACAATAATGCGATCGGGCTTAGTCCTGATTATACTGATGCGATCTACAATAGGGCATTTTTGAAAAAATTCTTAGGTGATTATTCTGAAGCTCTAAAAGATGCTGACAAACTAATAGAGCTCGAACCCGAAATTGCCTCAAATTGGAATTTAAGAGGAAATATTAGTTTGCTTTTTGATGATTATAATTCAGCAATTAATGATTATTCAGAAGCCATTTCTTTAGATAATAATTATAAAGAAGCATATTACAATAGAGGCTTAGCATACATAATTAGTTTTAGGTTACTCCAGGGTTGTCAAGATCTTTCATTCAGCAGTAACCTTGGCTATAATCCAGCAGAAAATGCCAGAATATTATTTTGCGGACAATGAAATCATAATTCATTATTCTTGCATCTTAAAATTTAATTTTAGATGCATATTTCAGATGCAACTTATTTAGCCAGATATTTATTTTGGTATTGGGCATTAATTACCTTAGGCAATTCCGAATCCTTTGCACAAGATTCAAGAAACAAATATGATTTTGCGCAAAGCTATATTGGGTTTTCATCGCAAATAATTCCTGGCTTAGGCTCTGCTGAAATATTGACTGATCAGTCAAATCCTAATTCATTGCAGAAGAGAAATCTCCCTTATACCTACCAGCCGCGATTAGATATAGGTGGATTACACTTTTGGGGACATTTAGATATGATGGCCTCTATACCACTCTTCGGTGGCTACAGATTTTCTTATTCAGATGTGGATTATCACATTTCAACAGGTTTTTCAATGAATGTTCGATACTACCCAATAAGCATACTCAAACCTACTGCATTCGGGTTAAGGCCTTTTGCCGGATTAAAATGGAGTGATATGAGGTATTGGCAAAAAGTAAAAAATCAGGAAAGGGGCATTGAGCTTAACAAACAAATTCTGATGATTGAAACGGGATGTGCGATTGAACATAAAAAATACATGATTGATCTGACATTGCAGTGGTTACCGGCAAATCAGTATACTTATCCTGTTTCAAGAATTCAAAACGGGAAGCTAGAATTTCCATCCCTTTCTTTTAAAGTTGGAGTAAAATATTTATTCGACATTACTGCAGTAAATAAAAAACCAGAAGTAATAAATGAAGTAAACCAATTCCAAAAATATTTAACAGAAAAAAAAGAAACTTAACGCTTGGTCAATTGGAATAGGCATTTCAGAAGTTTTACCGGTTGGTAAATCAACATATAAAAGCAAAGCTGACCGAAGTTTTCTTCAAAATCCAGGACCAATGAAAATTTTTCCGGAACTAGGATTAACTAAATATTTTCACAAAGCAGATCTGGAAATTCGTTTGGCATACAGACCTATATGGAATAAGCAGGAAGGTTATGGCTTCATTCATAAAACGCAAAGACATTCAATTTCTATTGAAACATTTAAATTCCTTTTTGATTACAAGGGATTTGTACCATTTGCAGGTTTAGGTTACAGTTTTAATCATCTGAATATGACTGAATATGACAGAGGCACAAAAGTTCAGGACAAAAGATCTGTTCAGTTTGCTCCTTTATTAATATTCGGGTGGGACATAAGACCAACCAGAGTTGAATGGATGATCATAAGAAGCAACATTAGATGGACTCCATGGCTTTCAATGAATATTGATGGGAATAAACTACAATATAATGATGTTGAGATTAATTTCCTGCAATATGTTGTTTACCCTGACAGGATTATTAAAAAAAGAGATTTCAAGAAACAGCAAGTTTCTTATTAAATCCAGAATAATTTGGAGACAGTAAAAATAATATGTTAGATAAATTTGCAAATATGATAGTATTACTATTATATTTGCGAACTTTTAACTGATTTATGAAAGAATTACTACATACTGTTCGATTACAAATCAATCCATCGGTTTATATAAAAAATCCCGAATCAACCGAATTGGGAAAAAAAATAATGACTGAGGGTATTAATCTTATAGATAAAATAGGCTATGAAGATTTTACATTCAGAAAGCTTGGCCAAAAAATAGGTTCTCCAGAAGCCTCTGTTTACAGATACTTCCAAAGCAAACAAAAATTTCTTCTCTATTTAACATCATGGTATTGGGCCTGGATGGATTACAGACTGGAATTCGCAATTGCTAACATAAACTCGCCCAATCAAAAACTGGAAAGAACAATTAATCTTTTAACAGAGCGGGTTACAGAAGATTCAAATTTCACCTTTATGAATATTGTTAAGCTTAGCAGAATTGTTTTTACCGAATCATCAAAATCATATCTTAACAAAGAAGTTGATGAACAAAACAAACAAGGGGTTTACCTTGGATACAAACAATTGGTAGGTAAAGCAAGTGGAATTATTATGGAGGTTTCACCAAAATACAAATACCCAAACATGCTAATCTCAACTGTTATTGAGGGCGCACATTTACAACATTTTTTTGCAGAGCATCTGCCGAAGCTAACAAACAAAACCAATGGGAACGATGATGTTAAAAAATTTTACCACGAGTTGGTACTAAAAACTATTACAGCAAATAAAAAATGAATAAAGAAGAACAAATCACACCCTTAAAAAGGTTTTGGTTATTGCTAAAACCAAACGAAAGCGAGATAAGGCAGGTATATTCGTTTGCGATTCTTAACGGACTTGTTGCATTGTCATTGCCATTGGGGATACAGTCTATTATTAACCTCATACAGGGTGGTCAGATATCTACATCATGGATAGTATTGGTGTTTTTAGTTCTCTTAGGAATTGGATTGGGTGGAGTTTTGCAGATACTACAATTGCGCATAACAGAAAACCTTCAGCAAACTATTTTCACAAAAGCAGCTTTTGAATTTGCTTACAGAATTCCGAGAATTAAACTAAAAGAACTCTATGACGAATATGCTCCTGAACTGGTAAACAGGTTTTTTGGTATCACTACTATTCAAAAGGGGTTGTCAAAAATTCTTATTGATTTTTCTTCGGCAATATTTCAGATATTCTTAGGTCTGCTTTTATTATCACTTTACCATCCTTTTTTTATTGCAATTAGCATAGTTCTTATAATACTTGTTTTTCTAATCTTCAAACTCACTGGAAAGCAAGGTTTGGATACCAGCCTTAAAGAATCAAAATACAAATTCCTTGTAGCACATTGGCTTGAGGAAATAGCAAGAGCAAATAAAACATTCAAACTGGCTGGAGAAAACGATATCACATTAAGAAAAACAGACCAGAATGTTTCAGGCTATCTAGAAGCACGCGAAAGCCATTTTTCTGTTTTAAAAACACAATATATATATATGGTGATTTTTAAAATTATTGTAGCCGGACTGCTACTATCTATAGGGGGAGTTCTCGTTATTAATCAGCAAATGAATATCGGACAATTTGTAGCTGCGGAACTCATCATATTATTGATACTTAACTCAGTTGAAAAGTTAATTCTGTCTCTTGAAACGATATATGATGTTCTATCATCTCTTGAGAAAATAGGAACTGTAATGGACCTTGACCTTGAAGTGGAAAGTGAAAACAACAACAATTCATTGCAAGGGAAAGAAGCTATTTCTGTTGAATTAAAAACTGTTTCGTTTTCATATATAAAGCCTTCTAAAAACAACCTAAATGAAATTAGCCTTAAAATAAATGAAGGTGAAAAAATTATGATTACGGGTGACAATGGTTCAGGAAAATCAACCTTACTTCAAATCATAGCAGGACTCTACGAAACAGATAGCGGAAGTTTAATCTTTAATGGTTTGCCTGTAGGGAATTACAACCTCAGCAACTTAAGAACTTCAATAGGAACATGCTTTACCGGATCACCATTATTTCATGGCACTTTGATGGAGAACATTTCAATGGGTAAAAAAGATATTTCAATCAATGAGGTAATTGATGCATGCTCTTTTGCCGGTTTGGATGAGAATTTGAAAGAACTTTCTAAAGGCTTAGATACAATTGTTGTTCCTGAAGGAAAAACGTTTTCTCAAAGTACAAATCAAAAAATTGCAATTGCAAGAAGCATTGCTTCCAGTCCTAAGCTTTTACTGATTGATGATTCAATAGATTTAATTCAAGTAGAAGAAAGAAAACAGATAATTAAAAAACTAATGGCCAAGGAAAATAAATGGACATTACTTATTGTCTCATCAGATAAAAATGTAGCAGAAAGCTGTGATAAAATATGCCTTATGGAAAATGGAAAAGTAAAAGCATTCGACAACTACAATAAAATAAAGAATTTATTACCTAACCTGATTGATACCAATGCTTAATATAACTAAAAATAGTATAAAAAAAAGGCTAGAGATAAACTCTTACAATTCGTTTTTAATTACCGCAAAAAAACAAACAGGAAAATTATTCCTAAAATTCTGTGCAGGTTTAATATTACTTGGGCTGATTATACTTTTTATACCATGGACTCAAAATATACAGGCAACCGGAAATGTAACTGCCTTAAGGCCTGACCAACGCCCACAAACCATTCATTCAGTAATTCCGGGCAGAATAGAAAAGTGGTTTGTGAAAGAAGGTGATTTTGTAAAAAAGGGAGATACAATTCTATTTATTTCAGAAATAAAGGATGAGTACTTTGACCCTTCGCTTCTTAAAAATACTGAACAACAACTAAAGTCAAAAGAACTTTCTGTTACATCCTACATGGAAAAAGTAAGGGCTTTGGATAATCAGGTTGATGCTATGAATCAAACCAGAGTTCTGAAATTAGAACAAGCTGAAAATAAAGTAAAACAGGCTTTTCTAAAGATTAATAGTGACAGCATGGATTATCAGGCATCTGTCATGAATTATAAAATTGCTAAAGAACAATTTGAGCGAATGGAGCAATTATATAAAGACGGACTGAAATCATTAACCGATCTGGAGACAAGAAAACTTAAATTACAGGAAGCTGATGCAAAAAAAATATCGCAAGAAAATAAATTGCTTACCAGCCGAAATGAAAAGATTAATGCTTTGGTTGAATTGTCGACTATAAAAACCGAGTTCAATGACAAAATAGCAAAAACAGAATCTGAAAAATATGCAACAATGAGCAATATGTATGATGCTGAAGCTGTGGTTACAAAACTTCAAAATCAATATATGAATTATTCAGTCAGAAGTGGTTATTATTATATAGCAGCACCTCAGGATGGATATATAACAAAGGCTATAAAAACAGGCTTGGGCGAAAACATTAAGGAAGGAGAAGAAATTATAAGCATTATGCCGGCTTCTTATGATTTAGCCATTGAAATGTATGTCATGCCTATTGACTTGCCCTTGATTGAAAAAGGCCAAACAATAAGAATTCAATTTGATGGATGGCCTGCTGTTGTATTTTCAGGATGGCCAAATACCAGCTATGGAACATACGGAGGAAAGGTGGTGGCTATTGATAATTTTATTAGTGATAATGGGAAATACCGTCTTTTGATTACAGCCGATACAACAGATCATGAATGGCCTAAAGCATTAAGAGTTGGTGCCGGAGCAAACACGATGGCATTATTGAAAGATGTTCCTATTTGGTATGAGTTATGGCGCAAAATCAATGGCTTTCCTCCAGATTATTATAAACAAAACGAAAAAGCAGAAAATAAAAAATGAAGTTTATTTCAATATTGTTTATCTCACTGTTTTTGTATGTTATAGCAGTAGCTGAAAATGACTCCCTGACGGTGTTTTCATTTTCAGATTTTTTAGAATTTGTAAAACAAAACCACCCTGTTGCAAAACAGGCAAAGCTTTTACCAAAAGCAGGACAGGCCGGAATATTAAATGCTAGAGGGGCTTTTGATCCTTCTGCGTTTACAAATATTGATCAAAAATATTTTGACGAAAAAAAATATTTTAGTCTCATTAACTCAGGTTTTAAAATCCCAACCTGGTATGGTGTAGAACTTAAAGGTGGATATGAACAAAATCAAGGTGCATTTTTAAGTCCTGAAAGTTCTGTTCCTTCTCAAGGGCTTGCTTATGCCGGAATTTCAATACCAATTGGACAAGGTTTATTTATAGACGAGCGCAGAGCTACACTAAAACAAGCAAAAATTTATGCAGAGGCTTCACTTGCAGACCAGCAATTAATATTGAATGAGCTTATCTACAATGCAGGAAAAACATATTGGGATTGGTTCACCGCGTATAATAATTTATTAGTATTTGAAAATGCTCTTATAACTGCAGAACAAAGATTTCAAGGCGTAAAACAAAGTGCATTATTAGGCGACAGACCATTTGTTGACACACTCGAATCGGGCATTCAGGTTCAGGACAGGAGGCTTAATTTTCAGCAAGCAAAACTTGAGTACAAAAACAAGTCACTATTTCTTTCAACATTTCTGTGGAATGAAAATAACATTCCTCTTGAAATGGAGGAAAACATTATACCCATTGAATTTGATTCTATAATTATCAATGAAAATGAAGCAGAATCATATTTATTAAGAATTGATAGCATTAAAATTTCGCATCCTGCGATTGCTATTTCAAAGTTTAAAATTTCAAAACTTGAAATTGAAAAAAAATGGAAAACAGAAAAACTAAAACCTCTGTTAAATATTAATTATAATGCTATTTCTGTTCCTGTTAAAAGTGATGTTTTCAGCAACTACAGTATCAACAATTACAAATGGGGTTTAACATTTTATATGCCACTGCTGTTAAGAAAAGAGCGAGGCGAACTGCAATTAACCAAACTTAAACTTTTGGATGCTGAATTTGAACTTCAAAACAAAAATCTGGAATTAATAAACAAAGCAAAAGCAAGCCTGAATGAGCATAACACCTCAACGCAACAGATTAAACTTTATTCGAACACTGTAAAGGATTATAAATCTCTCCTTTCGGCCGAAAAAAGAATGTTTGATGCAGGTGAAAGTTCTTTATTTATGATAAATGCAAGAGAAATGAGTTCCATTAACGCAGGACTTAAACTTATTGAACTGGTAACAAAAAACAGAAAAGCATTGCTTACTGTAGAATATGCCTTTGGTGAATTAGGCTTATTAAATTAGCCCATAAAGTTCAGAATGGGTAAATAGTATTTTATCCTAAATTGAGATTTACGAAAAATAATTATTGTGGAACGATAAACCTTATTATTTTTGTTCGCGTATCAATATCATTTTTCACAATTAAACCCTACTATGAAAAAGACAATATCAGTTTTAACAGTATTCATTTTTGCATTGTTTTCCTTTGCCAATGCGCAATGTATAGAAGGCAACTGCTTTACCGGCAGTGGAAAGTTTATTTTTAAAAATGGGGACAACTATAATGGAGCATGGTTCAAAGGTAAACCGGAAGGACAGGGAACCTACACCTGGAAGAATGGTGATGTTTACAAAGGAACTTTTCTTCAGGGTGAAATGGAAGGTCGTGGGAGCATGATCTGGAAAAATGGTGATCGTTATATTGGAACTTGGGAAGCAAATAAAATGCAAGGGCGCGGTCATTACATCTGGGAAACCCCAGGTGATGCTATGACGCAAAATAAATTTGAAGGTGATTGGATAGATGGAGTACAACGCTTTAGTGAAGTTCAGCCTGTTGGCGAAGTTGAGCAACAGGAACAATAAAAAAACAGAAACAAACCAAAAAAAGGCTGTCCGATAAATCGGACAGCCTTTTTTTGATTTAATGCATTGCTTTAAAGAAAAACTCTTTCAACAACTCACCATGGTCGGTACTCGGGTTATCCACCCCTTTTGATTTTACATCCATTTCGCGTAACCACGAAATTATTTGACGCACTTTGCGCTCAGGATAATTGCGTGCAGCAGTTTCATAGTCCTTCATAAAATATGGATTTACGCCCATTTCACTGGCCAATTGAGATGATGGCACCGTAGTTTTAAGAAAATGGTACTTAATAAGCTTAGAGAAATATCCATATAGTGAGGCCATTATTAAAGGCAAAGGATGCTCTTTTTGATTCTGCGCAAAGTAATGTACAATGCGTGTGGTTTTTAAAACATCCTTTTGTCCGAATACATTCTGTAATTCAAAAATATTATAATCCTTGCTGATGCCAATATTGCGCTCAATAATGTCGGCAGTAAGTTCAGCACCTTTGGGAAGACTGATAAAAACCTTACCGGTTTCATTTACAATTTTCCCTAAATCGTTACCAAGATATTCGGCCAGCAGACTTGCGTTGCGCTCATTAATTACATAGCCCTTTCGCTTTACATAATCACTTATCCAATCTGCAACTTTATAGTCTTTCAACTTTTCAGACTCAAACAAAACGCCTGTTTTGTCAATGGTTTTGGCCAGTGCTTTGCGCTTGTCAAGTTTTTTGTATTTATAGCAAATTACAAGCAGAGTTGACTTCTGCGGCTTTTCAACATAGGCAAGAAAAGGGTCATTATCATCCTGTTTCTTGGGAATAAGGTTTTTTACGTTTTGTGCCTCTTTCACAATCACCACCTGATAATCACCCATCATTGGAAAACGTTTTGCCTCACTGATAATAGTTAGCGCATCAACATCTGAACCGTAAAGAACACTTTGATTAAACTCCTTCTGCGTTTCGTCCAGCACATGTTCCGCAATGTAATTAGAGATTACATCAATATAGAAGGGCTCCTCGCCCATGAGAAAATAAACCGGTTTGTAAATTCCGTTCTTTAAATCTTTTATAATCTGCTCGAAGGTCAAAGTCTGTTTTTTTTTAGCCGCCCAAACTTAGTAAAATCATTCGTTATGCAGATAATGTCACATCGAGCGTAGTCAAGATGCTAACTCAAAAAGTAAACCCTAACTTTGCCGCAAACAATTATTTCACAATGAAAAAAATACTATTGATTAGTGTGATATTACCTATTACATCTTACTTATTACCCCTCACCTCCACCGCCCAGGACAGCCTCAACATCCACCTCCTCTACCACTGGCAAGATACCACCCTCACCGACTTCACCTCTCACCAAAGCATCTACAACGAAATCTTCGGCTTTGTGCAAGATGGAAAAGAATACGGTGTAATAGGCTCCACACTTGGCGCACACATTTTTGATGTTACCGATGCGCAGAATATTTTCCCGGTCATTACCATTCCTGCCGCATCACAAGGCTCATCCGTTGTAAACCGCGATTACGATTTCTACAACGGTCACCTCTACATGGTAGGCGACCAGTCTGGCGCTCGTTTCCAGATTGCCGATGTCTCCTTCCTCCCCGATTCAGCTCCCATCGTTTATGATTCTAATTCGCTTTTCTCACGCGCACATACCATCACCGTTGATGCACCCACCGCACGCCTCTATGCCAATGGCGGAGATGGCGAAATGAGTATTTACGATATTTCTAATCCTTC
>CANJWH010000086.1 GCA_947478465.1 Bacteroidota bacterium
CCCTCAGGTTTTACGTTTGAAGAAGCTGCGCCAATGGTTGAAGGAGCACATTATGCCTTGTGTGATATACGTGCGGCAAAAGTTGAAAAAGGACAAAATGTAATGGTTTACGGGGCTACAGGCGCAATAGGCTCGGCAGCGGTTCAGTTGTTAAAACATTTTGGCGCAAGGGTTACAGCCGTTGGCAACACCAAAAATGTTGCGCTCATAAAATCATTAGGCGCTGATGAGGTAATAGATTATACCAAACAGGATTTTACTAAAACCAACCAGGTATTTGATTTCATATTTGATGCTGTGGGCAAAAGTTCATTCGGAGCCTGCAAACCTTTATTAACTAAAACAGGAATTTATATATCAACTGAACTGGGCAAAAACGGTGAAAACATCTGGCTGGCATTAATAACACCAAAACAGGGTGGGAAGAAATTATTATTCCCAATACCAACCATCTGTAAAGAAGATGTTTTGTTTCTGAAAGAACTGGCCGAAACAGGAAAATTTAAACCCGTTATTGACCGCCATTATAATTTAGATCAGATTGTGGAAGCCACCAAATATGTTGAAAGTGGGCAGAAAACTGGTAATGTGGTTATAACGGTAGTTCCTTAAAAAATACGCAAATTATCATTTACGGGGATATTGAAGCACAATTACTTGGCAATACTTATGTCTTATAATAAACATTATGTTAAGTGACTTAACAAACGAAAAGGGAGAAATGTTTTAACCTTTCTCCCTTTCTGATTTACTTCATATTATTTACCACCAAGCAAAGCTTTTATCTCAGCATATTTTGCTTCATCCCCATTACGGAAATACAATTCTTTTAAAGAGATAAGTGTATTTTTATCTTTTGCATCAAGTTTGTGTGCTTTCTCTAAATAAGGTAAAGCTTTTTGTAAAAGTGCTTCTGCTCTCTTAGTTTCCTGCTCATAAACTTTATTGTCTGATATATCACCAGCAGTTTTCAGAATATCTCCACCTTCGTTAAAATATAATGCTCCAAGGTTATAAATTGCATTGAAATAATCCGGGCTTAACTCAATAGCTTTTAAATATGCAGCCTCAGCTTTCTTTCTCAAAGCCTGATATTCTTCCTTTGAAGGTTTTTTTGCGGCATCATCCGGTGACGAAAGTTTATCGTAAATACTTCCAAGCGCAAAATGCAATTGATGGTTATTAGGGTCTTTTGAAATAGCCAGTTGAAGATTAGCCTCTGCTTCCTTGTCTTTCCCGGTAGATAAATAATAATTCAATTCTTCAATAATCAAGGCAGGATCTTCAGGATATTTCGCTCTTCCTTTTTTAAGAACTTCAAGCATTGCTTCGTCATTTTTCTCAGCTTTAAGTAACTGTGCCATATTAGTATAAGGGCGTCCTGCACGAAAACCTCTATCCATCATAATCTGGAAATACTTCTTTGCCTTGTCATAGTCTTTCATTTCAAAAGCAGCTGCAGCGGCAATACTGGTAGCGTTGGTATCCAGAAACCCGTAATAAGGCATTTCTGCTTTGTCAGCTGCAACAATTTCAGGCAACCCGTTTATTTGCAATACCTTTTCAAAATACTCAACCGCTTTGAGGTTGTTCTTCTTCTCATTGTATTCTTTGATGCCTATATTATAAAACTGGTTGGCCGCTATATATAATCTTCCTATTACCTCTTTAGAATATTCCTTTTTAGCATCGAGTTCAAGTGTTTTGATGTATGAGTCTGTAGCTAAAATAAGCGGTTCGGTAACAATTGATTTAGCCTTCGCGCTGCTATCCTGAAAAATAGCATGATAAATCAAGCCTCTGTAATAAAAGGTTTTGGCGCTCAGCATTGTTTTCTCATTGGTTGTTGCCGGCTCTATATAGTCAACAGCTTCACGCAGGTCATTTGCATCTTTGTATTGATTATATGAAGTAAAGTAATTGTATGCACTTGTTACCTTTCCCGCTTGTGCCATTGCAGCAGAGCCACCTATTAGTATAGCCGCTGCGGTTGTTAGTAATGATTTCATTCTTTAGTAATTGATTTATAATTAGTTGTTATTCTTCACCTTTAGTTTCAGTTGAATTATCATCAGCGCCTTCTTCACCTTCATCATCAGCAACATCATCATCCAGTTCTTCAGGTTCATCAGGTAGATTTTCAGCCGGAAGCTCTGTGCCCTCAATAGCTGTGCGTTCTTCTTCTTTATCGGCATTTACCTTTGCAACAGCGGCTATTTTATCTCCGTCTTTAAGATTAATCAAACGGACACCTTGTGTTGCTCTTCCCATTACCCTAAGATCTTCAACTGCTATTCGGATGGTTAAGCCTGATTTATTGATAATCATTAAATCATTCTCATTCGTCACATCTTTAATAGCAATCAGTTTTCCTGTTTTGTCAGTTACTTTTAATGCTCTTACGCCTTTTCCACCTCGGTTTGTAATTCTGTATTCATCAATGTCAGACCGTTTTCCATAACCTTTTTCACTCACTGTCAGAATTGTAGTCTGCGGGTCGTCTACACAAACCATTCCAATCACGCAATCCTTCTTCTCTACCATGCGTATACCTCTTACTCCAGATGCATTTCTACCCATTGGTCTAACCTTTTCTTCAGGGAAGTGAATTGCTCTTCCGGATTTAATAGCCAGAAGGATGTGAGATTTACCATTGGTCATTTTTACTTCAAGTAACTCATCGCCTTCGCGGATAGTAATTGCATTGATACCATTTGTGCGTGGACGTGAATAAGCTTCAAGTGTTGTTTTCTTAATCACACCATTCTTTGTGCACATGATGATGAAATTGTTGTTGATATACTCCTCGTCTTTAAGGTCTTTCACGTTAATGAAAGCAACAACCTTATCATCACCGGGAATATTAATTACGTTCTGAATAGCCCTTCCTTTGCTTTGCTTGGTTCCTTCCGGAATTTCATAAACGCGCATCCAGAAACAACGTCCCTGCTGAGTGAAAAATAGCATATAATTGTGCATAGAAGCCACAAACATGTGCTCTAAAAAGTCATCATCGCGGGTTGTGCTGCCTTTTGAACCTTTTCCGCCTCTGCCTTGTGTTTTGTATTCGCTAAGCGCTGTGCGTTTGATATATCCCATATGCGAAATGGTTATAACCACATCGTCATCAGCAATCATATCTTCAATTCTCAAATCCTCACCAGAATAAACGATTTGGCTTCTGCGCTCATCACCATATTTTTCTTTCATTTCCAGAAGTTCGTCTTTGATAATCTTCATCCTCAACGTTTCACTGGCAAGAATTTCTTTACAAAATGCAATGAATTTCATCAACTCATCATACTCGGCCTTCAGTTTATCTCTTTCAAGTCCGGTTAATGCACGCAGGCGCATTTCAAGAATTGCACGTGCTTGTATCTCAGATAACCCGAAGCTGGTCATTAAACCTTCTCTGGCTTCATCAGGTGTTGCCGAATCGCGGATTAATTTGATAACTGCATCTAAATGGTCAAGAGCAATAAGCAAACCTTCAAGTATATGAGCTCTTTTCTCGGCCTGTGCCAGTTCAAACTGTGTTCTGCGTACAATCACCTCGTGACGGTGTTCCACAAAATAATGGATCATATCCTTCAGGTTTAGAACCATCGGACGTCCACCAACTAATGCGATGTTATTAACTGAAAATGAGCTCTGTAATCCTGTATACTTAAATAGATTGTTTAATACTACGTTTGGAATTGCATCTCTCTTCAATTCATAAACAACGCGCATTCCGTTACGGTCACTTTCGTCACGTATGTCAGAAATACCATCCAGTTTTTTATCGTTGATAAGGTCAGCTGTTTGCTTAATCATCATCGCCTTATTCGTCTGATATGGAATTTCGTGCGCAATAATTACTTCCTTTCCGTTTGGTAATTGCTCAAACGAAGTTTGTGCACGCATTACTATTTTACCTTTTCCGGTTTCCAGGGCATTTTTCACACCTTCATAACCATAAATAATCCCGCCTGTAGGAAAGTCAGGAGCTTTTACATATTTCAGTAATTCCTCCATTGTTATTTCTTTGTTGTCAATATAGGCAACAATACCGTCAACCACTTCCGAAAGGTTGTGTGGAGCCATATTGGTAGCCATACCTACAGCAATACCGGCAGCTCCGTTAATAAGAAGGTTAGGGATTTTTGCAGGAAGAACTGTTGGTTCTTTCAGCGTATCATCAAAATTATTTTGGAAATCAACTGTTTCTTTATCAATATCTGCCAATAATTCCTCTGCGATCTTTTTTAATCTTGCTTCGGTGTAACGCATCGCAGCAGGACTATCACCATCAACAGAACCAAAGTTACCCTGTCCATCAACCAAAGGATAACGCAAACTCCATTCCTGGGCCATACGCACCATGGTGTCATAAACCGATGTATCACCATGCGGGTGATACTTACCAAGCACCTCCCCTACTATTCTAGCTGACTTCTTATGCGGACGATTTGACAGGACACCTAAATCCAACATGCCATATAACACTCTGCGGTGAACCGGTTTTAACCCGTCTCTTATATCCGGTAAAGCTCTTGAAACAATCACCGACATTGAATAATCAATGTAGGCACTCTTCATTTCCTCCTCAATATTAATTCTGATAATTTTTTCGCCTTCTGCCATTTTTTTCGTTTATAAATTTATTTGCACACTATTTGATTAGTCATTTTCCAAAGAGCCCCGAAAGTAGTCAAATATAGTTCACGAAAAGGTGTTATTTTATTAACAATTTTCAGTTGGTAATTAACAATCAGAAACAAAACAGAGGTATATTTGTAAACTATTTTTGAGTGCCTTCAAAATATAAGTATTATTGACGCAATTTCGTTTGGAAATTCAACTCAAATCTTGGTAGTTTTAAAAGAATATATATAAGATAAAAATTATGGAAGCTAAATTCTCACAACAGGTAAAAGATGTAATCAGCTACAGCCGCGAGGAAGCATTACGTTTAGGACACGATTACATAGGAACTGAACATCTTATGCTAGGATTAATTCGTGATGGAGAAGGAAGAGCAATTAATGTTCTTCTTTCATTGGGTGTTGATCTGGTTGAACTGCGCAGGAAGATTGAAGGCTCAGTTAAAACAGGCAGCATTGTTTCTAAAAAACAAACACCCGAGAATATTCCTTTGGTAAAACAAGCTGAGAAGGCTCTCAAGATAACTTTTCTTGAAGCAAAAACTTTTAAAAGCGATACAATAGGAACAGAACATTTATTGCTTTCAATTTTAAAAGACGAAGAAAGCGTTGTTACAAAAGTTTTAGAAAACTATAAAGTGGATTATGATTCAGTTAGAGCTGCCTTGGGTGAAGTAACAAGCACACCACCAAAAGCTGAACATGGAACTCCTGCTGATGATGACGATGATGCAGACAGCGGCACATTTGGTGCAAGCACCCGCAAACCTACAGACAGCAAATCTAAAACTCCTGTGCTTGATAATTTCGGTCGTGATTTAACAAAAGCAGCTGAAGATGATAAATTAGATCCTATTGTTGGTCGTGAAAAAGAAATTGAGCGTGTATCACAGATTTTGAGCCGCAGGAAAAAGAATAATCCAATTTTAATTGGCGAGCCGGGTGTTGGAAAATCAGCAATTGCAGAAGGTCTTGCATTAAGAATTGTGAAACGTAAAGTTTCGCGTGTTCTTTTTAATAAACGTGTAATAACTTTGGATTTGGCTTCACTTGTTGCCGGAACAAAATATCGCGGACAATTTGAAGAACGTATGAAAGCGGTGATGAACGAACTGGAAAAATCACCCGATGTTATTTTATTCATTGATGAGATACATACAATTATTGGTGCTGGTGGAGCATCCGGTTCATTAGATGCTTCCAATATGTTTAAACCGGCACTGGCACGTGGTGAAATCCAGTGCATAGGCGCAACAACATTAGATGAATACCGTCAATACATTGAAAAAGACGGTGCTTTGGACAGACGTTTCCAGAAAGTAATTATTGAGCCAACAACTGTTGATGAAACAATTCAGATTTTGAACAACATTAAATCAAAATATGAAGATCACCACAATGTAACTTATACTGATGATGCCATTAAAGCTTGCGTAACATTAACTGCTCGTTACCTGAGTGACCGCCATCTTCCTGACAAAGCAATTGATGCTTTGGATGAAGCAGGGTCTCGCGTTCACATCACTAACATTAAAGTTCCGCAAAATATTATTGAACTGGAGAAGAAAGTTGAGGACATAAAAGAACTGAAAAATAAAGTAGTTCGCAGCCAGAAATATGAAGAAGCTGCCAACCTTAGAGATACAGAGCGTAAATTGCTGGATGAGTTAGAAGTTGAAAAGAAAAAATGGGAAGAAGAAACAAAAAGTAATCGTGAAACAGTTTCAGAGGATAACGTTGCAGAAGTTGTGGCAATGATGACAGGAGTTCCTGTTCAGCGTATTGCGCAGAATGAAGGCAGTCGCTTAATGGGAATGTATGAAGCTATTAAAGATAAAGTTATTGGTCAGGATGAGGCTATTCGCAAAGTGGTGAAAGCCATTCAGCGTAATCGTGCAGGTTTGAAAGATCCTAATAAACCTATAGGTTCTTTTATTTTCCTTGGTCCTACCGGAGTTGGTAAAACCCAATTAGCTAAAGTGCTTTCAAATTATTTGTTTGACAACGATGATGCGCTTATCAGAATTGACATGAGCGAATACATGGAGAAATTCTCTGTATCACGTTTGATTGGTGCTCCTCCTGGTTATATCGGTTATGAAGAAGGTGGACAATTGACCGAAAAAGTAAGACGTAAACCGTATGCTGTTATTCTTTTGGATGAGATTGAAAAAGCGCATCCTGATGTGTTTAACCTTTTGTTGCAAGCTCTTGATGATGGTCAGATGACTGATAGTCTTGGCAGAAAAATTGATTTCAAGAATACTATCATCATTATGACTTCAAATATAGGAACCCGTCAGTTGAAAGATTTTGGACAAGGTGTTGGTTTTGCTACAAGCGCAAGAACTGCAGCTGTCACAGATGATGCAAAATCATTAATTGAAAAATCATTAAAAAAAGCATTTGCTCCTGAATTTTTGAACCGTATTGATGACGTATTACTCTTCAATCCATTGCAGAAAGAAGATATTCATAAAATTATTGACATTGAATTAAAGAGTCTTTACAAACGTTTGAATGAACTAAACTACGAGGTCAAGATTTCAGATAAAGCTAAAGATTACATTGCTGATAAAGGCTACGATGCCAACTTTGGTGCTCGTCCATTGAAACGCGCTATTCAGAGATATCTGGAAGATCCTATGGCAGAGCAGATCATAGGTGCGCAAATAAATGAAGGCGATACTATTAATATTGATTTAGATCCCAAAAAAGAAGAAATCGTTATTAATATCATTAAAGGCGGAGAGAAGGAAAAAGAGAAAAAGCCCAGAAAATCTTCCAATAAAGAGTAAATTATTTCAACACAATGTTAAGGGGAAATTAATCCAGTGAATTTGGATTGGTTTCCCCATCTTTTCGTCATTCATTTATAGATGGTTGTCGATTTTAATTTACCTATAATAGCTGTTGCACTGTGTTAAGCTAATTTAGCGGTCCAGAATAATTTTTATTTACATTAATGTTTTATGTTAAAGAATAGATTCTTATTAATTTTTATTGCTTTAGCAACTGCAGGTTTAGGTTATTATATTGGCAGATACACGGGAAAAGAAAAAGGAAAGGATATTGCTATTGCAGAAAAACATCATGAAATACAAGAAATACGCGAAAGCGGTTACAAATTTATTAGTCCCCTACTTGAGTGTCAGGACTTAGCTTCTTCCAGCAGAAGTTCTATGATAATTCTGGAAAAAAAATTAAAGGATTATATTAGTGAGGTAAAATCAGAAAACAGAGCTTCTCATGTTTCTGTATATTTTAGAGATTTAAGTAATGGACCTTGGATTGGAATTGGTGAAAATGAATTGTTTTCACCGGCAAGTCTTTTGAAAGTCCCCATTATGATTGCTGCCTTGCATAAAGCAGAACCTGAGCATTCACCCGGATTTCTCAGTAAAACAATAAACTATACAAAACATACTGAAGATTTAACAAATCCAAATATAACTAATCATGCTCTTATAAAAATAGGCAATTCTTATACAGTTGACCAACTTATTAATAACATGATTGCATATTCAGATAATGAGGCAAAGAATTTACTACTAATGAATATTGAGGAAACTATTCTTAATAAAGTATATTCTGATTTAGGAATTGATGTCCCAGGGTTAAAATCACCTGATGATTTTATGTCTGTAAATGATTATTCATCATTTTTCAGAATGCTTTATAATGCTTCGTATTTAAATAAAGCAATGTCAGAAAAAGGATTGGAATACCTTAGTCACTCAGATTTCAAAAAAGGGTTGGTGGCAAAACTACCTGCTGATATTGTTGTTGCGCATAAATTTGGTGAACGAGGTTTAGCTGAAAGCAATATCAAACAGCTTCATGATTGCGGAATTGTTTATAAAAAAGGTAAACCTTACTTAATTTGCGTCATGACCAGAGGTAATGACTTTGATGAACTTGCTTCTGTAATTTCAGATGTGTCTTCAATGGTTTACGAAAGCTATTAAGTCATTTCCTTTCAGGTTAAGAAATCTTAAATTATTACTGACTTGGTGCAAACCAAAGTCAATTATTTTACATTTGCAGAATAATTATTAAAACTTATTTTATGAAAAAATCGCTACTCTTTTTATCTTTTATCTTTATTGCTTTTGTAACTAATGCACAACAGGGGATTGGTACATTTGGGCTTGTTATTAATGAAGTGGATTATGATGTCCCATCAACTGACACAACTGAATTTATTGAATTAAAAAATACGGGTTCTGTGAGCATTGCCCTTTCAGGATATGCGATTATTCTGCATAATGGCGCTAATGCTACTAATTATGACACAATTTTCCTGGCTTCGTACACTTTAAACCCAGGTCAGTATTATGTAATTTGTGGCAGCGGTAATTATGTTACAAACTGCAATCAAACTGAAACTGCTTTAGCAGATTTTATTCAGAATGGTGCCCCTGACGGAATGGCAATATGGGAGATAGGAACCTCAAACTTTATAGATGCCTTAAGTTATGAAGGAACCTGCGTTGCTCCTTTTTCTGAAGGTACAGGAGTTGTTAATGGTGATAACAACACCAGTAATCAATTGGGCCTTTCAAGGTATCCTGATGGAACTGACACACAAAATAATGATGTTGACTTCAGCAAACATTGCACAAGCCCTGGTGTAACAAACGCAATAACTACAACAAATTGTGATGGTACAGTGGGTATTGAAAATGAAAGTAAAAATTCTTTCAGCATCTACCCTAACCCTTCTAATGAGGTTGTAAACATTTCAACCGGAACTGATAAAGGTGATGTTACCCTTTCAGTTTATGATTTTACAGGCAAACGTATTGACAGCAGACAACTAAAAAATAATGCCGGTGTGGTTCAATACAATACTGCTCAGTTTGCTGAAGGTGTGTATATTCTTAGCGTTACTATAGCCGACAATACGGTTACTAAAAAGCTGACTGTTTTGCACCGTTAGTAGTTTCTTTATGTTTTTGATTAAAAGACCTCCGTTTGATAGAAACGGAGGTCTTTTTTTGCCCTTTTTTTTCCATTATACTATCTCACAACCTTAGGAGGTGCATTCATTTTTTCGTGAACCCATCTCCCAACCTTAGGAGGTGCATTCGTTTTTTCATGAAGCCATCTCCCAATCTTGGGAGGCCTATTCATTTTTCCATGAAACAGTTTACCAAAGTTGGGAGATTAAAAAAGCAAAGGGCCAACCTATTGGTTAGCCCTTTGCTTAAAAAGTAAACTACGTTTTATTTATTTAATCACCAGTTTTTCGGTGCTTATGTTTCCGGCACTTAAGAGTTGCAAGGTGTAAATTCCTTTAGCAAGGTTTGTGGATGCAACCATCATACGGTTGTTTCCTGATTTCAGGTTTTCGTTTCGTTCATAAACTGTTTTACCGGTAATATCTGAAATACGAACCATCACCATCTCATTTTCTTTTAATGAAACATTTACTCCAAAATTTCCATCATTTGGATTTGGGTAAACCGATAATTCCGCTACATTATTCTCTTTTATTGCTGAAGGAGTTACCGTGCAGGGAATTGCTCCAGGATTAGGAACATAGGTCATATTATCAAAGTTGATGTAGCATACATAGTTTACACTATCCACAAATGGATTACGGTTGCTCTGTAAAGAATCCAAAAAGTCATTACGGGCAATTTCCCACGCATCCGGTGAATCTTGCCAGTGCCATGCTTTCAAAACATCCTGGTCTTGTCCGTATTGAATAAGTGATGAAATATAATCAGGTAATCCCCAGTTAACAGTTGATGTATTATAAGAAGTAGCCATATAAAATATGGCGCGGGCAGCATCACCTTTATGCTGGTCGCGTGGTTCCCAAACGTTTTTACCGTTTGCATCGGTTCCGAATTGTCCGTCCATATAAGTATAAGTAGCGTTAACAACCTCACCCATCGGATAATTTGAACGATGAACGTTAGCTGTATTCTGGTTTACAGGAAAAAGGTTATGAAAGTCTGAATATTCAGGTCCGTTTTGGTCAGGATAACTTGGCATCCAGCTGTGGCAATAGGTATGCTCACGGCTCATTACCGACCAGTCAAATGGTTCGTCATACACGTATTTCTCACTGGTATAAACATCAGTTACTACTTTTTGGCCGTTAGTAGTATCGCGTGAAGCAAAAAGTTTAATCATGGTTTCTTCATAATCGCTGTAATACAAGGTAAAATGGGGATTAATTAAGGTTGTTAAATCCGAAATAAAAGTAGTTGCCTGTGTATTGATACCTGAATACGTGCTTCCGATATTAGCTCCTGTTGTGGTTACATTTCCTGTAAGTGGGCTTGTTGTTTTGTAATTAGTATAAGTTCCTGAACCGTTGTAGCTGAAAACAGCAAAATAATATTGCGTATTTGCAACAATAAAGTTAGGTGAGAATGAAGTGTGATTAGCACTGAAAACAACTTTTGCATCACCAATATTATCACCTGCAGAATAACTTGTGCCGTCAACAGGAACTTCGGTAACTGCGCTTCCTGTTTTTCTCAACACAAGGTAACCTGACGCAGCAGGTGAAGCTGCCTGAAACGAGCCATTGAAACGGAACGAGCGAACATTGCTGAACGTTAAATTAGCCGGTTGCTGGCTTGGTTCGTTTGCAAGAAAATCGCCATACCCAAAGAGATTAACAATAAAAGGGTTCTCGTTGCTGTCGTCATTTGCAATGCTCAGTTGTGCAGTTCTTGTTCCGGTTTGTGTAGGCGAAAAACTGATGATTAAATCTCCTTGTGAGCCTGCATTGGTGCTTGAAGGTGTTGTAGTAACTGTAAATTCAGAAGCATTTGCGCCTGTAATAGTAGTTGAAGTAATATTTAAAACATTAACAGTTCCCAGATTATAAACCGTTAAAGTAAGATCTGCAGAACCACCGTTAGCTGCTCCAACACTGGCAGAACCACCGTTTACAACCGGGTTAGCACCCTGAGCTAATGCAATTTCCTGAGCGGGACCAGCAGCAGGTTCTGCAATATTAATATCGTCAAGCGCAACGTTTGCACCGCTTACCTTGTTGGTAAAGTAAAAACGAATGTAGCGGCTGGCAGGATTTGGGTTGTCTGTATATTGAACCCAGCTGCTAACGTCAAGAGCAGCATCAACAAACTGTCGCAGGGTTGTCCAGGTAGTTCCGTTTACACTTTCCTGAATGGTGAATGTTCCCTGAAAAGGATTTCCCGTTGTAGAACCTTTAATATAATAGGTAACTGCACCCGGGTCATCAGCAATATTAACCATCACATAATCTGCAGTATTGTTGAGTTTAAAGCTTGATGGCGCTGAGTAAGCTGCACTGCTGGTATAATAATCAACACCCGAGATTGTCCAACCCGTTGGAGTTGCACCATCAGAACTCCATGATGTTGGAAGGTTAGCCTGGCCAAATGTGGCAAGTGCGCAATGTGCTGTAAACAGCAAGCTGAGTAATTTTTTCATTGTAATTGTTTAAAAAGAAATTGTTAGTGAAGTATTGTAGCGTATTCCCATTCCAACATAAACTCCGGCTGCTGTGGAATTAAAGCTGTTGTTAACAGAATTATTTAAAGCATCGGAAACATATATTTTATTGAACACATTTAAAACGCTAACTCTTAAATCAAATCGTATTTTCTGCCATTTAAATCCATATCCCGCATGCATATCAAGCAAACCATAACTTGGTATTTGCCATGATTGTTTACCTGCTGTACCTTTATCTGCTGACAAATCTGTGGGGTTAAAGTTAGAGTAATTTTGTCCGAAATAAGTAAACTGTGGTTTAAAATAAAGATTTTTAATCGGCTCGTAACGCATGCTTCCTGCAAAACTTAATTGTGCTGCATCCCCTACCCTCACTCCTTTTGCATCAAAAGGTACATTGCCAATAATCTGGCTGTTGTTATCTAAA